>JAUHXL010000050.1 GCA_030426945.1 bacterium
TCGGCGTGGCGAAGGCGCTACGTCCGGCGTCCCTGACGCAACTGACCTTGCCCATCGCGCCCGGCTGGGGCGCCGCGTGGGGTGCGGCCGCGGCGCTGCTGGTGGCCGCGGGCGTGCTTCGCCTGCTGGACGTGGCGCTGTGGTGGGTGCCGGGCCTGGCGGGCGTCGTGCTCTCGCAGGTCGTCGTCGTCGCGTTCTGGGCGGACGCCAAGGCGGGCACGGCGCTGAACGTGGTGCTGCTGGTGGCGGTGGCGATCGGGTTCGGCGCGTGGCGCTTCGCGGGGCGCGCCGACGCGGCGCGCGCGCAGCTCGCGGCGACCGCGCCGACGGCGGCGCGGGCGGTGGTGACGGCCGACGATCTGCGCGCGCTGCCGGCGCCGGCGCAGCGCTGGCTGCGGGCCGCCGGCGTCGTGGACCGCCCGCGCGCGGGCGTGGTTCACCTCACCCAGCGCGGCGAGATGCAGACGGCGCCGGACGCGGCGTGGCTGCCCTTCCGAGCCGAGCAGACCTTCGTGGCGCCGACGCCCGGCTTCGTGTGGGTGGTCGACGTCCGCGGCCCCGCCGGCCTGCGCCTGCGCGGCATCGACCGCTACCTCGGCGGCCGGGGCGGCATGCGCATCGAGGTCGCGGGGCTGGTGCCGATCGTCGACGCCGCCGGCCCGACCATCGACCAGGGCACCCTCGTGCGCTTCCTCGCCGAGACCATCTGGTTCCCCTCCGCCGCGCTCGAGCCCTACCTGCGCTGGGAGGCCATCGACGACCACGCGGTCCGCGCCCGCATGACCTTCGGCGACGTCGAGGCCGAGGGCGTCTTCCACGTCGACGCCGCCGGCGATCCCGTGCGCTTCGAGGCGCGCCGCTACCGCGACGACGTGCTCACCGACTGGATCGTCGAGAACGACCCGACGGCCTTCGCGACGCTCGACGGCGTGCGCGTGCCGACGCGCTCCACCATCACCTGGCGCGACGCCGACGGGCGCCCCTGGACCTGGCTGCGCCTCGAGGTGCAGCGCATCGAGCGCGCACCAACCCATCCACCAACAATGCCCCGGAGCGACGCCGGCGGTCGCCTCGCGGCGAGGCCGTAGAGGCGCTGCGCGCCGAACCGTTCACGGCGGCCGACGCATCCAACGGTGCCCCGCTGCCCCGAGGAGACGTCATGCCCAAGGCCATCTGGAACGGCGCCGTGCTCGCCGAGAGCGACGACACCCGCGTCGTCGAAGGCAACCACTACTTTCCGCCCGAGTCGCTGAACCAGGCCCACTTCGCCGGCAGCGACCACACCAGCGTCTGCGGCTGGAAGGGCACCGCCCGCTACTTCGACGTCGTCGTCGACGGCCGGACCAACCCGGCCGCGGCCTGGTACTACCCCGAGCCCAAGGCCGCCGCGTCCGAGATCGCCGGGTACGTCGCCTTCTGGAAGGGCGTCCGGGTCAGCTGACGGTCTGGTCGGCGGCGCCGCGTCCGATCACGAACCAGCGCGGCGCCTGCCGGTCCATCACGTCGGCCTGGTTGCCCCAGCGGTGCATCGAGATCTCGGCGCCGTCGAGGTCGACGCGCACGGTGACGGTGCTGGGCGCCTCGGCGACCACGGTGCCCCAGGTGTCCGGGCGGGGCGCAGCGACCCGCCGGGCCGGGCTGCGGTGCCGCCAGCGTAGCTCGAGCCGCTCGCCCACCGCGTAGGCGGGCACCGCGCCCTCGATGCGCCACCGGCCAGCCGCGGGGTCGTCGCGCGCCTCCTCGAGCGGGTCGTCGAGCAGGCGGTGCCGCTCACCTCGGTCGTCCTCGACCCACCAGCCCGTGGCGTCGCGCGCCACGACGTGGGCCATGCGATCCTCGACCGTCAGGTCGGCCCGCCGCGTGTAGGGCGCGTGCTGCATCCACGAGAGCTGCACCCGCACGCCGACCGCGAGCGCCGCGCGGCCGTCCACCGTGCGCCGCGTCACTCGCTCGGCGGGCAGAGGCCGCCGCCGCAGACGTCGATCACCTCGCCGGTCTCGAAGAAGTGGATCATCTGGCGCCGGTAGTCGTCGTCCTTGCGCGGCTTGCCGTGGGGATCGCCGACCTCGTCCTCGGGCGGAAGGTTGCCGGCCGGCGGCCACGGGTTGCCGTAATGCCAGTTGACGATGGCCGAGCCCTGGTGCGGGTAGGAGACGGGGTCGACCAGCGGCACGGCGCGCTCGTCGTCGTAGTTGTCCATCAGGGCGACGCCGACGTCGGTGCGCGCCACCGTCTCGACCGTCACCAGAGGCACCTGCCAGTCGCCCTTCGCGGGCCCCAGCAGCACGCTGTTCGGCGCGTCGCCGGGGAAGGGATCCGCGCTCAGGTGGCGGTAGTAGCTGACCGGATCCGCGCTGTCCCACAGCGTCTGCACCAGCGCCAGCAGCACCGCCTGGTCCTTGGGATCCGGGTAGCTGGTGTCGATCACGAAGAAGAACGGATCGAAGTCCACCGACCGCTGCAGCATCGTCGAGTAGTTCTGGCCCGGCACGCCCAGCATGCCGCGCGTGACCTCGGGCGACAGCGCCACGTGGCTGGCGCCGTAGATGCCGCCCTGGCTGTCGCCCTCCCAGAACACCCGGTCGGGGTCGACCACGACGCCCGCTTCGGCCACCTCGGGCAGCGCGGCGAGGCGGTGCATCATCGCGCGCGGCAGCAAGATCGACTCGAGCAGCCCCTGATGCAGCTTGTGTCCCAGCCAGGGGAAGCGGCCGATGTCGTACAGGATGCCCACGATGCCGGCGACGTCCGGGCTGGACATGCCGGTCATGCTGGCGCCGAAGTAGATGTAGCCGTACTCCGCCGCCGTGCGGTCGTGGTGGCCGGCCTCGACCTGGTTCCAGGTGCCGTTCAGCCCGTGCCCGTACTGCAGCAGGCCGTGCGGCGTGCCGTCGAGCGCGGTGTGCGGGATGCGCACCACGAACTCGGGCTCCCGCCAGCCGTCCGCGGCGGGCCGGCCGTCCTCGCCCAGGTTCAGCACGTAGCCGGTGGCGTCCTGGAAGATGCCGTCTTCTTTCAGGTAGTTGGGGACGCGGAAGCGGCCGACGATGCGCAGCGCGATGTGCTCGTTCTGCTCGGGCGTGAAGCGCTCGACGGTGTCGACGATCAGCTCCGGCCCCTCGGCCCCGGTGCGCTCGGTGGCGTCGGCCCGCATGTGCAGCAGGGCGCCGTGCACGCTGTCGCAGCTCTGCGTGTGGAAGTCCCAGGCCAGCTGCAGGTCGGCGCGGTCGACGCCAGCGGTCGCCAGATCCGCGAACGCGGCCTCGAAGCGGGCCACGCGGGGCCCGAGGGGGCCGTCGCCCGCGGCCAGCCCGTCGCGCAGCGCGACGAAGGCGGGGCTGGGCGCGACCGGATCGCCCGCGGCGTCCACCAGCCCGCGGAAACCCACGACGTAGCGCGTGCCCTCCTTCAGGATCTCGGCGGGGCGCACGTACAGCGTGCGCGCGTCGGTGTCGTCGCGCCGGTCGAGCTCGGTGAAGTAAGGCACGCGGCGCAGCCCCGCGGCGCCGGCGTCCTCGAGCAGCACGATGGGCGCGTCGTCCGCCAGCGAGTCGGCGATGCCGGCCTCGTCGGGCAGGTTCGTCGGATCGAGGTTCGGGAACACCACCAGCAGCGGCGTGCCGACGCTGTAGCCGTCGACCTGCAGGTAGGGCGCGGGGTCGATGGGCAGGCCCATGCGGTTCGCGGGCAGCGAGGTCGCCCCGAAGGTCAGCGTGTAGCCCGTGTCGCGGTCGGCGTCCGGCGCCAGGTACAGGTTCGAGGGCCACGGCATCGCGCAGACCTCGGGCACCAGCGGATCGCAGTCGGGATCGCCGAAGGGCGGCGGCCCGGCGTCAGGGGCCGCGTCGGGGGCGGCGTCCACCGCCGGCGCCGCGTCGGGCGCGTCGCCGTCCGGCATGGCCGCGTCCTCGCCCGGCGCCGCGTCCGCGCGCGGCGTCGCGTCCATCGACGCCGCGTCGGCCACCGGCTGCGCCTCCTCGCCGCCGTCGTCGCACCCCCACACGAGCAGCCCCAGCAACCACCACCGCCGCATTGCATCCCCTCGACACCGTGGCGCGCGGAGTGTAACAGGCCGGCGGGGTTCGGAGGTGCGTCATCGCGGTCGGCGTCCTGTTGCTGGTGGCCTTCTTCGCGGGCACGGGGGCGGTGGTCCTGGCCGTGCGCGCGTATCGCCGCGAGGCCCGGGCGCGCGGCGTCGTGCCCTTGCTGGTCGTCACGGTGGCCAGCTTCCTCGGCGCGTTCTTCGTCAGCTCGACCGAAGAGGACGGGCCGGGCGAGGCCGACGCGCTGTGCCGCAACGAGCACGCGCTGACGCGGCGGGTGGACGGCCCGAGCGGTCCCCTGCATTGCGTCTATCGGCCGGGCGATCCGCCCGAGGCGCCCACCCTGGGCTGCAGCAGCGGACGCGCCGACGCCGACGCCCTGTGCCGCCGCGTCGCCGACATCACCCGCGCCCACCCGACCGCCTCGGCCGTCGATCTGCGGGCTGCCTTCGTCGGCGCCGCCCGCGATCTGGGCCTCACCCGCGTCGGCGAGAGGGTCGGGCCGCCGGGTGCCCGATGACCCAGGCCGGCGGGCGGCGTGTCGTCCCGACCGACTCGGGGAGGGGTGAGAGCCGCGGGGGGACGGGTGAAGCTGCTGGTGGCCGACGACGACGCGCTCACGCGGACCATCCTCCGCGACGCGCTGCGTGACTGGGACGGCGAGGTCGTCCTCGCCCGCGACGGTCTCGAAGCCTGGGCCGCCCTGCAGGCGCCGGATCCACCCCGCCTGGCGGTGCTCGACTGGGTGATGCCGGGCCTCGACGGGCCCTCCATCTGCGAGCTGGTGCATCGCTACGAGCGTCCCTTCACCTACCTGGTGCTGGCCACGGGCCGCGACGGCGAGGAGGACATCGTCCGCGGCCTCGACGCCGGCGCGCACGACTTCGTCAGCAAGCCGCTCTCGATGCCCGTCCTGCGCGCGCGCCTCGAGGTGGGTCGCCGGCTGGTGCAGGCCGACGACAAGGTGAAGCGCTTCGCGGCGCGCATGGAGGCGTTGGCGAGCACCGATCCGCTCACCGGGCTGGCCAACCGCCGTCACTTCCTCGACGCGGCCGGGCGCGAGCTGCGTCGCGCGGCGCGCCACGACCACCCGACGGCGGTGCTGCTGTTCGATCTGGATCACTTCAAGCGCGTCAACGACGTGCACGGGCACGAGGTGGGCGACCGCCTGTTGTACGGCGTCGCCGAGGCGCTCAACGCCACGCTGCGCGCTGGGGACGCGTCGGGGCGGCTGGGCGGCGAGGAGTTCGCGGTGCTGCTGCCCGAGACGGGCCTGCCCGGCGCGGTCGACGCGGCCGAGCGGGTGCGGGCGGCGGTGGCCGCGGTCGAGATCGTCGCGCCGGCGGGTCGGGTCCGCGCGACCGCCAGCGTCGGGGTCGCGGTGGCGGGGCCCGGCGAGGTCGATCTCGGTCGCGCCCTGCGCCGCGCCGACGCCGCGATGTACGCGGCCAAGCGCTCCGGGCGCGACCGGGTGGTCGTGGCCGCGCCCACGGTGGCGGAAGATCCCGAGCGAGAGGCCAGTTGAACGCCGCATGAGCGCCCAGACCGATGTCGCGATGCTGCTGGTGGGGGTGGCCCTGGTGCTGGGGCCGGTGAGCCTGCTGGCGTGGGCGGCGCGCGCCCGGTAGCGCGCGCGCCGCGGGTCGATCAGCCCTCGCCGGCGTGGGCCAGGGCGGCCTGCGCTGCGGCCAGCCGCGCCACCGGCACCCGGAAGGGCGAGCAGGACACGTAGTCCAGCCCCAGCGTGTGGCAGAAGTCGATCGAGCGCGGATCGCCGCCGTGCTCGCCGCAGATGCCGCACTTCAGGCCTTCGCGCGTGGCCCGCCCCTCGGCGACCGCGAAGGTCATCAGCCGCCCGACGCCGACCGTGTCGATCGTCTCGAAGGGGTTGTCGGGCAGGATCTTCTGCTCGACGTACTTCTGGAGGAACTTGCCCTCGGCGTCGTCGCGGCTGTAGCCGAAGGTCGTCTGGGTCAGATCGTTGGTGCCGAAGCTGAAGAAGTCGGCCTCGGCCGCGATCTCGCCGGCGGTCAGCGCGGCGCGCGGGATCTCGATCATCGTCCCGATCTTGAGCGGGATGTCGATCTTGAAGTAGTCCAGCACGTCCCGCGCGGCGGCCTCGACCCGCGCCCGCACCACCCGCAGCTCGTTGACGTGGCCGACGAGCGGGATCATGACCTCGGGCAGGGTCACGACGCCCCGCTTCGTCAGGCGGCAGGCCGCCCAGAAGAGCGCCCGCGTCTGCATCTCGATGATGCCCGGCATGATGATCGACAGGCGCACGCCGCGCAGGCCCAGCATCGGGTTGCTCTCGCGCATGCCCTCGACCGCGTGCAGCAGCCGCTCCTTGTCGGCCAGCACGTGCGCGAGGGCCGAGCCCTGCAGCACGTTGTTGGCCAGCCGCAGCTCGGTCACCTGCTGCAGCAGCTCGTCGTAGCTGGGCAGGAACTCGTGCAGGGGCGGATCGATCAGGCGCACCGTGACCGGCTTGCCGTCCATCGCCTCGAGGATGCCCTCGAAGTCGCCCTGCTGCACCGACTGCAGCTTCTGCAGCGCGGCGTCGCGGGCGGGCTGGTTGTCGGCGAGGATCATGTCGCGCACGATCGGCAGGCGGTCGGGCTCGAAGAACATGTGCTCGGTGCGGCACAGGCCGATGCCCTCGGCCCCGAAGGCCAGCGCCTGCTTCGCGTCGCGCGGGTTGTCGGCGTTGGCGCGCACCCGCAGGCGGCGCACCTCGTCGCACCAGCTCATCAGGCGGCCGAAGAAGCCGGTGACCTCGGGCGGGATGAGGCTCAGCGCGTCGTTGTAGACGCGGCCGGTGCTGCCGTCGATGGTCAGCCACTCACCGGCCTTCACCACCGTCTGCCCCGCCTTGATGGTGCCGGCCTGCTCGTCGATGGACAGGGCGTCGCAGCCGGCCACGCAGGGGATGCCGAAGCCGCGGGCCACGACGGCCGCGTGGCTGGTCTTGCCGCCGCGCGCCGTCAGCACGCCCTGGGCCGACAGCATGCCGTGCACGTCGTCGGGGTTCGTCTCCTCGCGCACGAGGATCACCTTCTCGCCCGCCTCGTGCGCCTTCACCGCCTCGTCGGCGGTCAGCACGACCCGGCCGACGGCCGCGCCCGGCGACGCCGCGATGCCGGTGACGAAGGGCTGGATGCCCGCGTCGTGCAGCGCCTGGCTGTCCACGCGAGGGTGCAGCAGCTGGTCGAGCTGGTCGCCGGTGACGCGGTTGATGGCCTCGGCCTTGTCGATGAGGCCCTCGTCGACCATCTCGACCGCCATGCGCACGGCCGCCGGCCCGGTGCGCTTGCCGTTGCGCGTCTGCAACATGAACAGGCGCCCGCGCTCGATGGTGAACTCGAGATCCTGCATGTCCTCGTAGTGCGCCTCGAGCTGCGTGGCGAAGCGGCGGAACTCGTCGTACAGCTTGGGGTTCTGGGCGTTGAGGTCGCGGATGGGGTGGGGCGTGCGCACGCCGGCCACCACGTCCTCGCCCTGCGCGTTCATCAGGTACTCGCCGTACAGGACGTGCTCGCCGGTGGCCGGATCGCGGGTGAAGGCCACGCCGGTGCCCGAGTCCGGGCCCAGGTTGCCGTACACCATCGCCTGCACGTTGACCGCGGTGCCGAGGTCGTGCGGGATGCGCTCGCGGTTCCGGTAGATCCGCGCGCGCTCGTTGTTCCAGCTCTTGAAGACGGCCTCGATGGCCAGCTCGAGCTGCTTCCAGGGATCGCCCGGGAAGCCCTCGCCGGTCTCCTTGAGCACCAGCGCCAGGAAGTCGCGCACCACCTCGCGCATGTCGTCGGCGCCGAGCTGGGTGTCGTGCTTCACGCCGCGGCGCTTCTTGTAGCCGGTGAAGATGTGCTCGAAGCGCTCCTTGGGGATGCCGAGCACGACGTCCGAGAACATCATGATGAAGCGACGGTTGGCGTCGTGGACGAAGCGGGCCTCGCCGCTCTGGGCGTGCAGGCCCTCCATGGTGTCGCGGTTGAGACCGAGGTTGAGGATGGTGTCCATCATGCCCGGCATCGAGAAGCGCGCGCCGCTGCGCACGCTGACGAGCAGCGGGTTCTGGGCGTCACCGAAGCGCCGCCCCATGTCCTTCTCGACGTCGGCCATCGCGGCGCGCACGTCGTCCATCAGGCCCTCGGGCATGCGCCCGCCGGCGGCCGTGTAGGCGTTGCACATCTCGGTGGTGATGGTGAAGCCCGCCGGTACCGGCAGGCCCAGGTTGGTCATCTCGGCGAGGTTCGCGCCCTTGCCGCCGAGAAGGTTCTTCATCGAGGCGTCGCCCTCGCGAAAGAGGTACACGCGCTTCTGGCTCATGTGAGATCCCCCAGGGGTCAGGTCGCCGGCAGCCAAAGCATCGGCCGTGCCGCGGCCCCAGGGCGCCACCGCGCGCCCGCGGTGCCGCCGCGGTGCTACCGGTTCGTAGCGGGCTGTGGGTTGGGGTTACCGGCGCAGGCGACGCGCGGGATGGCCGCGGCGTGCTATGGTGCCGCGCCGCGCGGCCCGCCGGGGAGGTCTCGATGCGCCATCAACCGCTGCTGCTCGTGCTCCCTCTCGCGTTGCTCGCCGCGTGCGCCGAGGAGGCCGATCCCCTCGAACCGCCGCCCGACGCCGGCGCCCCCGCCTGCGCCGACCTCTGCACCCCCGGCACGCGCCGCTGCGGGCCCACCGCAACGCTCCAGCTGTGCGCCGATCTCACCGGCGACGGCTGCGCCGAGTGGGGCGGCGACGTCACCTGCCCCAGCGGATCGGCCTGCGTCGATGGCGCCTGCGCCGCCCTCTGCCAACACGCCTGCGCGCCGGGCGAGGCGGTCTGCGGCGCCGATGGGCCGCGCGTCTGCGGTGACGCCGACGGGGACGGCTGCCGCGACCTGCTGCCCCCCCTGCCGTGCCGGGGCACCGACCGCTGCGACGAGGGCACCTGCGTGCCCCGGGACCAACCGTGCGAAGACACCTGCACCACCGCCGACGCGCGCACCTGCGGGCCGGACGGCGTGCGGCGTTGCGGTGACTTCGACGACGACGTCTGCCTCGAGTGGTCGGTCAGCACCCCGTGCCCGGTCGGCACCACCTGCCGCGGCGACGGCGAGTGCGTGCCCGACTGCGCCGACGCCTGCGCGGTGGACGCCGCGCGCTGCGAGGGCGGTGGCTTCGTCACCTGTGGCAACCACGACGCGGACGTGTGCCTCGAGTTCGGGCCGGTGACGCCCTGCGGCGCGGACGAGCGCTGCGACGACGGCGCGTGCGTGCCGGTGGGGCAGGCCTGCGAGGACGCCTGCGACCAGAACGGCCAGGCGGTGTGCACCGAAGACGGCGCGGGCTTCCGCGTGTGCGGACAGTACGACGCCGATCCCTGCCGGGAGCTGTCGGACGTCGCGCCCTGCGGCGCCACGCGCACCTGCGTGGCCGGCGCCTGCGTCGCCCTCTGCGACGACACCTGCGCGCCGGGCGCGCGGCGTTGCCGGCCCGAGGGGCTCGAGGCCTGCGGGAACTTCGACGCCGACCCCTGCCTCGAGTGGGGCGCGCCGTTGCCCTGCGGCGCGGGGCAGCGCTGCGACGACGGGGCCTGCGTCGACGATCCGGGGGCCTGCGAGGACGCCTGCGCCGAGGGGGCCACGCGCTGCGGCGCGGGCGGGGTCGAGGCCTGCGCCGACGTGGACGACGATCCTTGCCTCGAGTGGGGTGCCGTGACGCCGTGCCCCGGCGGCGAGCGCTGCGAGGCGGGCGCCTGCGTGGCCGACTGCGTCGACGCCTGCGCCGCGGGCGAGGTGACCTGCGCCGGGGCCGGCGTCGCGACGTGCGGTGAGTTCGACGCCGATCCCTGCCTCGAGTTCGGGCCGCCCGAGGCGTGCCCCGAGGGCCAGTCGTGCAGCGAGGGCGCCTGCCGCGCGGAGTGCGTCGACGAGTGCGCCGAGGGCGCCGTCGAGTGCAGCGGCGACGGCCTCGGCTTCCGCCGGTGCGGCGACTTCGACGAGGACGCCTGCCGCGACTGGTCGAGCCCCACGCCCTGCGGTCCGCGCGAGGTGTGCGCCGAGGGCGCGTGCGCGCCGGTGTGCGTGGACGCCTGCGCGGCCGACGCGCGGCGCTGCCTGGCGGACGGCTACGAGGTGTGCGGCGACTTCGACGAGGATCCCTGCCTGGAGTACGGCGGCGGGGCGAGCTGCGCCATGGGCGAGGCCTGCGTGGACGGCGCCTGCGCGGCCGACTGCGAGGACGACTGCGCCGCGGGGGCCACGCGCTGCGCCGACGCCGCCGGGCAGCAGTCCTGCGGCAACTTCGACGGGGATCCCTGCCTCGAGTGGGGCGCCGTCGAGGCCTGCGGCGCGGCCGAGAGCTGCACCGCGATGGCCTGCGCGCCCTCGCCGCCGCCCGGCGTGGTGGTCATCAACGAGGTGCGCTACGACCCGCCGGGCGTCGACGCGGGCCTCGCGTTCATCGAGCTGTACGGGCCCGGCGGGCTGCCGCTGGCGGGCTTCCGCCTGGTCGGGCTGAACGGCGCAAATGGCAGCGAATACAGCACGTTGGCGCTGACGGGCAATCTGCCTGCCGACGGCCACTTCGTCGTCGCGCACCCCGACGCCGAGCCGGCGCTGGCGGCGGTGGCCGATCAGCGGGCGGCGGCGGCGGACCTGCAGAACGCGCCCGACTCGGTGCAGCTGCGCTGGGGTGATCAGGTGGTCGACGCGCTGGCTTACGGCGCGTTCGGCGCCGGCGAGCGGGCCTTCGGTGAGGGCGCGCCGGCGGCGGCGACGATGGAGGCGGAGTCGCTCAGCCGGGACGCGCGGCACACCGACACGGACGACAACGAGGCGGACTTCACGGCGGGCGCCCCGTCCCCCGGCGCGGCCGCGCCCTGCGCCGACGCGTGCCCGGAGGCCGAGGCGCGCTGCGCCGACGCGCAGGTCGAGACCTGCCAGCGCGCACCGACGGGCTGCCTGGCCTGGGTGGTCAGCGAGGACTGCGGGGCGGCGGGCGCCACCTGCGAGGCTGGGGCCTGCGTCGCGCCCGTCGGCTGCGGGGTGCCCGACAGCCTGGGGCCCTGGACGCCGCTGCCCGGCCTCGCCGCGCAGCACGTCGCGCTGGACGTGGCCCCGGTGGCGGGCGGCTTCGCCGTGGCGGCGGGCGCCCCGGTGCAGGGCATGGCGTTCGCGCTGGTCGACCTCGAGGGCGCGATCACCGCCGGCCCGCACAGGCTGGGCAACACCGACCAGCCGCCCTGGGGCAACTCGGCCAGCGCGGTGTACTACCCGTCGCTGGCGGCCACCGACGCCCAGTACGCGGTGGTCTGGTCGGCCTTCAGCGACGAGGGCAACCGCGACATCTACTTCCGCCGGGTGAGCCCCGAGGGCGCGCCCATCGCGCGGGCGGATCCGGTCATCTCGGACTTCCGCAAGGGGTACAGCCCGCTCGTCTGGGGCACCGCCGATGGCTTCCGCGTGCTCTACAACGCCTACACGCAGCTCGCCCGGGTGGAGGTCGACGCGCTGGGCAACCACGGCGACGTGGTGTTCATCGGCGCGCAGCACGAGGACACCCGCGAGGACACCTTCATCGCGCGGGCCGACGTGGGGGACGGCACCTCGCTGTTGGCCTACGTGGTCAACGCGCCCGGCGGGGACGCGGTGTTCCTGCAGCGGCTGGACGCCGCGGGCGCGCCGCGCGGGGATCGCGTGCGGCTGGGCGACGCGCACACCACCAGCGGCAACCGCGGCGTGTGGATCTTCCCGCTGCCGCGCAACCGGCTGGGCGTGTTCTGGCGTGATCGGCTGGACGACGCCCAGAATACCCTCGGGCTGCGCTACGCGGTCATCGCGGTGGACGGCACGGTGCTGAACGAGGCGGTGGTGAACGATCTCGACCGACCGGCGCTGTACCGCCCCGAGGTGCAGCCCGAGAGCGTGTTCGACGACGGCGAGCGCTTCGGCGTCGTGCACCGGCGTCAGTTCGAGGGGCAGGAGGCCCAGCACTGGATGGTGCAGTGGATGACCTACGAGGGGGTACACATCGGGCGGACCGAGCTGGGCGCCGACGCGCGCGCGGTGCTGACCCGGCACCCCGAGGACGGACAGTATCGGCTGTTCCGCGCCGGCGCGCCGGCCGCGGTGGCCGTGCTGGGGTGCGAGTGAGATGGCCGCGGGGCTGAACCCCATCCCACCCGGCGCGCGGGCCGTGCTGCTGCCCCACGGCGCCGGGCAGGTCGACGTGATCGTGGGCGGCGAGGGGCCGCCGGTGATGCTGGTGCACTCCTCGGGCATGGGCGCGCGCCAGTGGAGCCGCACGTACCGCGCCTGGTCCGACCGCCACGCCCTGTGGGCGCCCAACCTGCTGGGCTACGGCGACTCGGGGCCCTGGCCCGACAGCCCTCACGCCATCGACGAGGACGTGGCCCTGCTGGGCACCGTGCTCGACGCCATCGGCCAGCCCGTGCACCTGGTGGGGCACAGCTACGGGGGCGCGTGCGCGCTTCGGCTGGCGCTGCGCGAGCCCGCGCGGGTGCGCAGCCTGGCCGTCTTCGAGCCCACGGCCTTCGGCCTGCTGCGCGCCAGCCGCGATCCCGCTGGGATGGCCGAGCTCGAGAGCTGGGACGCCGATCCGCACTTCCTCGACGCCACGCGCGGCGGCGACAGCGCGTGGCTGCGGCGCTTCATCGATTACTGGAACCAGCCCGGCTTCTGGGACGCCATGTTCGACGCCCAGCGCGACGGCCTGCGCGCGGTGGGGCGCAAGGTGTTCCGCGAGGTGGCCTCGGTGTTCCTCGACGATCTGCCGCCCGAGGCCTACCGCGCCCTCGAGCAGCCGCTGCTGGTGATGTACGGGGCGCGCACGACGGTGGCCGGGCGGCGCATGGCGGAGCTGCTGGCCGAGGCCGTGCCCCACGCCGAGCTCGAGGTGTTCGCCAACGCGGGCCACATGGCGCCGCTCACCCGCGCGCGCCACGTGCTGGCGCGCATCGAGCTGAACTTCCTGCGCGCCCGATAGAGAGCGGCTGACCGACCCCGAGGTCCAGATCGTGGTCGTGGTCGTGGTCGTGGTCGTGGTCGAGAGCCCTCACGGCCGCCGCCGGCCCCCAGTTCGGGCCTCTCGGGCGCGGTGCGCTCGCATTGCCGACCCACAGGGCGACGACGACGACGACAGGTGGCGCCGAGGTCATCGGCGGGCGCTACTCCTGCAGCTCGACGGTGAGATCGGCGGGCAGGGCGAACCAGCCGTCGCGCACCACCGGCACCGTCGGGAAGGCGGGCGCGAGGCGCAGGGCGCGCAGATCGGGCGCGAAGGCGCCGAGCTGCTCGGGGCCCAGCGCGGCCTGATCCAGCGGCAGCACCAGACCGGGACCGATCGCGTCGCGCACCTTGCTCCACACGATGCTCTCGATGACCGCCTTCAGGCCGTCCGGCGGGATGGGCGGTGTGGCGCCGCGCGCCAGCAGGGCGACGCGCACGTCCGGCGTCTCGGCGACGTCCAGCCGCACCTGCCCGTCGGTGGTGTCGAGCACGACGCCGGCGCGCAGGCTGACGACGTAGTGGTTCGGCTCGACGTCGTCGCCGACGAACAGATCCAGCTCGCCCACCTGCAGCACGATGGGGAAGGGGCCGCCCTCCTCGCCGGGCACCAGGATGGGCGGCAGGCGCGCGTCGACGCGGCCGCTGAGCGGGCCGAGCATGACGCCCAGATCGCCCAGGTGAAGCTGCAACGCGCCGGCTTGCCAGAGGGCGTGCAGGACGGCGTTGAAGGCGACCAGGCGCACGGCGAGGCCCAACCGGCCGCCCGCGGGCCAGGGTGGCGGCGCGTCGAGGCCCTCGGCGAAGACACCGCGGCTGGGGTAGACCGGCTCGATGGGCGCGCCGAAGCGCGCGCGCGCGCCCATGGCCAGCGTCAGCGAGGTCGCCCGTCGGACCTCCGGCGCCTGCACGGCGAAGCTGAGCGTCAGGTCGAGGCCGGGCAGGGGCACCGGGATGCCGTCGAGCACGCCCAGGCCCTTCAGCGTCAGCCCGTCGAGCAGCGTCTGCACCCGCTCGCGCACCAGCCGCGCGGCCAGATCGTCCAGGTAGGCCTCGATGGCCACGCGCAGGGTGCTGCCCAGCGTGTCCAGCGTCGCTTGCGCCAGGGGATCGTCGAGCACGCCGTTGATCGCCTCGATGCCGATCTCGACGCCCTCGACGATCACCCGCGGGCCGTTGGCCTCGATCTGCAAGCGCGTCTGCGCGCGCGCCGCGACCAGCGCGAGCAGCTCGCCGCCGAGGTCGACGCGACGGCCGTCGATCATGAGGTCGCCGGCCAGGTCGAGGCTGACGCCGAGGCGGACGAACAGCTCGACGCCCCCGTCCGCGATGCTCAGGTCGACCGTGTCCGGGCTCAGCCGCGCGGCGACGACGCGGGCCGACACCGGACCGGCCTCGATGCTGGGCGGCAGCAGCGCGACGGGATCCACCGCCTCGATCACCGCGGCCAGCGTGCCCGCCAGGTCGCGCACGGCGCGGCGGCCCGTCTCGTCGGGCGGCGGCGGGGGCACGTCGTCGTCGAAGAGCGCCTGATCGAGGCGCAGAAGCAGCGCGTCGTCGATGGCGACGCCGTCGGCCTCCACCGGCAGCACCTCCGGCGCCCACAGCACCTCGCGCACCTCGCGCACCGGCGGGCGCACGCCGTCGTAGGCCACCACGTCGATGCGGTTGAGGCCGAAGCGCGCGGGGATGCGGGCCTCGTAGCGGGTGCCCTGGCGTTGGGCGGGCACGTCGTTGACGTACACGTCGGCCCCGCTCGAGTCCTCCACCTCGCCGGCGACGAGGATGGTGTCGTCGCCCACGATGCGGGCCGCGCGCGTCGGCACCTCGACGGTGACGACGGGGGCCTGCTGGTCGACGAAGAAGTGGGCGACGCCGCAAACGTCGCCGACGCAGGCCCAGGCGCTGCCCTGGCCTTCGGCGGTGGGCACCAGCGTGCTGCCGTCGACGCGCCCCGCGGGCTCCACCCGCCAGGAGACGACCTCGTCGAGCGGCGTGTCCTCGCGGTCGTACACGGTGGCGGACAGGGTGGGGCGATCCTGCAGGGTGTAGAAGGGCGCCCGCGGCTCGAGCCGCACGTCGATGAACGCGGCCTGGCCCTCGGGCGGCAGGTCGACGTCGACGTCGATGACCGTGGCGTCGGGCGCCGGCGAGGCCGCCTCGTCGTCGGCGCAGGCGGCGGTCACGGCCGCGAGGCAAATCCACCAGACGACGGGCCTCATTCGCCGAACCGTCCTTCCACCGACCACTGCACGGTGTTGCCGCTCAGGCTCGGCTGGCGCAAGCCCAAGGTCGTGCCGGGGCTCAGCCCGAAGCGCTGCAGGCCCGCGGGCACGGTGAACGAGGGGATGGGCAGCGTGGGCAGGCCGTCGGTGAGGGCGCGGTTCAACACCCCCTCGAGGATGTCGCGCACCGCCTCCTCGAGCACCACGCGCGCCTCGCCGGGCGCGACGCCGTCGACGATGGCCAGGCGCACCTCGTCCAGCGTCAAACCCTCGAAGCGCAGGTCGTCACCGCGCGCGCTGACCTGCACCGATCCGATGGCGGCCGCGCGCACCGTGATCGGCGCGGCCAGGACGCCGGGCCAGCCCACGGTCAGCTCGGCCGGGCCCAGGTGCAGGCGCAGGGCGGTGCCGGCCGCGGCCCCCTCGACCGCCGGCGCGTGGGGCAGGCCGAAGCGGACGTCCACCTCCGGCGGCAGCGCGCCGGTCACCGCGTCACCCAGCGCGCGAGCGTCCGCCCGGAAGAAGCCGCCCCGCCACAGCGCGTGCAACACCTGGTTCACCAGCACCAGCGAGGCGCCGGCGCCCACCTGGCGGGTGTTCGGCGGGGTGGAGGGCCCGGCGTTGGGGCCCAGCGGGACGCCGCGGCTGGCGCCGGCCACCCGGCTGGGGCCCGTCACGCGGGTCTGCAGCCCGAGCACCGCGCGGGCGGCCTGGAAGTCGACGGTCGACAGCGCCGCGTCGAAGGTGAGCCGCACGGGCGCGCCGCCGGTCAGGCTGGGCACGTCGAAGCCCAGGCCCAGGGCGCCCAGGTCGAAGCCGTCGAGCAGGTCGGTCAGCAGGCCGTCGACGTTCTCGACCAGGTAGCGGCGCACGTTGTCGACCAGCACGCCGCGCACGACGCCCTCGAACGCGCGGAAGGCAAGGTTCAGCACGGCGCCGGTGAGGAAGCCGCTGAAGTTGGCGCTCAGATCACCCACCTCGAGGCGCTCGACGCGGTCGAGCCGCACCCGCGGGCGCGTGCCGTCGCGCTCGATGTCGAACACCAGCGTCACGCGCACGCGGTCGACGTCGAAGGTGCCCTGGTTGCCCAGGGTGCCCCGCATCAGCGCGACCAGCGAAAGATCGCGCAGGGTGGCGTCGACGCGCACGCCGCCGCCGACCAGCTGCAGGCTGAGATCGTGGGGCCCGCCCAGCGAGAGATCGCGGTACTCGGCGCCGAAGCTGAAGACGCACACCGGCCCGACGCGGGTGCGACACTCGGTGGGCACGATCGGGTTCTGGGCGCGCAGGGCGTCGTGCAGGGCGTCGCGCAGGCCGGCGCTGCGCACCACGCGGCGCAGGGCGTCGCCCAGGCTGCGCAGGGGGCGATCGGGATCACCGTCGTCCACCGCGTCCGCGCCCAGGCGCAGCGTCACCGCGTCCGGCTGGGGCCGATCCTCACCCAGCCACCGCTCGCTGACGAAGAAGGCGCAGAAGGTGCTGTTGCTGCCGCCGTCGCCGTCGCTGGCTTCGACGTCCAAGGTGTTCAGGCCCCAGACGACGGGCAGCTCGACCCCGAAGCGGCCGTCGGCCTGCAGGGGGACGTCCTGGCCAGCCACGCGCACCCGCTGCGCGTCGCCGCCGGTCAGGCGCCCCTCGACGCGCACGCGGCTGCCCGGCCGCGCGACGACCTGGGCGCCGAACGCGGGCTCGAGGCACTCGATGCCCGGGCCGCCTTCGACCACCCGCAGCGTGTGGGTCGACTCGAGGGCCCCCAGCCGGCCGGTGACCGTGTAGTCGCCGGCGGTGGTGAGGCGGAAGCGGCTGGGCCCGAACAGATCGAGCGCGGGCCGCGTGGTGATGGTGGGCGCGGCCTCGCGCACGACGTTGTCGAAGGCGTCCACCGCCTCGAGTCGCAAGGCCACGACCTGCCCCGGGCGGTACACCCGCTGCGCGGGCTCCAGCCGGCCCTGCAGCGCGACCGGCGGCCCGGGGCGCACCTCCAGCCCCTCGCCGGGCAGCGCTTCGGCGCCCGCCGCGCGGCAGCGCACGTCGTAGCGCCCCGCGCTGCGGACGCGCAGGGTGGTGTCGTCGGGCCAGTCGAAGTCGCCCGGCAGCGGCTGCAGGTCGACCGTGAAGCCCTCCGCGGCCGTCGTGGGGTTGCCCACGTCGTCGAAGGCCTCGCACGCGACGCCCACCCCGGCGTCGGCGGCCACCGAGCGGGCGCCCAGCCGGGTGAGGACGCGGGCGGGCGGCCCGGCCGTCACGGTCCAGTCGACGCCCGCCGCGTCGCGCAGCCCCAGGTCGTCGGCCACGCAGCGCACGCGGTACGCGCCCGCGCGCAGCCCGACGAGCCCGTCGTCGGTCACCTCGAAGCCGTGATCCGGCTGCACCTCGACCCGCGTCGCGACGCCCGCCAGCGCCACCCCGTCCGGGTCGAGCACCGCGCAGGTCACGTTGTTGGCCACGCCGCTGCGCGTGCCGGGGCTGCCCAGCAGGGTCTGCAGGCTGACGGGGAGCTGGGCGCGCGGTCCCGCGTCGATGTCGGTCGGGATGCCGTCGGGCAGGGTGACCGGCCGCGGCCCCGCGGGCTCGGCGGCCTCGTCGTCGCTGCAGCCGGTCGGCGCGAGCAGCAGAGCGACGGCCACGGCGTGCAGCAGCATCGGAGGCGTTCGCATGCGCCGTACTCTAGCAGGCACGACGGCGCGCATCCGCGCCGAACACGCGGGCGCTGCCGGCGCACGGTCGGGGGCCGCGTCGAGGCCTCCGCGCGGCGCGCGTCGAGGCTTCCGCGCAGCGCGCGTCGAGGCCTCCGCGCGGCGCGCGTAGACCCATGATGCGGGGCGCCCGTCGGGCCGGGGGCGCGGCGCCGGTCGAGCTCGGCGCGCCGCGGGCAAAAAAAAATCGCGGCCCGAAAGCCGCGATTCTTCTCGAGAGCACGAGGACCGCTCGCCGCGGTCGTTGTCGCGCGGGATCACCGCGTCGGTGCGTTGGTCCGACGATCATTCAGATCGACGGGCCGCTGCGCGGTCGCTCACCGCCTGGACCTCGAAGACACCGGCCACCCGTAGCGCCGCTCGCGCGGTGCCCCCTCTTCGCCGTTGCCGCGTTTCACGCCGCGGTCGACCCTGAGGTGCTCGGGGTGGTCGGCTCGATCGACGCGCGTGTGCGTGCGATCCGCCTCCCTGTCCTTCGGCGACGGGCGCCTGCCTTCACGGTCAGTCGCACGCGTCACCCCCGCCATCGCGTGGCCCGGCGGTGCTGCAGGCACCAGGCCGTGCCGCTGCGAGAGCGGCCTGCCAGTCTCGCCGCGCTCGGGTCGCCGAAGCGACGTCGAGCGGGCGAGCCCCGGTGTGCGATCCTGCGTCCGGCGCCCCGAAGGGCCCTCGGCCGGAGGATCTCACACCGAAGAGGCTGCTCGCGAAGTACACCCCGAGAGGCGCACGCCGCGAGAAGCGCTGGGGCCGATCCGGAAGCACTCTCCGTTTGCGCGGGCGTCCCCCGAAGGGAACGACCCCCGACTCATTGGCGCGTCACCCACCGCCGAAGCGACGGGAACCCGTCCATGAGCACCGTGCGCCGATCCGACCTCGTCACCCGAAGGTGCCGAGATCTCGCGACACAACGCTTCCGCGGCGTCCCGACCGACACCTGCCGAAGCAGGTGAGGCGGGCGACCCGACCCGGGCCGAAGCACCACGCTCCGCAGCGACGGCCCGAAGGCACGCGCCGCATCCCGTGGCCCTCTCGTCGCGCGTCCCGGCAAGCCGTGGCGCCCGAGCTCGAGAGGCGGGGCGGGCGACCGTCTCGCAGCCCGAAGGCCACGTCGCGGTCCCGCGTCCGACGTCCGCCGCACCCGAAGGCACGACCGGCGCCGGTCAGTTTCGTGCGTTCACGTCCGCCGCGATCTCGCCGGGTTGCCCCGACGACCCTCGACGGCTGCGTCCGAACCGTCTCGACGACACAGGCAGCGCCCACCCCGTTGCACCCGGGGCGATGGACCGTGAGCTCCTCGGTGCAAGAGTCGCTCACGCTGCGTGTCGAGCTGCCCGCCGAGTCACCGCGAACCAGCGGAGGCAAGCCCCCGGTGGCGAGACGGTCACTCGACCGACGCGCCTGCGCCCGACCGACCCCGAGAGGTCCACCAGACCGACACCCTCCGCACCGCCCCAGCGAACCGGGGCGAGTGTGACCGCTGCGCGGGCGCCAGCCGATCCCGAAGGACCGGATCCAGCGACCCACGGCCGCGGTGTGTCCGGCGCCCCGAAGGCCGCCGTACCCAGCGGCGCGCCGAGGCGCGCTGCTGTGGGTGTCGACTGCGATCCCCCTCGTCCGAGCGGTACCGCAGCGCAGAGCGAGTCTGCCAGCCGGTCGTCGACGCACAGGGCGCCGGGCGACCACCCTCGGCAGATGGGCATCGGACGTCACCACGCGGTAGGCGCCGAGCGGTCGCCGAAGCGACCGTCCAGCACCCGGGTGGTCGGCCTGCGTCCAGACGTCCAGACCTCCGAAGAGGTCAGGCCGACACCGGCCGAGCCAGAGCGATCCGAAGAACGCTCGGCCGACGGTGGTATCGAGTCACACTCACAGCGCGACGACGGCAAGCCATCGGACGCACCGTTGGGTGCAACGACCCGTCTGTCCTACAGAGGCGCCGCCCGAAGACGAGCGCGTCTGCCCGAGGTGTCGACGCGGCGTCGAAACGACCCGTCTTCACCTCACCGATCACCGGTCCTCTTCGAGGTCTCCCGCTCGGCCGTTGGGCTCGCGCCCTCCCCTCGGACGGTTCGCGACGCACGAGACGAAACCGAAGTGACGTCCGTAGGTTGCGCCCGTTTCAGGGTCTCGATCCGGCTGAGCGTGGGTGCCCGCACCGAAGCGCAGAACACCACCCTCCATGAGGTTCGCCCCGTCGACGCTCGCCCGTCGAGACGGCGGCCCGAAGGTCGTCGTCCGGCGTGCCGGACCTGGCTCGATTCCGGGCGAACCCGGACCCGAAGTTGGCTTGGCGTGGCTTGCGTCTCTGGGAGCCGCGGGGGCTGTCCTCAACCCTCGAGAGCTACCCTATGAGCGGCGATGGGGGTGATCAAAACCTTTTTTCTCCACACGCTGTGGATAAGCGTGACAACCAGGCAACATCGCTGCGAGATCGGGACGAAATTTTTTCTGTCGGGGGCCGCTTCGGGGGCGTCTCGCGCCGCCATCCGGGGGCCGCTCCGGCTTGGTGGGAGGCCGCGGCGTGGGGCCGGCGCCCGCGATCGACGTCACGCGCTCCGCGTGACGCCCTGGGCGGCGACGTCCATGCGCCACGCGGCGAAGCCGGCCTCGCGGATCCGCGACCGCAGCGCGCGCTCGGCGGCCTCGTCCGGCGCGACCAGCCAGGCCAGGTCGCCGCCTCCGGCGCCGGTCGGCTTCGCGGCGCCGCCGACCTCGCGGGCCAGCGCGTCCAGCGTGCGGTGGGCCTCGGTCACGATGGGCGCGCCGCTGACCGCGCCCAGCTCCGCCAGCGCGGCGGCGCCCGCCCGGACGGCCTCGATCAGCGCGGGGCGGTCGTCCAGGTCCACGGTCGCGGTGGCCGCGAGCCGCTCGATCAGGCGGCGGTGGGCGATCGGATCGCGCGCGGCCCAGTCGCGCACCTGCCCCACCAGGGACACCGTGCTGGCCGGCCGACCCGCCCACGCGACCAGCAACCGCGCGGGCCCCGCCACGGGCGTGTGATCCCCCGCCCCGTCGCCCGCGGGCAGGGGACCGCCCGCGTCGGCGCTCCAGCGGTAGCGGCCGACGCCACCGAAGGCGCTGGCGGCCACGTCGGCCCCGCTGCCGGTGCCCTGTACGGCCCGGTGCAGGCGCTGCGCGGCGCAGTAGAGGGCGGCGGGATCGGCGGGCGCCCCGGCCGCGTCGTGCACGGCCGCGAGGAACGCGACGGTGCTCGCCGCGCTGCTGCCCAGCCCCAGCTTGGTCCAGGCGGCCCCCGGGGGCACGAAGCCCAGGTCGCGGGTGTCGACGGTGTAGCGCCCGGGCGGCGCGCCGTGCTCGGCCAGCCAGGCACGCACGAAGCGAAGATCGCCCTCACCCGTGAAGACGCCGTCGCGCAGCGCGAGGTGCCCATGGCCGGGCGCCACCACCTCGATGTGCGGTCCGGCGTCGCGGCGGCAGCTCGCGTACCGCTCGACGGCGGCGATCAGGGCCGCGTGGCCGTGCAGCACGGCGTACTCACCGAGCAGGATGACCTTGCCGGGTGCGCGCCACGTCGGCCCGCCGGCGCTCACGGCTCGATCAGCGCGCCCGGACCGGCGCTTGCCACCGTCACGTCACCGGGCGCCGCCACCTCGGCCAACGCCGCGGCCACCGCCTCGGCGTCGTCCGCCGCGCACAGCACCTTCACGTGCGGCCCGGCGTCCATCGTCGCCCAGGCGCCCACGCCGGCGGCGCGCAGCGCCTGGACGCGGTCGAGGGCGTCCAGCGTGCGCCCGTTCCAATAGCGCAGGGGTGGATCGGCGCCGAGCATGGCCGCGTGCATCTTGTACGTGGACCGCTCCATGACCGCGCCCAGGCGGGGCAGGTCGCGCCCCTCGATGGCCTCGCGGGCCTCGACCATGTCGGCGGGGTGGCTGCCGACCCAGGCGGGGTAGAACGGGCTGGTGGCCGCGGTGCGCGCCATGCCCTCGCGCGAGGACGTGGTCTTGGGGCCGCGGGCCAGGCGCGCGACGACCATGCGCAGATCCCAGGCGCCGGCCGACAGCACCGGACGCACGCCGCCGCTGTCACGATCGAGCTCGACGAGGCCGCCGTACAGCGAGCGAGGCGCCGAGCCCGAGCCGCGGCGCACCAGCTCGATGAACGCGCGATCGGCGCGCGCGGCGGCCAGGTCTCCGCCCGTGGCCGCCCACGCGGCGGCGGCGAGCGCAGCGGCGCCGCTGGCCGAGCTGGCCAGACCCGAGGCGGTGGGCACGTGGTTGCGGCTGACGACGCGGGCGTGCCGCTCGACGCGGCGCAGACCGCGGATGCCGTCCAACAGGGCCACGACGCGTGGATCGTCGCGCACGGCGCCGTCGAGCTCGAAGACGTCGGCGGTGAGGCTGGGGTCGAAGGTGACCGTGGTGCGCGTGCCCATCTCGGCCAGCGTGAGGGACAAGCTGCTGACGGCGGGCAGGTTGCGGGCGGTGTCGCGCTTTCCCCAGTACTTGACCAGCGCGATGTTGATGCCGGCCCAGGCGGTGGCCGTGCCGGCGGGGCGTGCGGGCTGTGACATGATGGGCGGTGCGACTCCGTGCTCAGGTGTGACAGATGGGCGGCGGGGTGACGATGTGGCACAGTTTGGCGCGTGCTGGGCGCGCGATCCGGCGGTCAAACCACTGGCACGGCCTCTGCACTACGTAAAACCCGTCGCCGGCCTCCAGGCCCCTCCCTCCTTCTGGAGGCCGGCGCCCCCCCTTTATTCTCGTTTTTCCGTCGTTTCGCCGCGCTTCGCTGGGCTTGGGCCGCGGTGCGCGCGCGCGACGCTGCGCCTACCTCGGAGTTGGCCGCCGCGTGGGCTGTCGTCGGTCCGGCGCCGGCTCGGCGGGCTGCGCGAGACGGTGTGGCACGCGACCTGCACAACGAGATCCTCGTCGCCGGCCTCCTGCCCCCTCCCTCCTGCAGGGGGCCGGCGCCCCCCCTTCCCCCGCATCATCAGCTCGAGGCCGCCTCGTCCAGACCGAGGGGCGCGCACCCGACCTGCGCCTCGACGTCGGCGACCTCTTTCGGGATGTCGCCGGTCAGCACGTCCGGGCCGTCCGCCGTGACGAGCACGTCGTCCTCGATGCGCACGCCGATGCCGCGCAGCGCCTCGGGCGCCTTCTCGTCGTCGGGCGCGATGTAGAGGCCGGGCTCGACGGTCAGCACCATACCCGCCTCGAGCGGCCGCGAGTCGCCCTCGACGTGGTAGCGCCCGACGTCGTGGACGTCCATGCCCAGCCAGTGCCCGGTCCGGTGCATGTAGTACCGCTTGTAGGTCTCGTCGGCGACGCGGTCCTCGGCGGGCCCCTCGAGCAGGCCCAGCTGCACCATGTGCCGGGTGAGCACCTCGACGGCGACGCCGTGGACGCTGTCGAAGGTGTTGCCCGGGACGCAGTGGGCGATGGCCGCCTTCTGGGCGTCGAGCACGGCCTCGTAGACCGCGCGCTGGGCGTCGGTGAAGCGCCCGCTGGCCGGCCAGGTGCGCGTGACGTCGCTGGCGTGGTAGCCGAACTCGCAGCCGGCGTCGACCAGCACCAGGTCGCCGTCCTCGATGCGCCGCGTGTTGTCGCG
>JAUHXL010000051.1 GCA_030426945.1 bacterium
CCATCACCTTCGATGACGCCTTCTGGACCTACGCCGACAAGACGGTGGACGAACAGCTGAAGGCCGACAACGGGACCTTCGAGTCGCGCATGGTCGCGCTCGTGCAGGCGCGGCGCTTCGCCGAGGCACACGCGCTGACGGTGAAGGCCAGCGCCAACAGCCGGGATCCGCTGCTCTGGACCGCCCGCGCCGAGGCCGCCTTCGAGATCGGCGACCTCGACGACGCGCGCGCGGCCGCGCGGAAGGCCCGCCAGATCGATCCCTCCGTTTCGCTGCCCTTCTTCGCGCGCCCCGGGCGCTGAGCCGCGCGGAGGGCGGCGCTTACATCGTTCACAGGCGCCTGTCAACTTCGGGCACACGATTTGCTGGGCACTCCGGTCCTGAATGCGCCGCGCCCCCCTGCGTCGGGGGCCGCCGCCAAGAACCAGGAGAGCCCGATGAACGATCTCGACTTCGATGTGCCCGCCCGCGTGCTGGTCGCCGACGACGCCGACGGCCTGGTGGCCGTGGTGATGCAGGCTCTGCTCGAGCCGATGGGCTGCCAGGTGGAGACCGTCGACGGCACCGACGAGATCGCCCCGCGCCTGCGCCAAGGCGGCTACACCGCGCTCGTGGCCGAGCGGGGACGCACCATCGACGGCCTCGCCCTCGCGCGCGCCCTCGGTGAGATGGCCGATCTGCCGCGGGTGCCCATCCTGCTGGTGGGCGACACCATCGACACGGAGGCGATGGCCTACGCGTTCGCCGCGGGGGTGCGGGGGCACCTGAGCACGCCGCTGCGGCTCGGCGAGGTCGTCGACGCGCTCACCGACTGCATGGCCCGACCGGCAGCCTGAGCGGCCACCGGGGCCTGCCGGCCCCACCCTCGCCGCACCCACCCGCCGACGCACGCACCGCCCCCGGCGCGTCGCCACCCCGCCTCGACCTGATGCGTGCCTCGCCCGGCGCGGCGTGGCATGGTGTCGCTCATGCGCGCAGCCCGACTCCACGCCTACGGCCCCCCCGAGAACCTCATGGTCGAGGACGGCGTCGAGCGGCCCTCACCGGGGCCGGGCCAGCTGCTGGTGCGGGTGCACGCGGCGGCGGTGAACCCGGTCGATTGCAAGATGCGCAGCGGCGCCCAGCGCGCGGCCGTGCGGCTGAAGCTGCCGGCCATCTTGGGCATGGACGTCTCGGGCGTGGTGGAGGCGGTCGGGACCGGCGTCGAGGGCTTCGCGGTCGGCGACGCGGTCTTCTCGTCGCCCAGCCACCAGCGCATGGGGTGCTACGCCGAGTACGCCGTGGTCGCCGCCGCCGAGGCCGCGCACAAGCCGGCGAACCTGAGCCACGTCGAGGCCGCGTCGGTACCGCTGGTCGCGCTGACGGCCTGGGACTGCCTGGTCGACGGGACGCAGCTGAAAGCGGGCGAGAAGGTGCTGGTACACGCAGGCGCGGGTGGGGTGGGCGCGGCCGCCATCCAGCTGGCCAAGCACCTGGGCGCCCACGTCGCCACCACCTGCAGCGGGCGCAACGTCGAGCAGGTGAGGGCCTTGGGCGCCGACGAGGTGATCGACTACACCCGCGACGACTTCGCGCAGCGGCTGAGCGGCTACGACGTCGCCATCGACGCGCTGGGGGGTGAGGTGCGTGATCGCACGTGGGGCGTGCTGCGGCGCGGCGGCCGCCTGTCGACGCTGGTCAGCGGGCTGCCCGAGGCCGCCAAGCGGTACGGGCCCTACCTGGCGCTGGTCGTCGTCGCCCTCGGCATCGCGCGCGACCTCGTGGCGGCGCGCTTGCGCGGCAAGCGTTTCCATGTGGCGCTGCGCAAATCCGACGGCGGGCGGCTGGCCCGCCTGGCCGCCCTCTACGCCGACGGCACGATGAAGCCGGTCGTCGACAAGGTGTTCCCGCTCGACGAGATCGTCGCGGCGCACCGCTACCAGGAGACCGGGCACGCGCGCGGCAAGGTGGTCATCGACCTGACGGCTTGACCATCGACCACACCCCGGTGCACTCGGGCAGCCACGCATCGCGCACCCGCTCCACCATCGCCGAGCCGAAGAAGAAGCCGGCCAGCTCGACCGCCTCGGCGTGATCGGCGAAGCGGTAGTCGGTGCGCACCACCTGCCGGGTGAAGCCGTGGCGCGCCTCGAGGTCGGCGTAGAAGGCCGCCAGCCGTGGGACCGGCGCGGGCGCCTCGACCCCGGTGCCCAAGGTCTCGACGATCACCGCCCGCCCGCCGGGGCGCAGCACCCGCAGCATCTCGGCGACCATCGCGTCGGCGCCGTCGCCGACCCAGTGACCGAAGCTCCAGCCCTCGAGGGCGACGTCGGCGCAGCCGTCGGGCAGCGGCAGCCGTCTGTTGTCGGCCACCGCGAAGGCGACGCGCCCCGTCACCTGCTCGGCCGCGAGACGCAGCATCGGCGCCGCCCCGTCGAAGGCCAGCACGGTGGCGCCCCGATCCGCCAGCCACCGCGTCAAGCGCCCCGTGCCGGCCCCGAACTCGACCACCGGCCCGTCGCCGATGCCCAGCCCGTCGAGGGCCCGCCACAGGTTGCCCGCGTGATCCTCACGCGCCACCAGCCGGTCGTAGCGCGCGGCCTGTTCGTCGTAGATGCTGCCGTAGCGCGCGTCCATCGCTCCCCCCCACAGCCCCGCGTCCCCGAAACGCAAACGGCCCGAGCCGAAGCCCGGGCCGTTTGGAGCGTGGTCTACCCACCCTCAGCCGACCGAGGAGCGGTCGACCTTACTCCGCCGCCTCGACCACCAGGGCCCACCGCTTCACGGTGCCCTCGTCGATGCGGGCGTTGTCGCTCACCATCAGGCTCCACTCGCCGCCGATGGTCTTGCCGGCCAGCTCGGGCACGTCGATCAGCTCGTTGATGTCGTGCGCGCTGCCGCCGGTGCCCTTCTCGCGGATGGTGACCGAGAAGCCGTCCTCGTGGGCCAGCTCGATGTACAGGTCGCCGACGTAGGTGTGCTCGATGTCGAGCTGCAGCTTGACCGACTTGGCCTCGAAGTCGTCCTCGACGTTCAGATCCATGTAGACGCCGGCCGGGTCGTTGTCCGGGATGAGGGTCGCGGTCTCGAAGGCGTACACCTTGCGGGTCTCGTCACCCTCGCCCTCGGGGGCGCGGCGCGACAGCTCGATCAGCTCCTTGACCTTGTCATAGCTGACGTAGGGGTTGCTGCCGTAGGCGCCGGCGGCCGGGCCGGTCGAGAACCACAGGAAGTCGGGCTGCTCGCTGACGCCCCAGGTGCTGTGCTGCGCGCGGCCCTGCAGCCACTCGCCACCGATGATGTTGCCGTCGGCGTCCATCTCGAGGATGTACTTGTAGTTGTCGCTGCGGGTGTAGCGGCTGATGACCGGCATCAGCGCCTCGGCCTCGGCCTCGGACTCGGTGATGTACTTGACGGTCGCGAACACCTCGGCGAAGCGCTTGGCGTCGTCGTTGTAGATGTAGGTGTCACCCTCGACGCCGAGCAGCTCGTTGGCCTTGGCGACGTCGATCTCGGTCATCTGGGTGACCTCGAAGCCGACGACGGGCTGGTTCCACACCTCGTAGTTGTAGGTGCGGTCCTCGAGCAGGGCCATGTTGTGGATGCCCAGGAAGTTGCTCATGATCAGGTGGAACGAGCCCGCGTTGGTGTCGCGGCAGGCCGGATCCTTGATGCGCCCGCGCTCGTCGCGCTCGGGCTCCTTGGTGTTGCAGCGGCCGCCCAGGATGCGCGAGTTCGAGCGGTCGTAGACCGTCTGGATCAGCGCCTTGATGTCGGCGCTGTAGAAGGTCACGCCGTTGATCGTCACCGGGTGGATGGGCTCGGGCTCGTTGATGGCGGCGGGCGCCCACGCGTGGCACAGGCCCCACCAGGTCTCGACGGCCTCGCGCGTCTCGTCGTCGCACACCGGCTCGCTGTCGGCGCCGTTGCGGTACACGAGGTCGCGCGCCTTCTTGTTGCCCTTGTTCTCGCTCATGAAGCGGGCGGCCGGGCCCTGGCTCTCGTAGTACTCGGCGTCGAAGCCGTCGGTGCAGTTCCGCGGATCGTAGGCGCGCAGCTCGGTGAAGTTGGCCGGCACCATCCACTCGTTGAAGGCGGCGTCGTACTTCTGCAGCGGGCTGAGCGTGCCCTTGCCCTGCCACTGGACGTTGGTGCTGTCGCGGTAGGTCGGCCAGTAGGTGTCGGTCCAGGCGGCCGTCGCCAGGTACGCCTTGGTCGGCAGCTCGAACAGGTTCTTCTGCAGGTTCTCGATGCTGGCGAACTGCGCGAGGCGGTCCGGATCGTTGCGGGCGTCCCAGGCGTCGGCCTTCGGGTTGCCGTTCTGGTCCAGCTTGCTGTCGACGGCGGGCTGCTCGGTGCCGGGCCCGTTGTCCGTGGTGTCCTCGGCGCCGCAGGCCGCGAGGCCGGTGCAGGCGATGCCGGCCAGAATCGTGTGACGAAGCTTCATCGTGTCTCCCCGTGCGGGTGTCCCCTGGTTGGCCGGCCCCGTGTGCAGCGACCGTGCCACCCCCCGGCTGCGCCCCCGCGGAGACGCCCCACCCCACCCCCACGGCCGACCACGAAGAACGTGCCCGTGCCCGTGCCCGTGCCCGTGCCCGAAGATCGAGCGCGAACACACGCATCGATAAACACCTGAAATCATGAACCTTACGAGCACGAACAGCCGAACGTGCCTGCCCCGCCGATCGGGCACGGGCACGTGCACGGGCACGGGCACGGGCCACCCCGACGCTGTGCCGAAGGCGGCTCGCCCTGGCGTCTTCCCAGGCCGTTTCACCACGTCCGAATGGTGGCGGCTCGATCCGCCATGGCAACGCAGCGACCCAGTCAGGGGGCGGCGCGCAGCCCGTCGAGCTTCGCCCGCACACCGTCCGGCAGCGGCGCCTTCGCCTCGGCGGCGTAGTCATAATGCACCACGACCGAGTCGCCCGTCGCGGCCTCGCCCACCGCTTCGCTGGTCAGCCGGTACGCCACCACGAAGCTCGTGTTGCCGATCGACTCGACCCACGCCTCGCAGCGCAACGTGTCGGGGAAGCCGAGGGGCCGCACGAAGCGGCAGCTCGTGGCGGCCAAGATGGGCCCGGTGCGCGTCGCCTCGCGCAGCGCGCGCAGCCCGACGTGGTCGAGCAGCGCGATGCGGGCCTCTTCGAAGAAGCGGAAGAAGACGGTGTTGTTCACGTGACCGAGGGCGTCGAGATCCCCCCAGCGCACGGCGCAGTCGACGGTGATCGGGGGCACGCGGCCTACTGCACCAGCGCCTGCTGCGACAGGCGGACGACCACGTGCGCGCCGCGGTCGAGCACCTCCTCGCAGGCGGCCGCGGTCAGCATGACCTTGTTCTCGTCGGTCAGGTGGGCGAAGCCCATGTCGCCCGAGTGGGAGCGCACGCCAGGCAGGCCGTCGTAGCGCTCGAGGGGCGTCTCGGTGCCGAAGCGGTCGACCAGGAACGCGAACACCCGCTCGCCGGCCGCCGGCTCCGGGTTGATCGGGCCCAGGCGGCAGAGCAGCTCGCCGGCGATGTTGCGGAAGATGGCCTGCAGCTCGGCCGCGTTGGTCGCGACCAGCGCGAGGTTGCGGTCGCCGCCGTTGCCGGGCTCGCCCGACACGTCGATCATCGGATCGAGCGGCGCCTGACCCGGCTGCCGGACGCTGAGGGTGATGATCGTGTAGCCCGCCCGCCAGGCCGCCTCGGCTCCCCGCATGTAGTCGCCCTCGTTCGGGTCGCCGTCCGAGACCAACAGGATGTAGCCCTTGCCGGGCCCATCGTCGTCGCGCAGCAGCTGCGTAGCGCGGCGGAGCGGCGCCTCGTAGTTGGTGCGTCCCGTAGGCCGCTCGTCGAACACCATGTCGGCGATCACGTCTCGGTGCGCCGGCTCGTCGCTGACGTCGTCGACGAAGCTGAGGACGCCGTCGTCGAAGGTCACCCCGCCGAACTCGATGTTGTCCACGTCGAGCAGCGCGTCCACCGCCTCCTGCAGCGCCTCGTAGCGCTTCAGCCCGCCGCCGTACTCGGCGTCCATCGACCCCGAGAAGTCGAGGGCCAGCACCATGCGCGGCAGCTTGCGCTCCACGTCGCGCAGGTTCGACTGCGGCAGGTCGACGACGGAGCGCGAGTTCAACACCACGTCGTCCTGAAAGCCCAGCATGCGCCCGAAGATGGGATCCGGGGGCGCCTGCTGGGCGATCAGCTGCGCGTTGATCTGCAGCCGCTCGGCCCCGTCCCCGTCGTCGACCACCGTCACCAGCTGCGCGCAGGGCGTCGCGATGCGCATCTCCCACTGCGGGTTGTTGGGGTTGCCGCCCACGTTGTTGCGCAGCACGTAGTCGAGCGCCGGGTTGTTGCACACCGCCGCGACGCCGCCGGTGCGCGCGATCTGCGCGATGGTCACCGTCACGGCGTCCGCCGCGGCCTGCATCTCGTCTTTGCGGGTCTGCATCTGCCCGAGGAAGATGCCCACCCACATCATCAGGAAGGTGAAGACGATGAAGTTGAAGATGAGGAAGATGACCGCCCCACGCTGACCGCGGCGCTGAAGCTTGTGCTGCACGTGCTGTCTCCTTCCTCGGCGCGAAGCGGCCCGCCGGCCGCCCGCGCTCACTCCGCTCGCAGGTTGATGCGCGGCGCTTCGTAGCCGCCGCCGCCGCTGCCGCCCCCGAACACGTCACCGGTCACTGGGGTCACCAGACCCGAGCCGACCGACCCCCCACCGCCACTGCCCTGGCCACCCGTCGTGGCCTTGCCGGTGCCGTAGCGCGCCGAGTGGTTGTCGACGATGATCTTCGCGTCATCGGCCCCGATGGGGGCCGAGGGCCGCCGCGGCTGGCTGGTCGCCTGGGCGTCCCAGATGCGCTTGAAGGCCAGGCCCGACTCGTCACCCAGGCTCGCGCGCCCGCCACAGGCGGGCAACACGAAGGCGCCGACGACGATCAGCAGCAGGGTCCCCTTCATTCGGTCTCCTCCGCGGGCGGCGCGCCGCCCTGGTCCAGGGCCTCGAGGTTGGCCAGAGCCGCTTTCAGGCTCGGGTCCACCAACAGGGCCTCCTGGTACATCCGTCGGGCAGCCGACGGATCCCCTCGCAACTCGTGTGCCAGCGCCAGGTTGTTCAGCGCGGCCGCCTCGTCCAGCGACTGCCGGAACATCCGCTTCGCTTCGTCGGTGCGGCCCAGCGCCGCCAACGCGAACCCCAGGTTGTTGTAGACCGTCGGGGCGTTCGGCTCCAAACGCAGCGCCTTCTCGAAGGCGTCGATCGCCGCCTGGTGATCACCGGCCAGGTAGCGCGAAAACCCGAAGTTGTTCAGGTACCTGGGCACGTCGGGCTGCAGCTTGATCGCCTGCTCGTGCAGGGGCCTGGCCTCCTCGTGCTTGCCCTCGAGATCCAGCAACACGGCGAGGCCCGCGTGGGCCGGCGCCAGGCTGGGCTGCAGCTTCAGGGCCACCGCGTACTCTTCGCGCGCCTGCCGGTAGACGCCCCGGTCGCGCAGCACGGTCGCCATCAGGTAGTGCAGGCGCGCGTCCTCGGGGTTCTTGGCCAGCGCCCCGCGCAGCATCGGCACCGCGGTGCCGTGGGCGCCCGACTCGATCAGCGTCTGCGCCAGCTGCACGGCCAGGTCGCCGGTCAGCGCCCCCTTGTCGGGATCCTCCGGCGGCTCGTCGGGCATGGGGCGGGCGCCGCCGCAGCCGACAGCCAGCACCAGCAGCCCCAACCACAGCAGCAGGGAGCGCCCGCGCATCACTCGAACAGCGAGTTGATGACGATGACGACCGCCGGGCCGAGCATCGCGATCACCGCCGAGGGCAGCAGGCACAGCGTCAGCGGCAGCGTGAGGCCCGCGGTCACCTTGCCGGCCAGCTCCTCGAGGGCCAGCTCCCGCTTGCGCCGCGCGCTCGCGGCGTACTCGCGCAGCGTGCGGCCGAGCGCCGCGCCCAGCGTCGCCGACTGGATGATCACGTTCGTGAGGTTGCGCACCTCGTCCGAGGTCACGCGGTCGGCCAGCTTCTTGAAAGCCGACGCCGTGGTCAGGCCGGCGCGCATCTCGCCGATGACGACCGACAGCTCCTCCGCCATCTCGGGATCGCTGAAGTCGACCTCTTCGGCCACGCGCGCCACGGCCTGCTCCAGGCCCAGGCCGGCCTCCATGCAGGTCACCAGCAGATCCAGCGTCGCGGGCAGCGATCGCTGCAGGGCCTCCTGCCGCGTGTTGGTCTTCACGCGCAGCCACAGCGTCGGGCCATAGAACGCCAACCCCAGCACCAACGAGCCGAGGATGAGCGCGCTGGGCCCCAGCGACACCATCATCACGAAGAACAGGAACAGGCCCACCAGCAGCGAGATGGCCCGCGCCACGTTGAACAGCTCGACCGCCTCCTGGCTGCGCAGACCCGCGCGGGCCAGGCGCCGCCGGAGCTCCGACATCTCCTCGGTGGTCTTGGGGCGCAGCAGGCTGGCCAGCGCCCCGAAGCGCCCCTCGGCCGGCGGCGCGGGCTCCGGCTCGTCCGGATCGTCGCTGCTCTTGCGGCGCTCCGCCTCGTCGGCCTCGAGTGATCGCGCGCGGAACACGGATCGCACGGCCAGCACGACGCAGAACGCCGTGGCGAGGGCCGACGCGCCCGTGGCGATGCTCAGTACGCTGCCGTCCACCCGCGCCTCCCGAGCTCTCCCACCGGATCCTCCGCGTCGCGCCGCACCACCGCCCGGTCCGGCACTTGGGTCGAAGCGCTCACGTCTTGGGGTTGGTCAGGCGGCGCGTCCACACCACGCCCGCCGTGTACATGATGATCGCCACCGTCAGCAGCACGCGCCCGATGGGATCGTTGACCAGGGTGCCGATGTAATTGGCGTCCGCCGCGTAGGCCAGCAGCACGAAGATGGGCGGTAGACCGGCCAGCATGCGCGCGCTGCTGCGCCCCTCGGCGGTCATCGCGCTCAGCTTGCGCTCGTACTGCGACTGCTGCCGCATGGTGTCGATGATCTGCTCGAGCACCTCGATCAGGTTGCCGCCCGTCTGGCGCAGCACCAGCACCGAGGTGACGAAGGTGCGCACGGTGCGGGCCGCGGCCAGCCGGGCGCTCATCGCCACCAGCGCCTCCTCGAGGGGCCGGCCCAGCTGGACCTCCTCGGCCACCCGGTGGAACTCGTCGCCGATGGGCGCGTCCAGCTCGCTGGCGGTCAGCCGGATGGTCTGGTCGAGCGACTGCCCGGCGCGCAGCGAGATGATCATCACCTCGAGGGCCTCGGGCAGCTGCTCCTCGATGCGCTGCACGCGCTTGCGGCGCTTGCGCAGAAGGCCGAGGTAGGGCAGCACCGTGGCCGCCATGCCCAGCACCATGGCCGCGCCGAGGCTGCCGGTGACCAGCAGCACCACGGTGAAGGTCATGAAGAACCAAAGGCCCACGCGCACCAGGAAGGGCCCCAGCGACGGCTCCTCCCCCGCCTCCTCGAGCAGCTGCGCCAGCGACTGCGCCAGCGCGCCCTCGTTCTCGCGGCGCATCAGCGCGGCGCTGGCCGACATCGACTCGTCGGTGCCCAGGCGCTCCGCCAGCAGGGCCTGCTTGCTGCCCTTGCGGCTGACGACGATCCAGTACAGCGCCTGCAGCGTGAAGAAGACCGACGCCGCGGCCATGAGGACGAGCAGGTTCACCCGGGCCTCTTCAGGGCGCCCGACCGGTAGAACCGCTCGAGCAGCCCGCTCTCGCGCACGTACTTGTGCTCGCCGTGGATGCGCCCCTCGTCGTCCATCCCCTGCTGGTCGTAGATGAACACCTCGTTGGTCAGCACGCGCTCCGTCTCGGGATCGAAGCCCAGCACCTCGGTGATGCTGGTGATCTTGCGCTGCCCGTCGGAGAGGCGGCTGGCCTGCACGATGGCGTGCAGCGAGCGGCCGATGATCTGCTGCAGCGCCTCGGGCCCGAGCTTCACGCCGGCCATGGTGATCATGGTCATCAGGCGCTGCAGGGCGTCGCCGGGCGTGTTGGCGTGCAGCGTGCCCATCGAGCCTTCGTGGCCGGTGTTCATCGCCTGCAGCATGTCCATGGCCTCGCCACCACGGACCTCGCCGACCACGATGCGGTCGGGCCGCATCCGCAGGGCGTTCTTCATCAAATCGCCGATGGTGACCGCGCCGCGACCCTCGATGTTGGCCGGCCGGCTCTCCAGCCGCACAACGTGCGTCTGCTGCAGCTTCAGCTCCGCGCTGTCCTCGAGGGTGATGATGCGCTCGCTGGTCGGGATGAAGTTGCTCAGCGCGTTGAGCAGCGTCGTCTTACCGGCGCCGGTACCGCCGCTGATGAGGATGTTGCACTTCGACCGCACCGCCGCCTTCAGGTAGTTCATCATGTCCGCGGTCAGGGCGCCGAACTTGACGAGATCCTTGTGCGACAGGGGGTTCTGGCCGAAGCGGCGGATCGACAGCGCGGCCCCGTCGAGCGCCAGGGGCGGCACGATGGCGTTGACGCGGCTGCCGTCGGGCAGGCGGGCGTCCACCATCGGCGACGACTCGTCCACGCGGCGGCCCACCCGGCCGACGATGCGGCTGATGGTGTTGATCAGGTGGGCGTCGTCGCGAAAGTGCGCGTCGACCTGCTCCAGCCGGCCGCCGCGCTCCACGAAGATGACGTTGGGCCCGTTGACCAGGATGTCGCTGACGCGGGCGTCGGCCAGCAGCTCCTCGAGCGGCCCGAGGCCGGTGATCTCGTCGAGGATGCTCTTGATGGTGCTGTCGCGCTCGACGGCCGACAGGTTCAGGCCCTCGGCCTGCACCACCCGCTCGACGATGTCCTTCAGCCGGGTGCGCAGCTGCTCCGGCGTCAGGTTGGCGACGGCCGCCACGTCGAGGCGGTCGATCACCTTCTGGTGAAGTCCGCGCCGCAGGTTGTCCAGGTTGCGACCGGCCGGCTGCGAACCGTCCGCGTTGGTCGTCAACCGGTCGATGATGCGCATGGCCATCGGTCAGACCCCGTGCTTGCTCAGGCCCCGTGCTCGCTCACTTGCGCCGAAACAGGCGTCCCAGCAGGCTGCGCCCGCCGCCGGCGTCGGCCTGCAGCCCCCCGAGGCTGCGGGCCAGCGCCTCGATATCCCGCGCCAGGCCACCGCTGGCCTTCAGCTCGCTGATCATCACCCCGCAGTTGAGGGCCTCCTCCACCAGCGGGAAGTCGTTGCGGACGACCGCGTGCACCGGCTGCCCCAGCGCGTTGCCGATGGCCTCGAGCGTGACCGGCGCCTTCTTGTGAAAGCGGTTGACCACGATCTTCAGGCGATCCGGCCCGTAGCCCAGGCGGCGGAACAGCCGCAGCGAGCGCGCCGCCGCGCGCACCGCGGGCACGTCCTGCGTCACCACCAGCACGACCAGGTGCGCGATGTCCATGACGCCGACGGCGTGATCGCTGAAGTCGCGCAGGCCGTCGATGACGATGTACGGGAAGGACTGGCCCAGCGCGTCGAAGAAGCGCGGCAGCCGGTCGCTGGTGACCGTGGACAGCTCCTCGATGCGGTCGCCCTGCGCGATCATCGTCAGGCCGCTCGGGTGGCGATCCAGACCCGACTGGATGGGACCCGAGCCCGAGTTGGTGGCCTCGACCACCAGCTCGGCGATGCTGCGCTCCGGCTTGACGTTCAGGCTGACCGGCACCGAGCCGAGCTGCAGATCCATGTCGACGATGACGGCGTTGCGGGTCAGCTTCGCCAACGTACCCGCGACGTTGACCGCCAGGGTCGTCGTGCCCATGCCGCCCTTGGGCCCGAAGAACGCCATCATCTTCGAGGCGACGGTCGTGGGCTGCGGGGCCTGGCCCAGCGGCTCGTCCGCCGGGAGCTCCTCGATCTCCTCGAGATCCTCCAAGCGCAGGATCGAGGTGTGCGCCGACAGCTGCTTCTTGCGGTGCCGGCCCGCCTCGATGTCCTTCAGGCTCGAGATGAACGTGGCGTTCCGCGGATCGCGGATGCCCGCCCGGCTCGCCGGCCGCTTGAAGGGGTTGTCGCTCATCGCCAGAAACCGACCTTGCCCACCGGCTGACGGCGCGGCGCGATGCCGGCCTGCGGGCCGACCGACCGACGCCGGGGCGCCTCGCCGTTGGCCTCGTGGATGTTGAGCAGGAACAGCTCGAGATCGGTCGGATCGGTGATGGTCTCTTCGCCGGGCAGCGCGGGCGCCGCGTCGGCGTCCAGCGGCTCCACCAGGCGCGCGGTGACGACGACGACCAGCTCGGTCTCGCGGCGCTCGAAGCTCTTGCTCGAGAACAGCGCGCCGAGGATGGGGATGTCGCCCAGCCCGGGCACCTTGGCGATGGTGTTCTCCATCTCGTCGTTGAGCAGGCCCGCGATGGCGAAGCTCTGCCCGTCGCGCATGCGGATCGTGGTCGCCGCCGAGCGCGTCTTGAACGCCTGGTTGAGGCCCAGCGCGTTCGTCGGGTCGATCGCGCTGACCGCGACCTTGGTCTTCAGCTGGATGGTGTCGTCGCCCAGCACCGTCGGCGCGAAGTCGAGCTGGATGCCGTAGGGCTTCAACTCGATGTTCACCTGGCCCAGCGAGCCGGTGGTCTGGAAGGGCAGCTCACCACCCGCGAGGAAGCTGGCCTCCTGCCCGCTCATCGCGACCAGCGTGGGCTCCGCCAGCGTCTTCGACAGGTTGCGCAGCGCCAGCAGGCTGAGCGTCGCCGCGAAGGGGAAGGGGCCGTCGGGCATGCCGAAGAAGATCGACCCGAAGCTGCCGCTGGGCGCCGCGAACACCTGCGCGGGCCGGCCCACCACCGTGGCCTGCGGCACCGGCGGCGGGTTGTTGCGCGGGTTGATGTCCTGGTGAGCCACGTCGCCGACCGCGGCCCCGACGCGCCCGTTGTTGGCGCCACCCGCCAGGTTCATGCCGATCTCGCGCAGCGAGCGGCGGTTGACCTCGGCGAACTTCACCTCCAGCTGAACCTGCTGGCGCGAGCGCACCTGCAGCAGGTTGATGACGTGCGGCTGCACGCCCAGGCCGGCGATCGCGGGGCTCTTCAGGTAGCCCACCGCCAGATCCTCGGCCTGCTTCACCATGTGGGTGTCGCTGACCACGCCGGTCAGCACCAGCGCGCCGCCCACCGCGCGCGCCTCGACGTCCTCCCGCGGGAAGATGCGCTGCAGCTCGCTCTGGATGGCCTGCGCCGGCAGCGACACCTTGACCAACCAGCTGTCCTGGGTGCCGCCGCCGTGCATGATCAGGTTGGTCTCACCGACCTTGCGGCCGATGACCAGCAGCCCGCCGCTGGCCGGCGTGATCTCGGCGATGGTCGGATCGGTCAGCGTGATCTTCCCGCTCGCCCCGCTGAGGCGCAGGATGGTCGACCCTCCCAGCGACACCTCGATGACGTTGCGCATCTCGCGCCGCGCGCCCTGGCCCCAAGCCACCGACGCGAACAGCACGGCCCCCACCAGCACAGCCGCGGACCCAAGTCGGATCCGCCCCACGCGCGGCATCACTCGCCTCCGATCGTGATCGTCTTCGTGTTGCCCCGGCGCTCCACCCGCGGGCCCCGCGGCTCCTCGGGCTCCGGGCGCACGATGCGGCTGCGTCGCGGCTGGCGCCGCGCGCGGCTGGCGGCGGCCGCCGCCTTCTCGGACGCGGCCAGCTCCGCCTGAGCCTCGGCCACCTCTTCCGGATCCGCCTCGCCCAGCAGCTCCGGCGGGGTGATGCCCAGCGTCTCGACGGTGCCCGGATCACCCGCGTTGCGCAGCATCAGGTCGATCTTGCCCTCGCGGCTGGCCAGGGCCAGCATCTCGGCCTGCTCCGGCGTGACCAGGAGGGTGACCACGGACTTCTGCCCGCCGCCCGTGTTGCTCTTCTTCTTGGGATCCGCCAGCGCCGCCGAGTCGAGCAGGCCGTCGACGGCCAGCACGCGGATGCGCTGCAGCACCAGCTTGGTGCTCACCTTGCGCTCGAGCGAGTTGCGGATGGTGCTCAGCACGTCGACCACGGCGCCCGGGTACACCAGGCGCGCGTCGGCGATCCAGTTGTCGATGGGTACCGGGAAGGCGCGCAGCTCCTTGGGCACCTGCGCCGCCATGCCGGTGCCCTTCTCGGGGTTGGCCAGGCGCTGCGCGATGACCGGCTCGCCCTCGAACAGGGTGCTGACCGGCACGCGGGGATCGGGGCCGAGGATCTCGTCGAGGGACTTGAAGGCGCCGGCCGGGACCGACGACTGCGGCCACTTGACCACCTTCAGGTGCGTCTCGTTGATGACCTCGCTGGCGTTGATCGTCGTGGCGGCCACGACCACCTGCTGCACGGGCTCGTCGGCGTACTTGCTGTCGCCCATCATGCGGGCGAGCAGCAACGCCGTCAGGCCGGTGAGGACCAGCGCGAGGAACGTGAAACCCAGGGCACCGATTCGGGAGGCCCGGGCACCCCCCACCTTGCGGCTCATCGGCTCTCCTCTCGCCGGCGTAGGCGCCGGCGTCTACTCGACGACGGGCATGAGGACGTCGCGCCCGCGCGCGACGCGCCCGGACCATGGTGACCCAATCGGGCCCGCGTCGCCACCGCCCCGTATCGACAGCAAATGATCAGCGACCGACTCGCCGCGCCTCAGCGCTCGGTGATGGGCATGCTGGCTTGGGACCGCAGCGTCATCACGTTCGCGCCCTGGGCGTACCGTCGCACGATCTGCGCGATGCCGCCAGCATACTGGCAGGTGACGCGGACGGTCAGCATCTTGATGTTGGCGTCCACCGCGACGATCTGCGTGCCGTTGGTCTGGAGGGGATCGCAGCGGTTGTTGCCCAACACCAGGCCGGCCATCGACGCGCGCACCTGCTGATTGACGCAGTCGAGGATGCCGACCTCGCCGCGGGGCGCGCAGATGCGGGCGGCGCGGCTGGCGGCGGTGGTGAGGCGCTGCCGGACGACCATGGCGTCGCCGAAGTGGATGGCGCCGGCCATGACGAAGACCAGGATCGGCAGGCCCAGCGCGAGCTCGACGGCCGCGGCGCCGCGCGCATAGCGGCTGCGCATGGCGTGGCGGAGACCGCGGGGGGAGGCGGTGCGATGTCGGACGTTCACGTGACCTCCCACAGCAAGGCGACCACCGCCCCCGCCGAGAAGGCGAGGGCCATGGGCACGTGGAGTCGGGCCGGCCGATCACCCTCCACCTGGGGCAGGGTGACCGTGCGGGCCGCGGTCGTCAGGTTCCGGCGCACGCGCTGCCGAAGGCCCGAGCCCGCAGTCAGCACGAGGGCGGCGGCCACCAGGCCGCCGAGCGCCACGCCCCACAAGAACATCCAGGCCGCGCGCGTCGGGCCCAGCCAGACGCCGAGGGCCATGACCAGCTTGGCGTCGCCGCCGCGATACAGGCGCATCGCGAAGGGCACGATGACCAGCGCGAAGGCGACCCCGAAGCCAGCGGCGCCCGCGCCCAGCCCCGCCCACCCGTGGGACGTGAGCTGCCAGCCGAGGCCGGCGGCGGCGATGGCGCCGTTGAGCGGGTTGGGCACCCGTCGGGCTCGAAGGTCGCTGAGGCTCGCCGCGACCAGCGCCAGCCAGAACAGGGGCCCGAAGTACGGGCCGAAGCCGAGCGCCAGGGCTTACTGGTTCTGGATGACGCTCGCCGCGCGGTTCAGCATCGCCGAGATGCTGTCGCGGAAGGCGATGAGCGTGCCGATGAGCGCCACGCCCACGATGGCGGCGATGATGGCGTACTCGACGGCGGTGGCGGCGTCGTCCTCGTGGCGCAGGCGGCTGAGCAGGTTGCGCATCGGTTTCTCCCGTGTGTGCGTCGTTCTGACGGTGCGCCCGATACGGTTAGCAACGAGCGGGCCAAATCGAAGGTCCCGCCGGGGCACCCGCCCACCGCCCCGCCTCGGGGCGCGTGAGCCCCACCAATCTAGCGGAGTCGACCGGCGGCGCCAATCTCCCGGTGCAGTTTTGCACCGAGGCCACGCACCCGCTGGGGTCGGGCGACCCTGGCGATGCGGCTAGCCCAGCCGCCATGCGACCGCGTGGTCGATCCCGACTTGCGGGGGTCCTGGCAGGTCGCTATCAATGGCCGCCATGAAATCGCACCTGAAGTACGCAGTCCCCAATGGCTTCACCGCCATGTCGATGCTCTTCGGCCTCGCCTCGGTGGCGGCCTCGGCGAGCGGCGACTTCGACACCGCGGCCTGGATGGTGCTTTGGGGGGTGCTGCTCGACAAGCTCGACGGCGCCAGCGCGCGTCTGCTGAAGGCCAGCAGCGAGTTCGGCGTGCAGTTCGACTCCTTCGCCGACTTCATCGTCTTCGGCGTCGCGCCCGCGGCCCTGGTGTACTTCCGGATGGGCGATCTGGTGGCGCGGCCTCTGCTGCTGTTCTGCGTCGGCTTCTTCGTCGTCGCCACGTCGGCCCGGCTGGCGCGCTTCAACATCGCGGAGCCGCCCCTGGGCGACCGCCTGTTCTACGGCATCCCGACCACGCTGGTCGGCGCCGTCCTGGCGTCGGGCTATCTGACGTGGTCGAAGTACGATCTGGGTCCCGAGGCGCTCAGCGCCCTGCCCTTCCTGCTGATCGTCGCCGGCGCCGCCATGGTGAGCAACCTGCGGCTGCCCAAGCTGAAGATGCGCGCCAACAAGCTGGTGAACGTGTTCCAGCTCGCGAACATCGTCGTGGTCTACGCGATGACGCCCTTCAAGGTGCTGCCCGAGTACCTGCTGTTCCTCTGCGCGCTGTATTTGAGCGTGGGCCTCACCTGGGGTCTGCTGAACCCGCCCAGCGAGGAAGAGGTGGCCGCCGCGAAGGCGGCGTAGCTCACGCCTTCTGCGTGAACGCGCGGTGGAAGACGCCGAAGCGCGTCCCTCGATCACTGACGATCACCCCCTCGACGCCGGCGCGGCGGGCGGCGCCCTCGAGCACGGCGGCGCCGGCGAGCAGGACGTCGGCGCGGCGGGCGTCGATGCCGGGCCAGGCGGCGCGCTCGGCCTCGGTCTGGCCGGCGAGGATGCCGGCGATGCGGCCGATCTCGCGCAGGGACAGGTGGTGGCCGTGGATGCGCTGGGGATCGTGCACCGCCAGCTTCAGGCTGATGCGCGCCAGCAGCGAGCAGCTCGCGCTGCTGCCGACCACGGCGCTGACGTCGGGCGGCACGGGCAGCGCGTCGAGGCGCTTCGCGACCACCCGGCGCAGGGTGTCGAGGGCGTCGGGGCCGGGCGGATCCGACCGGACGTGGCGCTCGGTGAGGCGGACGACGCCGAGCTCGGTGCTCTCGGCCCCGCCGCTCCAGACGACCTCGGTGCTGCCGCCGCCGATGTCCACCAGCATCGCGTCGTCGTCGACGTCCTCGACCTCGTAGCGCGCGGCCAGCCGCACGATCTCCGCCTCGGTGGCCCCGTCGACCACCTCGACCTCGAGCCCGAGCAGGCTGCGGCAGGCCTCGAGGAAGTCGGGCGCGTCCACGGCGTCACGCAGCACGGCCGTGCCGACGGCGGTGCGCCGCTCGACGCCGAGCGCGCCACAGAGGCCCACCATCTCGCGCAGCGCCTCGAGGGTGCGCGCCGCCGCGTCCGGGTTCAGGCGGCCCGTGGCGTCCACGCCCTCGCTGAGTCGAGTGACCGCGACCCGCTGCTCGACGATGTCGACGGCGCCGCCGGTGGGGCGGCCGATCAGCACCTTGACCGAGTTGCTGCCCAGGTCGAAGGCAGCGCAGAGGGACGTACTCACCGGACCGTGAACTCCGCCCGCCGGTTCTTGGCGTGGCCGGTCTCGCTCTCGGTGAAGTCGAGGGGCTGCTCCTCGCCGTAGCTGACGACGCTCATCCGGTTGGGATCGACCCCCATCTGCACCAGATACTTGCGCGCCACCTGCCCCCGCTTCTCGCCGAGCGCGAGGTTGTACTCGGTGCTGCCGCGGCTGTCGCAGTGGCCCTCGATGATGATGCGCTTCTCGCCGTTCTTCAGCAGCCACTGCGCGTTGTTGGTCATCGTCTGCCGCGCCTCCGGCGTCAGGTCGAAGGCGTTGAAGTCGAAGTACACCGTCTTCAGCCCGCCCGAGTTCTGCGCGTCCGGATCGTCGAGCCCCGCGCCCGAGCGGTCGATGAAGTCGTCGGGGTTGATGGTCGGATCCTGCTTGGGCTTCAGGCACTCGTCCTTGCGCAGCGTGGCCTTCTGGCGGGCCTGCTCGGCCAGCTTCTTGGCCGCGCGCGCCGCCGCGGCGGCCTCGTCGTTCTTGCCCTCGTCGGCGAGGGCGTTGGCCTTCGCGTACATGCGCTCGGCGGCGGCGTACTCCTCGGGGGCGCACTTCTTGGCCAGGATGGCGTCGGCCAGGGCGTTCTCGGCCTCGGCCAGCGTCTTCGTGGGGCGGCCCCCGCAGGCCGTGAGCAGCACGAGCAACAGGATGCCGGTCAGTCGGGTGGCGGGTCGCACGTCAGGGCTCCTTGGGCTTCTTCGGGGCATCGGGGGTCGGGGTCGCCGGCTTCGGCGCCACCTTGAGGGCGTCCATCAGCCGCACGTTGTCCGGCACCTTCGTGGTCTTCAGGCGGCCGGGCGCGAACCTCAGGGGGCCGCCCGGCAGCTGCTTCGTCCCCGCACGCTCGCGCACCGGCACCTCGACGCCGGCCGTGGTCACCTGGCGCCGCAGCGCGGCGTCCGTAGGCAGCGGGAGGGTGCGCTTGGCGGTGGGCCCGAAGAGCTTCAGCGTCGTCAGGACGGTCGCGTCGAAGCCGGCGCTGCCGCTGGGCGTGACGAGGTCGCTCACGACGATCGACCCCTTCCCGTCGAGCACCACGCGCACGACCGCGCGGTGACGCTTCGCGGGCGCCACCTCGGGCGCCGGCAGGGCGCTCTCGATCAGCAGCCCCAGGCGCGGCCCGTACAGGATGGGGGGCGGGCCCCCCAGGCGCGGCATCACCTTCGCCGGATCGACCCGCGGGCGCGGCGGACGGGCCGCCGGCTGCGTCGCCGCCGGCTGCGCCCAGGCCCAGGCCACGCCGACGGTGAGGTTCAGGAGGAAGACACCGACCCGCATCAGCGCCCCCAGTGCGGCGTCATGTAGCCGCCCTTGCCCCGCGTGATGCGCGTCTGAAAGCGGCCGTCGGCGGTCATGATGTAGATCTGGGAGCTGCCGTCGCGGGTGCTGGTGAACGCGATGTAGCGGCCGTCGGGCGAGAACGAGGGCTCCTCGTTGTTGCCCTGGTTCTGGGTCAGCCGCTGAATCTGGCCGCTGCCGACGTCGAGCAGGAACAGGTCGAACACGTTGCGCTCGTCGCGCGCCGTGAAGGCCACCTTGTCGCCCTTGGGGCTCCAGTCCGGCGTCTGGTTGTAGTCGCCCTGGAACGTCATGCGGCGCTGGTTGCTGCCGTCGGCGTTCATCAGCCAGATCTGCGGCGAGCCCTGCCGATCGCTCACGAAGGCGATCTGGCGCCCGTCGGGCGACCAGCTCGGGCTGGTGTCGATGCCCCAGGAGTCGGTCAGGCGCTTCACCGGGGCGCCGCTGTTCGCGTCGATCAGGTAGATCTCGGGGTTGCCGTCCTTGGACAGCGTCAACGCGATCTGGCCGCCGCCGGGCTTCAGCTGGCCGCCGGTGTTGAGGCCCTCGTAGGCCGCCAGGGACTTGGCGTTGCCGCCCTGCAGGGTGAACAGGTGGGCGCCGCCGTCGCGGAAGCTGGTGAACAGGATGCGGCCGCCCGAGAGGCTGGGCAGCATGTTGATGCCGCCGGTGCGGGTCAGCTGCACCTCGTCGAAGCCGTCGGGGGCGAGCATCACCAGCTCCTTGGCGCGGGCGAGGCGCTTCACCGCGACGATGCGCGTGTGAAACAGGCCCGGCGCCTTGGTGTAGTAGCGGATGACCTCGTTGACGAAGCCGTGGGCGTGGAAGCGCAGCTTGCCGGGATCGACGGGCCGCACGGCCGGGCCGTCGTACGGGGCCGGCAGCTTGATCTGCTTGTTGCCGTCGACGCTGTAGAGGCGGAGGTCGACGGTGACGTTGCCGCCCTCGATGCGATAGCCGGCTTTGATGAGGCCCTGCGTGCCGATGTTGAACCACGCCGTGTAGTCGGGGTTCATGCCCTCCTTGGCGGGGTCCGCCAGGAAGGCCGCACGGTCGAGCAGGTTGAAGTACCCCGAGATCTGCAGGTCGCGCACGATGGTGCCGGTCAGCGCCTCGGTGACGCCGCGGGTGTCGGGCGCGCCGCCGAGGTTGATGGCGTCGGGCACGGCGATCTGGAAGAGCACGATGTCGCCGGCGCCCACGTTGAACTCGAGGGCGCCGTCCTTCTTGGCCTCGCCGTCGGGCTGCGCGTACGCCGCGCTCGCCCCGAACAGGGCCACCAGCGCGAGGAAGGGGAGGGTGCGTCGGAACATCGAGTGGATCTCCAGGTTCGGCGGGGGCGGCCTCAGCGGGCCTGCTTCCCCTCCAGGGTGGGCTTGAGTCCGCTGGCCAGCACCGTCTTGCGCAGGGCGGCGTCCTTGGGCAGCGGCAGCTTGAGCGCGCTGCCGGCGCCGAACTTGCGCACGGTGGTCAGCGCCGCGTCGTCGAAGAACTTGTTGCCGCTCGGCCGCACCATCGTGGGCTCGCCCTTCACCTTCCCGTTCGCGTCGATGGCGAACTTGACGGTGGCCTTCAGGCGATTGCGCTCGTCGGCGGGGATGTTGGCCGGCACCTTGAACTGCCGCTCGAGCATGGTCTTGACCAGGCTGAGATACACCTGCTGGTTGTAGAGCGAGTTGGGGTCGGTGGACGTGCCGTCGCGCACGCCGTCCTTCAGGCCGGGGGCGTCCTCGTCGTCGGCGCGCGGATCGTCGAGGTTGCGCAGGGCGTCCTGCATGGCCCGCTTGCGCTCGCGGGCCTCCTTGCGCTTGCGCTGGCGCTCCTCGAGCTCTTCCTTCTTGCGCTGCTCTTCCTCGAGGCGCTTCTTCTCTTCGGCCAGCTCGCGCTGCTTCTTCTCTTCTTCTTCCTTCTTCTTCTCTTCCTCGGCCTCTTCGATCTCGCGGCTGAGGCTGGCCACGTCGGTCTCGGGCGGCGGCGGGGCGGGCGGCTGCACGATGCGCGGCAGGGCGTTGGGCTCCGGCTCCTTGCCGAGGCGCGGCAGCTCGGCCAGCTCGACGGCGATGTTGGGCGGCTCCGGGTTCTCCTCGGCGCCCTCGGTCGCGAGCCCGGCCCACACCATGCCGGCGAAGATCAGGCCGTTGATCAGCAGCGCCGACGCGGACGCGGTCGCCTGCAGGCCGGTATCTTCGTGGGCCGTCGCCGCGCTCACCCCTCGGTGCCTCCGGGCGGGTTGGTCACCATGCCCACGTTGAGGATGCCGGCGTTCTTCACCCGCGCCATCACGTCCAGCACGAAGCCGTAGGGCAGGTTGCGGTCCGCCATGATGAAGAGCCGGCGCCCGTCGTGCAGCGTCTCGTTGGCCTTCAGCTTGCCCTCGAGGGGCGCGAGGCAGGTCGCGTAGTCGCCGCCCTTCGCGTCGGCGCAGCCCACGATGCCCTGCGTCTCGCCCTTGCCCAGGTCGAGGCCCACCGAGAAGTCGGCGCGGATGGTGAGGATCGTCTGTAGCTGGTCGGGCGTCACGGGCGCGGCGTTGGTGGGCGGCAGGTCGATGTCGACGTTCCGTTGGCGCATGTCGTCGACGATGATCGGCGTCGTCACCATGAAGACGATCAGCAGCACCAGCATCACGTCGACCAGCGGCGTGACGTTGATGTCGCTCATCGCGCCGCGTTGGCGGCCGTTGCCGGAGCTCATGCCCATGACGCGCCCTCCCCCGCCGGCCTAGGATTCTGCGGCAGAACGCCGACGCTTCGCGCTGCGCGCGTCTGCGGGCCGATCCCCGCGTTGGGAAGCACTTGAAATACTCCAAGTATGCCTGCGGCTTCCCGCCTTGGGCTCAGCCCGCATCCACGCACATCGCTCGGTCGGCTCCACTGCCGCAGCCTCCTAGTTGAAGAAGTGGCGCTTGACGATGTTCAGGAAGTCGTGGCCGAAGTTGTCCATGTCGGCCTCGAGCACCCGCACGCGGTTGAGAAAGTAGTTGTAGAACACCACCGCGGGGATGGCGGCCACGAGGCCGAGCGCCGTCGCGACGAGGGCCTCGGCGATACCGGGCGCCACCGTCAAGAGCGAGGCGTTGCCCTCGCGCGCGATGTTCAGGAAGGCCACCATGATGCCCCACACCGTGCCGAACAGGCCGACGAAGGGCGCCGCGCTGCCGGTGGTGGCGAGGAAGCCGGTCAGCTTCTCGAGGTGGATGGACTCGGAGGTCTGGGCGCGTCTGAGCGAGCGCTCGATGTTCGACATGTCGTCCATGCGGCCGTGCATCGTGTCGCCGGTGCCGCCGCTCTTCAGCTTGGTCAGCTCGACGTAGCCGGCGCGGAAGACCTGGCTGACGGGGCTTCGCCGCAGGTGCTCGCTGGTCTGGTAGATCTCGTCGAGGCGCTTCGACTGCCAGAAGGTCTCGAGGAACAGGGCGCTCTCGCCCTGGGCGCGCCGCAGGTACAGCCACTTGTAGACGATGATGTACCAGCTGATGACCGACATCAGCACGAGCACCGCCAGCACGCCCTTCACCACGGGCGAGGCGTCGGCGATCAGCTTCGAGATGCTGATGTCCTGCGCGCCCTCGGTGACGGTCACGAGGTTCACGAGAATGCTGTCCATCGGTTCAGGCCTTCATGATCCGACTGCGCCGAGTCGAGGCAGTACCACGGGGGTCAAGGTGCGTCAAGGTGCGACATCTCCCACCCCAAGATCGACGGTCGGGCCCGCGTCGGCGGCGCCCCGCACTTCGAAGGGCAGCGGCCCGCTGACGCGGTCACCGTTGCGCACCACGAAGTCGAAGACGCCCGGCCCGAGGGCGGGCACGGTGACCAACAGCGCGCGGTCGGCCCAAGATTCCACCGCGACGTCGGCGCCGCCGAGGGTGACCCGGTCGAGGGGCCCCGGCAGGCCGAAGTTGCGGCCCACCAGCGTCACCCGCTGACCGGGGCGCGCGGCGGCGGGCCGCGCGTCCTCGATCACCGGCGCCCGGCCGGGCTCGGCGTCGTCGGCGGAGCACGCGACCCCCCACGGGAGGGCGGCCGCCAGCAGCAACGGGACGGTCATGCGCACGCGGCGCATGGTATGGAGGTCGCAGCCGTCCGTCACCCGGTTCTTCGCGCCGATGCCGTTGCTGATCCTGCTGCTGCTGGCCCCGCCCCTGCCGCCGGGGCGCTACCTGGGCACCGGACCGGGCGGCACGATGGTGCTCGAGCTGGGCGCGGACGGATCGGCGGTGCTGGGCGGCGCCGCCCTGCGCTGGCGCGCCGCAGGGGACGCGCTGATCTTCGAGGGCGGCCCCGCCCCGCTGCGGCTGCGGGTGGACGCCGGACCCTGCCTGGTGGGCCCGATCGTCCAACGGCTGTGCCTGAAGCCCGCGCCGCTGCCCGCGCTGCGGCTCGCCGCGCCGCCCGCCGCGCGAGGCGCCGATCTGGTGGGCGCCTGGGCCGCCACCGAGCCCGGCGACACCTTCACCCTTCAGCTGGGCGCCGACGGCGCCTTCGTCACGCCGGACGCCGCCGGGCGCTGGCAC
>JAUHXL010000577.1 GCA_030426945.1 bacterium
TGGCACCGCAGACCGACGGCGGCGCGAAGTACGGGTTGCACACCTGCGTCCAGCCGGGGGCGCCGGTGAGCACGCTCACCTCGTTGAAGTCGCGCGTCAGCAGGTGGGGGCGCGTCGTCGCGTCGCCAGCGCCCAGGCGCAGGCTCCACACGACGTGGTGGCTGGGGCGCACGTCGCAGCAGGCCTCGCCGGGCGCCTGGTCGCAGCCGCCGGCGCGGTAGGCGCGCACGCAGCTCTGCAGCAGCCGGTACCAGCGATCACCCTCCTGCACCGTCGGCTCGAGGTCGCGCACGTACTCCAGGCCGTACATGTCCACCCACAGCCAGCGATCGCTCGCGTCGCCGCGCTCGGTGCCCATGCTCCACAGCAGCGGCCCCTGATCGGTCACGCCCGCGTTCGACTGCGGCTGCGCCACCCACTCGTTCCACGCGTTGATCAGCAACCAGTCGGGCTGCATCGCGAAGGCCGTCTCGAACTGTCGCTGCAGCGTCTGCCCACCCCGCTTGCCCGCCGCCTGCATGGGCAGGCTGGCGTAGCCGAGCTGATAGCTCGCGCTGACCGACAGCGCGCTGCCGATGTCGCTCTGCGGCGTGCCCGCCTGCAGGCACGGATCGGTGTTCGACACCAGGGTGGTCGGCTCGAGCGATCCGTCGGGCGGCCCCGGCGCGCGGCAGGGCTGCTGCCACGAGAGCGTTCCGCCCTGCAGCGTGCCCGGATCGAGGTTGCCCCACATGGGCACGACGACGATGTCCCCCGCCCCCTCGAGCTGCGCCTCGAGGTCGCGATCGAGGTCGAACAGTCCGTTGACGGTCGCGAACAACACCTTCCGGCCCGACCGCGGATCGCGCAGCACGAGATCGTCGAAGCGCGGATCGCGGTAGATCTCGACCACCGGGTGGATGGTGCGCGGCTCGGGCTGCACGGCCAGCGTCGGCATGGGCACCCAGGCTGCGATCTGCGGCGTCCAGCCGCCCGCGTCACGCACCCGGCGCCACTCCTCGAACAGCACCTCGAAGGGGCGCAGGCCGATGAGATCGGTGAAGTCGCCCTGCCCGGGCAGGTTGGTCAGATCGACGTAGACGAAGTCGACGCCCGCCTCGGTCAGCTGCCGCGCGTGCGTCGCCGCGATCGGCGCGGCGTCGAACGCCTCGACCTGCCCCGCCTCGCCCGCGCGCGGGCGATACAGCGAGTAGAAGCCCAGGGCCGGCTCGGCGTGGTAGTGGAAGGCGCCCGCGCGCTGGTACAGGCCCCGCGCCTCGAGCATGGCCGAGGCCGATCGCGCGGGATCGCGGATCACGTCCTCGACCACCAGACGCTCGTTCGGCGGAATCGCGCGCATCGCGTGGGCCGCCGCCGAGTGCCACACGAGGTAGAAGATGCCCACGCGCTGGTCGGGGTAGGCCGGCTGGCAGACGCCGTCGAGGCAACGCTCCAGCGGACCGCAGCCCTCGGTGGCCCCGGGGCCGCAGGCGGGGGACGGCCCGCCATCGCGCGGCGCGACGCTCGCGTCGCCCGACGGCGCACCCAGATCACGCCGCGGTCCGCCCGCGTCACGCGGCGCCGCGCCGTCCGCCGGCGTGGCGCCCGCGTCCACCGGGGCGGCCCCGTCGGTCGTGGGCACGCGACCGTCCCGTGCGGGCGCCGCATCGACCGCCCCGGCGTCCGCGGCGCCGGCCCCCCCGTCGGGCCGCGCCGGCGAAGCGTCGCGGACGTCCCCCGGTCGCGCGTCGCTGCGGTCGCTCGCGTCGGCCCCCTCCGCGTCGATCCCGTCGTCGATCGGTTCGGCCTCGACGCAGCCCAGCACCCAGACCGCGACGAGGCAGCAGCGAAACGCTGTTCGGACCATGCGCCTTCCCCTGCCCAACGCCGCGCCGACGACGCGCCGCACGACGCGCCGACCGCGACGACCAGCGTGCGGCCCAGCATCGCCGCTGCCCGCGCGCACCTGCAAGCCGGTGAGGGTCCCGAAACGCAAGAAGCCCGGCCACTTTCGCGACCGGGCTCCTCACTTGCCCCAACACGGCAGACCGTGGGGCTCAGTAGCGGGGGCAGGATTCGAACCTGCGACCTTCGGGTTATGAGCCCGACGAGCTACCTGGCTGCTCCACCCCGCACCAAGCGCGCCATTGACGCGCAGACACCAGCACCAGAGGGACGAAAGCCCGGTCACTCGCATGACCGGGCTTCGTCGTCGGGCCGCGCCTCTCGGCGGCGGCCTTGGTAGCGGGGGCAGGATTCGAACCTGCGACCTTCGGGTTATGAGCCCGACGAGCTACCTGGCTGCTCCACCCCGCAACAGGTGGGCGGACTATAGGGAGGATGGCGCGGCGCGTCAACCCCTTCGTCCGCTCGATTTCGAAATCGTGGCGACGACGCTCAGTCCCTCTCGCCGGCGCGGCGGCGATCACGCTTCCGGATGGCCGTGCGGGCGATGGCCTTGATCTTCTGCAGCTCGGTCTTGCGCAGGTTGCGGTGCTGGCCGGGGCGCAGGCCCTCGAGGTCGAGGTTGGCGAAGGCGACGCGGCGCAGGCGGATGACCGGGTGGCCGATGGCCTCGAGCATGCGCTTGACGAGGTGGTTGCGGCCCTCGGTCACGGTCAGCTCGATCCAGGCGTTGTCGCGGCTGGTCTTCGGGCCGCCGCTCTCGACGCGGTGCACGAAGTCGGCGCGCGCCGGGCCGTCGTCGAGGTCGACGCCGGCGCGCAGGCGGTCGAGCGACGCCTCGTTGGGGATGCCCTTCACCTTCGCGCGGTAGGTCTTGGGCACCTCGCCCGCCGGGTGCGTCAGGCCCGCGGCCAGCTCGCCGTCGTTGGTCAGCAGCAGCAGGCCCTCGGCGTCGAGGTCGAGGCGGCCGACCGGGAACAGGCGCGTGTCGACGCCCTTGAGCACGTCGAACACCGTCTTGCGGTCGAACTCGTCGCTGGCCGTCGTCACGACGCCGCCGGGCTTGTTGAGGATGATGTAGGTCCACGCCTTGGGTCGGCGGATGACCTTGCCGTCCACCTCGATGGCGTCGCTGTCCGCGTCGGCCTTGGCGCCGAGCTCGGTGACCACCACACCGTTGACCTTCACCCGGCCGGCGGTGATCAGCGCCTCGGCCTTGCGCCGCGAGGCGATGCCCGCCTGGGCGATGATCTTCTGCAGTCTGTCGATGGCCATGGTGTCCTCGGCGGCGCGCGCCGCGCAACGGGGCAGGTGGCGGGGCGGGCCCCGGGGCGCGGCGGTGTACTACAGCTCGAGCTCCTCGTCGAGCTTCACCTCGCGCGCCTGCGGCGACACCCAGCGGTGCAGCGTCGCCTTGTCGGCCAGCGGGCGACCCGCCTCGTCGCACCGGGTGACGCGCAACAGCACGCGCCGGGTGTCGAGCGTGTCGATGAAGCCGTCGAAGCCCACGAGGTAGTGCTGCGCCTCGCCGAGCTGCAGATCGCCCTCGAGATCGAGCATGCGACGGTAGTAGCCGTGCAGGTTCCACACGGCCCCCCACAGATCCTCGGGCGGCTTGATGACCCCGAGGCCCAGGCGCAGCTCGCAGTCGCGGCGCGTGATCGGGAAGCGGTGGCCCAGCCCGCTGTCGGCGAAGTGTCGCAGCACGCCGTCGATGCGCGCGGCGTCCTTCTCGGGATCCAGGTGCGTCTCGAGGCAGCGTTGGGTGACGGTGCGGTTCGTCTGGTGCGCGCGCTCGGTGGCGCCGACGACCAGCGGATCGACCCGGCTCCACAGGTGCGCCAGCGCGGGCGACGTCGCGTCGAGCTGATCGCCGGGCGCGAGCTCCCGCTGCAGGAAGCGGATGTAGTGCTGCACGTCGTAGGCGCTCATCGACAGGCGCCCGCTCTCGTCGCCGGTGACGTCGAGGCCCTTCACTCGGGGGGGCTCGATGGGCGCGAGGCTGGACGCCTCGCCCATGATGAGGGCGTCGGCCCCCAGCGCCACCTGCGTCGCGCCCGGCGAGGCGGCGAAGGGCACGATGGCGTTGTAGCTGTCGAAGCGATCCCGCAGCACGGACACCACGCGCCAGGCCTCGGGCGTCGCCCCGCCGAGGGCGTCGACCATCACGTCCACGCCGCCGCCGGGCGTCAGCGTCTGCAGCACCTCGAGCAGCGGCGGCATCAGCGTCGACTTCAGCTGCACCGTCGGCGCGAGCACGATCGTGATCAGCCGCCCCTGGCGCCGCCGCGTGATCTGCTCGATCAGCTCGCGGTTGCTGGTCAGCGGGACGTTGCCCTCGAGCACCTCGGTGAGCGTCGGCGTACCGGCCATGAGACCCCTCCTGCGCGGCCCCGAGCGTCGCCCATAGGCCGGGGCATGTCAATCGACCCTCGGGGCCGGGCATTGCCGCTGTGAGGCGACCGTGCTAGAGGGAGGTGAACGTCGGCGTGTGAGGTTCGGATGCCCTTCGCCCAGGCCCTCGACGACCTGATGCAGCGCTGCCCCTCGGTGCGCGGCGCGGCCTTCACCGATCTGGACGGCGAGGAGATCGCGCTCGAGCCGCCGAGCGCGCGGGATCTCCTGCGGCTGTGCGCGGCGTACGGCGGCATCGCCCTGCGCCGGCTGTCGACGGCGGAGTC
>JAUHXL010000578.1 GCA_030426945.1 bacterium
CCGACGACATCATCGCCAAGCTCCGGGAGTGGGATGAACGCTTCGGGATCGAGGTGAACGTCGCGGACGCCAGCATCGTGGTGACGTTCGAGACCTTGCCCGAGGCGCCGTTCGACTTCGTGTGCGAGGAGGTCGCGGAGTTCTGCATCGACGCGATCACGCAGGTGGTCGGGTCTGACGAGGAGGCGGTCGAGCGGCTCGAGGAGGAACGCGTTCTCATCCTGTGGTGGGACTGAATCGGCCGCCGGCGGTCGCGACCAGCGGCGTCGTCTCTCCACCGACCCACCATGCGTCCGCCCGGCACGGGTAGTTCGAGCGTCGACGAGCGGGTGGTCGCCGAGCCGCGCCCGCGGACCGGAGTTCGAACGCGTCGCTGATCGCCCAGCGGGCGTCCGTCGAGCGGCCGGATGGGGCTCGCGCGACGCTCCGTCGGCGACTGCGCGCGGCGCTCCGAGCTCGGGGGGCGTCAAGGCTCCAGGCCGGGCAGGCGGATGGCGCGGGAGGTCTGGTCGAGTTCGCGGACCGCCGCGACAGGGTCCCGTCGCCGCCGTACGCCAGCTCGGTCTCGGGCGCGTCACACGCGGCCCGCGGACCCAGCACCGTGTCGAAGGTCAGACCTGGGCGGTCCGTATGGGCGTCGGGCGACCGAGCGGCTGGAAGGCGTGGTTCGCCCCATGCTGACCCGATCAGCCCGCGAGCACGCCCTCGCCGACGCGCTCGTGCACGCGATCGCGCAGCGGGTGCCAGGCGCCGGACGTGACGGCGGCGGCGTCCCGCAGGCCCAGCATGCGGGCGATGCGGGCTTCGCCGAGGTCGGAGCGCTTCTTGAGGAAGGCGCCGAACAGCTCGCGCGGGCCCGTGGCGCGCGTCTTGAGTTGCTGCTCGATCAGGCCGAGATCGGCGGGGATGTCGGCGTCCGACGTCAGCTCGTCGAGGTAGTACCAACGCACGGCCTGCGCGCCGGCTTCGGAGCGCGCGTAGCGGCGGGCGAGCGCCAGCAGGCCGGCGTCGAACTCGTTGAGGGCCTCGGCGTTCCATTCGCCTTGCCGCCCCAGGTCGTAAGCGTTCGGATCCGCGGACCAGTCCGGTAGATCGCGCGCGCCGAAGCCGCCGGCGACGCGGCCGTAGACGTCCTCGCGGAGCTGGCGGTCGTAGCCCTCGGTCACCGGGCGCGTGCCCTCGAAGCCGAGCATCATCGCGATCTCGCCGTCGTCCAGGTGCCCCTGTTGCCGCCGCAGCGCCTGGTTGTACCGCGCGACGATCGACGCCTCGGCGTCCTCGAGCTGCGTCTGCACCTCGTCGAGCGTGATGGGCCGCGGCGCCCGGGTGAGCTGATCCCACACGTGCCAGCGGATCGTCTCGGCGCCGGTCTCGGTCTGCGCGTGGTGGTAGGCCAGCGCGCTCAGGTGGGTGTCGAAGGCGCGGATGGCGTCGTAGCGCCAGGCCCCCGGCGCGCCGATGTCGAAGGTGGTCTCGCGGGTGAGCGCGGCGTCGGGCGGTGGGCCGAAGCGCAGGCCGATGCGCTCGAAGACCACCTCGCGGAAGCTCTTCCAGCGCTTGGTGCGCAGGGGGGCCTCGGTCTCGTAGCCGATCACCTGACCGGTGAGGCGGTCGTCCAGCTTGCCTCGACCCTCGCGCAGCCGGGTGCAGTACATCTCCCAGAACCACGGCCGGGTCCTCTGGAGGACGGCCTCGAGGTCGGTGAAGGCCGGGACCACCGGGTTCGAGGTCAGGGAGTCGAGCAGGTACCAGCGCAGCGCGCGCTGCCCGCGCCGCGTGGTCACGCGCTGGCGAACCAGGGCGATGACCGCGTCGTCGAGAGCCTTCAGGCCGTCGCGGCTCCACTGGCCGGGTACGCCGATGTCAATCTGGGGGGCGGTCGCTGCTGTCGAGTTCGGAGGGGTCATGCTGCCGTGTCCAGGGCTGCCGGGGTTCCTGCGCAGGGTACTGCACCCGGGCCCGGCTTGCGCGGTGCGCGTCCTCGACGTCCTGGTGCCGCAGCTTGGTGGGCCTGGGCCCCAGTTCGGTGAAAAGTGGAAAAGTGGGCGACTAGGTTTGTTTGTGGTGCCTGACCCCGACTGATTCGTGAGCACGAGAGCTCCGGGCACGCGACAGAAAGAGTTGGGGGCACGAGCGGCCGCGTGTTACTCCCAGGCTGGGGTGATTGACCTCGAAAGCGACGCGCACGCGTCGTCAACCATGCCGGGGCGCACTGTTCGAGCGGGGCCGTCGGCCATCACGGATGGGGCAGTGCCGATGCGTGTTTCTCCCGAGGGCCTGATCGCGTGCCCAGGTTGCGGATGCCATGTGCGGGCGGTGGGTCAGGCGGCCGAGTCCAGTTGTCCCTTCTGCGGGCAATCGCTCGGGTGCCTGGGGCCCTGCCGAGCGGGGCTGACCGTCGCGGCAGCGGTGGCCGCGGGACTCATGGTGCTGGCCGCCGGGGGCTGCACCGAGGGCTCGGTGGCGGTCTATGGTGGTCCGCCGAACGTCGACGCCGAGACGGACTTCGGGACGGGCGACGCGAGTGCGCCCGGCGACGCCGCGACCACCAGCGACGCGGGGACGGACGCCGCGCGAACGGACGCGGACGGCTGAATCGAGGCGGGGTCATCGATGCGCGCCCCGTCACGGGCTCGGCGGGCGGATCTTCGCTGTCACGCGAGCGGTCCACTCAGGCGGGTCGGTTCGTTGCTGCGGCCGGACGGGATCGCGGGCAGTCGGCGGGCGGGGCGGGTGGATCGTCAGAAAGTGGAAAAGTGGGCAAGTAGGTTTGTTGGTGGTGCCTGACCCCCGTGGTCCTAACGGTGCCTCACCCCATGGTTGTTAGACGCCTGTGGTTGACGCGGACGGACGCGGACGGCTGACTCGAGGCTGACGCCGCGCGGGTGGGGCCCGCTCGGCGGCGCCTTGGCCGTGCATGCAACTGCCTCGCGGGGGCCGACGGGCGGTCGATTACGCCGCCAGGCGGGCGCGGCGCCAGTTGATCAGGCCGCCGGCGAGCAGGACGTCGACCTGGCGGCCGGAGAGGGCGTGGCGGGCCTGGAGGATGCGGTCGCCGACCTCGACCTGTACCTGGTGACCGTTGGCCACCGCGTCGCGCAGGGCGGTGAGGTGCAGGACGTCGCCGGGCGCGAGGGGGTCGGCGTCGGCGGGGTCGGCGAAGGTGAGGGGCAGGACGCCGAAGTTCACCAGGTTCTGCCAGTGGATGCGGGCGAAGCTCTGGGCGAGCACGACGCGCAGGCCGAGGAAGCGGGGGGCGAGGGCGGCGTGCTCGCGGCTGCTGCCCTGGCCGTAGTTGGCGCCGCCGACGACGGCGTGGCGGCCGGCGTCGAGGGCGCGGGCCTGGGCGGCGTAGTCGGCGCACAGGGGGCGGAAGGCGTGCTGGGCGATCTTCTCGATGTTGCTGCGCAGGGGCAGCACGGCGGCGCCGGCGGGCAGGATCTCGTCGGTGGAGACGTCGTCGGCGGTGACCAGCAGCACGGGTAGGCTCAGGTCGTCGGGCAGGGGCTCGAGCTCGGGCAGGCTGACGATGTTGGGGCCCTTCACCAGCTCCACGTCGGCGCCGTCCTCGGGCGGCGCGAGCAGCAGGGCGCGATCGACCTCGGGCGGCGCGGGGTCGACGCGGGGGACCGGGCGGTCGAGGTCACGGGGATCGGTGATCTCGCCGCGCAGGGCCGAGGCGGTGGCCGTCTCGGGGCTGCACAGGTAGACGGCGTCCTCGGTCGTGCCCGAGCGGCCGGGGAAGTTGCGGGGCACCGTCCGCAGGCTGATGCGGCCGGTGGCGGGCGCCTGGCCCATGCCGATGCAGCCGTTGCAGCCGGTCTGGTGCAGGCGCGCGCCGCTGGCGAGCAGGCGCGTCAGGTCGCCGTCGTGGGCGAGCGCGGCGACGATCTCGCGGGTAGCCGGGTTGAGGTCGAAGGACACGTGGGCCGGTACCCGCCGGCCGTCGACCATCGCCGCCGCGACGGCCAGGTCGCGCAGGCCGGGGTTGGCCGACGAGCCGATGTAGGCCTGGTAGATGGGTCGGCCCGCGACCTCGCGCACGGGCACGACGTTGCCGGGGCTGGACGGGCAGGCGATGAGCGGCTCGAGCGCGCTCAGGTCGATGTGATCGTGGTGCGCGTAGGTGCAGCCGGCGTCGGCGCGCAGCTCGACGTAGTCGTCGCCGCGGCCGCGGTGCGTCAGGAAGCGGCGCACCGCGTCGTCGCTCGGGCAGACCGACGTGGTCGCGCCCAGCTCGGCGCCCATGTTCGCGATGACGTGGCGGTCCATGGCGGTGAGGCATTCGAGGCCGGGGCCGAAGTACTCGATCACGCGCCCGACGCCGCCGTCGACGTCGTGGCGGCGCAGCAGCTCGAGGATGACGTCCTTGGCGCTGACGCCGGGTGGTAGCTCGCCGGTCAGCTCGATGCCCCACACTTCGGGCACCTGCACGTAGAAGGGCGCGCCCGTCATCGCCAGCGCCACCTCGAGGCCGCCGGCGCCGATGGCGAGCATGCCCAGCGAGCCCGCCGCGCAGGTGTGGCTGTCGGAGCCCAGGAGCGTCGCGCCCGGCCGCC
>JAUHXL010000579.1 GCA_030426945.1 bacterium
GTCGAGGTCGAGGTCGAGGTCGAGGTCGAGGTCGAGGTCGAGGTCGAGGTCGAGGTCGAGGTCGAGGTCGAGGTCGAGGTCGAGGTCGAGGTCGAGGTCAAGGTCAAGGTCAAGGTCAAGGGGTTCGTGATCGGGGCGCGCGGCTGGCTGGCGGCGGTGGCTCGGTTGGGTCGGGCACGGGCACGGGCACGGGCACGGGCACGTTTGGCACGGGTACAGGTGGGGGTCGGGATGTTGGGTGGGTGGCGGGTGGTGGGTGGTGGGGGCGCTCGGGGTCAGGGGGGCAGGGTGCCGGTGACGGGGGTGAGGCGGGGGTCGAGGTAGAGGGAGGCGGGGGTGACGATGCGTTGGGCGTCGATGCGGGGGGCGCAGGCGTCGAGGGTGGGGGCGTCGTGGCAGAGGGGGTGGCGGCGCCAGCGGCGGGCGAGCAGGGCGCGGGCTGCGGGGGCGGTGAGGTGAAGGTCGGCGCCGGTTTGGACCTGGCCGATGTCGAGGCCGACGGTGGACCAGGCGCGGTGGACGAGCTCGCTGCAGTAGATGCGGGCGGGGTCATCGAGGAAGTACAGGTCGTAGGGCTTGCCCAGGTCGCGGCGGGCGGCGGCGACGACGGCGTCGCGTTGGGTGGGGGTGAGGCGGGGGTCGCGGCGGACGGCGACGGCGCCGTGTTCGCCTCGGGCGACGAAGGTGGCCCAGGGGGTGAGCTTCACCGGGCCGACGGCTTCGAGGACGTGCACCTGCCCGTCGGTGACGACGAGGATGCCGACGTGCGAGGCAGGGTGCTGCTGGGCGGCGCGGATGCCGGCGGATTGGGCGCTGCGGCTGACGTGGAAGGCGAGGTCGGCGGTTTGGAGGGGGGAGGTTTGGCCATCGGCAGGGTGCGTTCGGCCTTCGGGCGCGGGGGTCGGTTGGGGGTCGGGGGCGCGGCGATCGGGCACGGGCACGGTCACGGGCACGGGCACGTTTGGCACGGGCATAGGTGGGGGCGCGGCGGGTGCGGGGGTGGCGGGTGTGGGTGTGCGGCCTTCGGGCGCGGGGGTCGGTTGGGGGTTGGGGGCGCGGCGATCGGGCACGGGCACGGTCACGGGCACGGGCACGTTTGGCACGGGCATAGGTGGGGGCGCGGCTGCCGCGGGGGTGGCGGGCGTGGGTGTGCGGCCTTCGGGCTGAGGGCTGGCCGCTACGCACGGGGCGAGCAGGCAGGTGAGGATCGGGAGCATCCACCGCATGGCCCTGCAGCCTAGCCGAGCGCCGGCATGGGCGCAGCGCTTGCTGCGGACCTTCGCGGCGGCCTGCCCTGCTGGGAGGCATGCGCCGTCCCGCGCCCACCCGACGCGGGGGCCGACCGAAGCGTGGCCTTCGCTCTGGTGAAGAAGAAGCTGAAAGCTCGGCGAAGCCGGCGAGCTGATAGCTGACAGCTGATAGCCCCGCCGATCCGCCGCAGCGGCGGGTCGGTCGCCGCTCCAGACCATCGCGGCGCTGGGTCGGACGCCGCTCCGGACCGGCCCGGCGCTGGGTCGGTCGCCGCTCCGGACCGGCGCGGCGCTGGGTCGGTCGCCGCTCCGGACCGCCGCGGCGCTGGGTCGACCGCCGCTTCGGACCGCCGCGGCGCTGGATCGGCCGCCGCGCCGTCCGTCGCGGCCTCGGGCTGGCCGCCGTTCGCGCGGCTCCGCCGTCCCGTATCGACCGAACGTCGGTCGGGACGCTGCGGTCCGGGGCTGCTACCGTGCGGCCGATGTGGGCGCTGTTGGCGATCGTGCTGTTCAGTCCGCCGGTGGAGCGGTGCACCGCGTGTCATCCGGTGCGGCCGGCGGACGCGCATCGGGACGTGGCGTGCGTCGCGTGCCATCTGGGCGACGCGCGGGCCATCGAGGCGGAGGCGGCGCACGCGGGTTTGGAGGCGGAGCCGGGGGCGCTGAGCACGGTGGGCGTCACCTGCGGGCAGGGGGCGTGTCACCCGGTGGAGGCGGCGCGGGTGTTGGCGGCGCCGATGGCGCGGGCGACGGGCATCGTGGCGGTGACGCGGGCGGGGTTGGGTGAGACGGCGGCGCCGCTGCCGGATCGGGATCTGCCGGCGGTGCTGAAGGATCCCGAGCCCTCGCCGGCCGAGGATTACGTGCGGCGGCTGTGCGCGGGGTGTCACCTGGGGGCTCGGCGTGACAACCGCGACGACGCCATCGCGGCGCGGGGCAGCGGGTGCAGCGCGTGTCATCTGGCGGAGGCGGTGGGGCATCCGACGACGCCGACGTTTCCGGATGACGGGCGCTGTTTGGGGTGCCACAGCCGCAGCGGGCGGATTTCGCTTTCGTATCAGGGGATTGCAGAACGCTCCGACGGGACGTGTGATGATCCGCGGCCCTTCCCGGACGGGCGCGTGCTGTGCGCGGCGCCGAGCGACGTGCATCACGACGCGGGCATCGCGTGCGTCGACTGTCACCTGCACACCGAACTGATGGGCAGCGACGCGCCGCGGCCGTTCGGGCGGGACGCGGTGGAGGTGAGCTGCGAGGCGTGCCACGACGCGGACGCGCCGGCGTCGACCTGGGGGTCGATGGCGGACGCGTTCGCGCGCACGCTGGCGTCGCGGCTGGGGTGGGACCGGCCGGCCGAGACGCCGGTGCGGGTGGGGCGGCGGGGCGCGGCGCTGTGGAACCTGGTGGCCACGGGTGAGGGCTGGGCGCTGCTCGGCAAGCGCGACGGGGCGCTGCACGCGGTCCCGGCGACGCCGGAGGACGCGCAGCACCGGCTGCCCGGGCACGAGCGCCTGACCTGCGCGGCCTGCCACAGCGCCTGGACGCCCACCTGCCCCACCTGCCACGTGGGCTACGACCCGGCCCAACGCCAGTGGGACTTCGGGGCCGCCGCCGAGGTGCCGGGCAAGTGGATCGAGACGGGCGCCGGCTTCACCGTCGCGGCGCCGGCGCTGGGCGTGCGGCCGGACGGGCGCATCGGGCCGGCGGCGCCGGGCATGGTGTTCACCTTCGACGCGCGGCCGGCGGGCGGCGGGGCGGGTGGCGCGCGCTGGTACAGCACCTTCGATCCGCACACGACGCGGCGCGAGGGGCGCGCCTGCGCGGACTGTCATCGCAGCGCCTGGGCGCTGGGGCTGGGCACGGGCGAGCTGGTCGAGGACGGCGACGGCTGGCGCTTCACGCCGGCGCGGCCCGACGCGACCGATCCGCGCCGCGCCGTCGACGCCTGGGTGGGGCTGGACGACGCGGCGCCGGGCCGCGCCCCGGATCCCGCCATCCGCTCGCTCGATCGCGGCGAGCGCGAGAAAATTCTCACCGTGGGCCGCTGCGTCCGGTGTCACCCATCGGCCACGGAATCGCTGTGGATCGACTTCCCCGATCGCCTCGCCGACTGGCGCAAGGGCCTGACAACGTGTCCGGCCGCTACCGGCCGGTAGCGCCCGCGCGTCATCGCGCAACCTGATCGCGATCAACAAAACTTCTGAAATCGTTACACAATCCGCCCCGGTGATCGCACTGGACGGGCAGCCGGGGGTGCCCCACCCGCCGGCGACCGCTTCGCGGGGGAATGCAGCCGATGCCCGTCAATCGTCGCCAGTTCATCTCGATCAGCGGCGCCACCCTCGGCGCCGCCACCCTGGCCTCGGGGCTGACCACCAACTGGTGGGGCCTCGATCCCGACGTCGTCCACGATCCCGGCACCGCCGGCGTGCGCGTGGTCCCCAGCTTCTGTGAGATCTGCTTCTGGAAGTGCGGCGTCCTCGCCCACGTGAACGCGGACGGCAAGGTCACGAAGCTCGAGGGCAACCCGCAGCACCCGCTGAGCCAGGGCAAGCTGTGCCCGCGTGGCACCGGCGGCGCGGGCCTGCTGTACGATCCCGACCGCCTGCGCACCCCGCTGGTGCGGCGCGAGAAGCGGGGCAGCCAGTCCTTCGAGGCGGTGTCGTGGGACGCGGCGCTGGATCTGGTCGCCGAGAAGCTGCAGGGCATCCGCACGAAGTACGGCCCCGAGGCGCTCGCCCTGTTCAGCCACGGCTACGGCGGCAGCTGGTTCAAGCACCTGGTGAAGGCCTACGGCACCGGCAACATCACCGCGCCGTCCTACGCCCAGTGCCGCGGCGCCCGCGAGGTGGGCTTCACGCTGACCTACGGGTCGCCGGTCGGCTCGCCCGAGGCGCTCGACATATCGAACTCGCGGGTGCTGACGCTGTTGGGCTCGCACCTGGGCGAGAACATGCACAACACCCAGGTGCAGGAGATGGCCACCGCCATCGACCGCGGCGCCGAGCTGGTGGTCGTCGACCCCCGCTTCAGCACCGCCGCCGGCAAGGCGCGCTACTGGCTGCCCATCAAGCCGGGCACCGATCTCGCCCTGCTGCTGGCGTGGATGCACGTCATCGTCGAAGAGAAGCTGTACGACCGCGACTACCTGGCGCAGTACGCGGTGGGCTTCGAGCCGCTGGTCGCGCACCTGAAGGACAAGACGCCCGGCTGGGCGTCGGTCGAGACCGGCATCGACACCGCCACCATCGTCGAGACGGCGCGCTTCATCGCCGGCGCCCGCCCGGCCTCGCTGGTGCACCC
>JAUHXL010000580.1 GCA_030426945.1 bacterium
CGACCTCGAACGCCGCGCCGACCTCGAGCGGGGCGGCCTCGCCGGCGCCGACGCGCAGGCGCCAGCTCTCCCCGGTCGTCCAGATCCACGCGTCCGCGTCCCCCAGGTAGCGCGGCGTCAGCGCCGGCCGCGGGCGCACCGTCAGCGAGCCGGTCGCGGGCAGCAGCTGGCGCGGCAGATCGTCGCCGACCAGGGCCGGCGCGGCCTCGGGCAGCCCCACCGCCTCGACCGTCAGCTCCAGGCCCCGCGCCAGGTGGATCCGCAGGCCCGCGTCGAGCGTGACGGCGCTGCGCAGCTCGCCGCCGATCGCGAAGCGGCCCCGCAGCCCCAGCAACTGCAGCGCGCCGTCCCGCAGGCTGATCAGGGCGTGCGCCTCGCTGATGCGGGCGTCGTCGAGGTGCAGCGCGGCCCCCGCGAAGCGGCCCACGATGTCGCCGGGGAAGAGCGTCACCGCGCCGCCGTCCGGCGTCCTGAAGCGGGCCCATGCGGTCATCGCGCCATCGTTCCACAGACGCCTCCACGGCGACAGCCGGTTCCCTGGCGATGGGCCGCGCGACCTCGTACCGTCGCGGCGTGCAGCGCGACGACGAGGACGGGTTCGGCAGCGCGGCGGGGCCGCCGGGCGGCGAGAGCGGCGCCTTCGCCGCCGCCTCGGGCGCCTTCGACGCGCGCCTCGACGATCCCGACGCGCCCCACCCGTTCGCGGTGGGGGAGGGCGCGCGCTACCCCGAGGGCACGCTGCTGGGCGAGGGCGGGATGGGCCGCGTCACCGCGGTGCGCGACGGCCGCCTGAACCGGGTGGTGGCGCTGAAGCGGCTGTCCACCGCCCGGACGGGGCAGGGCGCGCGGGCCCGGCTGGCGCAGGAAGCGTGGATCACCGCGCACCTCGAGCACCCGGGCATCGTGCCGGTCTACGACGTCGGCGTCGACGCGTCGGGCGAGCTGTTCTACACGATGCGGCTCATCCGCGGTCGCTCGCTGGCCGCGCACATCGCCGACCGCCCGGCGGCGGGCGAGCGCCTCGGCCTGCTGCGCGCGTTCCGCGACGCGTGCGAGGCGGTCGGCTACGCCCACGCGCTGGGCGTCGTCCACCGCGATCTGAAGCCGCAGAACATCATGGTGGGCAGCTTCGGCGAGACGCAGGTGGCCGACTGGGGGCTGGCGCGGGTCGTGGGCGGGGACGACCAGCCGGCCGCCGGGATGGTGCCGGCGGGGCACGGCGCGTCGACCGTGTTCGGCACGGTGGTCGGCAGCCCGGCCTACATGGCGCCCGAGCAGGCCCGCGCCGCGCCGCCGACCCCGCGCAGCGACGTGTACAGCCTCGGCGCCACGCTGCTCGAGCTGTTGAGCGGGCGGCCTCCGTTCGAGGGCCTCTCGGGGGCCGAGCTGCTGCACCGCCTGCGGGCGGGCGAGCGCCCGGACGTCGAGGCCGCCGCGCCCGACGCGCCGCCCGCCCTGCTGGCCATCGCGCGCCGCGCCCTGGCGGCCGATCCCGCGGCGCGCTACCCGGACGCCAAGGCCCTGGCCGACGAGGTGACGGCGTGGATCGACGGCCGCCTGGTCGGCGCCCACGCCTACTCCCGGTGGGAGCTGGCGCGCCGCTTCGCGCGGGCGCAGCGCGTGCCCTTGACCATCGGCGCCGTCGCGCTGGCGTTGCTGGTGGCGCTGGGCGCCGTCGCCTGGCGCCGCACGGCGGCCGAGCGGGATCGCGCGGTCGAGGCCGAGGCCGCCGCCGAGATCGAGCGGCGGCGCGGGGCGCGCCACCTCGCGGGCGCGCTGCTCGAGAAGGCGCACGCCGCCGCGCGGGTCGAGGCGCGGCCCGAGGCCGAGCTGTTGGCCGCCCACGCCCTGGGCCTGCTGGGTGAGTCGGCCGAGGCGCGCGGCGTGCTGGCGCGCTTCGGCGCGGCGCCGCGCCCCCGCCGGCTGGGGCGGGCGGCGCGCCCGCCCTGTCCCCAGCCGATCCTGGCGCCGGCGGGGGACCGTCTGCTGTGCCTCGGCGCCCACACGGCGGCGCTGTACGACCTGCCCGCCGCGACGCTGCGCTGGCGCATCGATCTCGGCGCGCGCCACGCTGCCTTCGCGGGTGACGGGGCCATCCTCTTCGAGGTGGACGGCCGCTTCGCGTTGCACGACGCGGCGTCGGGGCGGCGCCTGGGCGACGCCGCGGGGACGCTCCAGGCCGGCAGCCCGCTGGTGAGCGGCCCCGCGGTGCTCGCGCTGTGGGCGGGCCAGCTCACGGTGGTCGGAGCGGACGGCGCGCAGCGCGCCTACCCGCCCGGCCCGCCCGGCCGCCCGTGGCTGGCCCCGAGCACCGCGCGCGTCGCGGCGTGGCGCCCGAACGGCGACGCCGTGGTGGTGTGCGAGGGGGGCGAGGTGGTCATCGCGCGCCCGGACGGCGCGCACCGCATCCTGACCACCCTGCCGATGGGCAACCCGGTCTGGGCCGACGCGCCGCGCGCGCTCGACGCGCCCGCCGCGGCCTGGGCGACGATCAGCCGGGTGGCCGTCACGCCGGACGGTCGCCGGGCGGTGCTGGGCACGTGGAAGGGCGCGGTGCTGACGCTCGATCTCGAGACCGGCCGCGTCGAGCGGGCCGCCCTGGCGGCGGGCGGGCCGGTGCGCGATCTGGCGGTGGCGCCCGACGGCGCCCGCGTGGTGGTGACGACCGAGCGCGGGGGTCCCGGCATCTGGCACCTGGGCACGGGGCAGTGGGAGGGGCGCCTGCCCGCGGACGCGCGCGGCCGGGCGCGCTTCCTGGATCGCGCGCGGCTGCGGACGGTCGGGCCGGACGCGATCTCCACCTGGGCGCTGCCCGCGGACGCGCCGCCGCTCACCCTGCACGCGCGGACCGGCGTCGCCAGCGTCGCCTGGTCGGCGGACGGCGCGTGGCTGGCCTCGGGCCACGCCGAGGGCGATCTCGCGGTCTGGCGGACCCGCGACGGCGCGCGGGTGGCCCGGCAGAACCTCGGCGCGTTGGTGATCGGCGCGGTGGCTTTCGCGCCCGAGCGCCCGCTGCTGGTGGCCTACGGCGGCGGCAAGGGGGATCTCGCGCGGCTCGAGCCCCCCGGCTGGACGCCGACGTTCGCGCCGCGGCCGCTCGCGTACGGGCGCCACCTGGCGCTCTTGCGCGGCGACCAGCTGCTGCGCGCGACCCTGTTCACCGTGGGCGGTGGCGGGCTCGAGGAGGCCTTCGGGGAGGCCGGGCCGAGGGCGTGGGACGCGGGCGCGCTGGGGCTGACGCCGGGGGTCGAGGTGGCCGACCTGCGCGCGTCCCCCGACCGCCGGCACGCGATCGTCGCGTACGCGGACGGCCGCGTCTTCCGGGTGGCCGTGGACGCGGGGCTGGCCGCGCCCGAGGCGCTCGGCGCGCTGCCCGGGGTGACGGCGCTCGACATCGGCGACGGCGGGCTGGACGTGCTGGCCCTGCTGGGGAGCACGGTGGCCCTCTACCGGGGCGACCTGGCCGCGCCGGCCTCGAGCTTCGTGATCGAGCCGCCGCCGGTCGCCCTCGCCTGGTCTGCCGACCGGCGGTGGATCGCGGCGGGCATGCTCGACGGCGCCCTGCGGCTGTACGACGCCCGCGACGGCCGCCTGGTGGCGGTCGAGCAGGCCCACCGCGAGCGCGCCGCGGCGCTCGCCTTCGCGCCCGACGGGCGCACGCTGGTGACGGGCGGCTGGGACAAGACGCTGCGCCGCTGGAGCCTCGAGGGCCTGCTGGCGCCCGCGGCCGACGTGGGGGCGCGCCTCGCGGCCGACTGGGGGCTGACGCTCGACGAGGTGCTGGCGGCCCGCGTCGACTGACCTGAGCCCACCCGGCGCGAACCGGACCCTTGGCCTCGACGCGCCTTCTGACCGATAGTCGGCCGCGACGACCGCGGAGGAGACGATGAGCGCGCGCCAGGTGACGGCCTTCGCGCCCGGGACGGTGGCGAACCTGGGGCCGGGCTTCGACGTGCTGGGCCTGGCCATCGCCGGGCCGGGCGACACCGTGATCGCGCGGCGGGCGCCGGGTGGGCTGCGCATCGCGGCGATCACCGGCGAGGGGGGGGCGCTGCCCACCGCCGTGGACGCCAACACGGCGGGCGTGGCGGCGCGCGAGACGCTGCGCCGGCTGGGCATCGACCCGGCGACGGCGGGCATCGAGCTCGAGGTGCACAAGGGCATGCCCATCGGCTCGGGGCTGGGCAGCAGCGCGGCGAGCGCCGCGGCGGCGGCCTACGCGGTCAACCTGCTCTGCGGCGGGCCCCTGCGCCGCGAGGATCTCATCGGACCCTGCATCGAGGCCGAGGCGGTGGTCAGCGGGCGCCACGCGGACAACGTCGCGGCGGCGCTGCTCGGCGGCCTGGTGCTGGTGCGATCGGTCGATCCCCTGGACGTCGTGCGCCTGCCGACGCCGAGCGGCCTGCGCCTGGTCGTCGTCACCCCGGACTTCGAGCTGCCGACCCGCGCGGCCCGCGCGGCGCTGCCGGCGCAGGTGTCGCTGAAGGCCATGGTGACCCAGGCCGCCCAGCTCGCCACCGTGGTCGCGGCCTGCTACGCCGACGATCC
>JAUHXL010000052.1 GCA_030426945.1 bacterium
CGGCTGATCGCGCAGGGCGGTCGTGAGTGCAGGGTCACGACGCGGTGCCGGCGCGCAAAGGGCTGTCAGCCATCAGCTTTCAGCTTTCAGCTCCGTTGCCGCTCGGCAATGAGGCGTCGAGCCGAGCCCCGGGCTCCGACCGCCGCGCTGGCCCCGGACCGCTGATCGCCCGCCCGGGAAGGCGCAGCGGGCCAGACGCTGGACGGCTGATCAGTCCTCGGTGGGCTTCAATAAGTGCCCCTCGAGGCCGGCGAGCTCGGCGGCGAGGTGCTCGCGCTCGTGGGCGAGCGCGCGGCGGACGGCGTCGTCGAGGCCGGGCAGGTACAGCTCGTGGGCCGAGTAGGTGACCACCGGCAGGAAGCCGCGGTGATACTTGTGCCCGCCGCCGCCCGCGCCCGCCTCGAAGCGCTGGATGCCGCGCTCGATGCTGGCCTCGATGCCGGCGTAGCTGCACAGCTCGAAGTGCAGGTTGCGCACGTCGGCGCGGCAGCCCCAGTACCGCCCGTACAGCACCGGGCCCTTGCGCACGTTCACCGCGCCGCCCAGCACGACGCCGTCGCGCTCGCCGAACACCAGCATCAGGCGGTCGGCGAAGTGATCACGCAGGTGATCGAAGAAGGCGCGGTTGAGGTAGCGGCGGCCGTAGAAGAACTTGTCGACGGTGTCCTTGTAGAAGGTCCAGGCGTGGGCCATGGCGGCGTCGTCGATGGCGGCGCCTTCGAGCACGCGGACGGTGACGCCCTGCTCGGCGAGCTGGCGGCGCTCGCGACGGATCTGGTTGCGGCGCTTGCTGCGGAAGCGCTCGAGGAAGTCGTCGAAGGTGGCGTAGCCCTCGTTGTGCCAGTGGAACTGGTGGGTGTGGCGCACGGCCAGGCCGCGGCTCTGCAGGAAGGCGGCCTCGGCGCGGGTGACGAACAGCCAGTGCAGGCCGGTGGCCGGCTCGGCGACGGTGACGCGGCGGGCCTCCTCGAGCAGGGCGTCGCGCACGTCGTCGCCCTCGCCCGGCGCGAGCAAGAAGCGCTCCCCGCCCACCGGCGAGTGCGGCGCGGCCACGACCATCTTGGGGTAGTAGGGCAGCCCCACGCGCTGGGCTGCCTCGGCCCAGGCCCAGTCGAAGATGAACTCGCCGTAGCTGTGATCCTTGCGGAACATCGCCAGCGCCCCGACGAGATCGCGGCCGCGCCAGGCCAGCACGTAGCGGGGGTGCCAGCCGCTGGCCGGGCCCACGCAGCCGGTGCGCTCCAGGCCCCACAGGAAGGCGTGCTCGAAGAAGGGGCAGCCGTCGCCCACCACCGCGTCCCACGCGGCGGCGGGCAGGTCGGCCAGGCTCGGGCGCATCTCGGTGCGGATCGTCATCGGGGGCATGGTACCTTCCCGCCATGCGAAGCTTCCGACGAATCGCGGTCTATTGTGGTTCCAGCGACGCCGTCGACCCGCGCTGGCGGGCCGTGGCGCGATCCACCGGGCGCCTGCTGGCCGACCGGGGCATCGGCGTGGTCTACGGCGGTGGGCGCGTGGGCCTGATGGGCGAGGTGGCCGACGGCGCGCTCGAGCGCGGCGGCCAGGTGTTCGGCGTCATCCCCCAGAAGCTGCAGGGCCTCGAGGTGGGCCACTCGGGCTGCACCGAGCTGTTCGTGGTCGACAGCATGCACGCGCGCAAGGCGATGATGTCGAACCTCGCCGACGGCTTCGTCGCGCTGCCCGGCGGCTTCGGCACGCTGGAGGAGATCGTCGAGGTCACGACGATGGCCATCCTCAACTACCACCACAAGCCGGTCGGCCTGCTGAACGTCGACGGCTTCTTCGATCATCTGCTGGCCTTCGTCCATCACGCCGCCGATCTGGGGTTCATCCGTCCGCAGCACCGCGACATCCTGGCGGTGGCCGACGACCCGGAGGCGATGCTCGAGGCGCTCGCGGCGTCGCAGATCCCGAAGGTCGAGGATTGGATCGGGCGGCGGCCGGATCAGAGCCCGTAGACGACGGTGAGGGCGGTCACGGCGATGAGGCCGCAGACGATCTGCAGCGGGACGCCCATGCGCAGGAAGTCCACGAAGCGATAGCCGCCCGGGCCGTACACCATCATGTTCGTCTGATAGCCCAGCGGGGTGGCCAGCGAGATGCTGGCGGCGACCGACGTGGCGACGGCGAAGGGGCGGGGATCCACCTGCGCGGCGTCCGCCGCCGCCAAGGCGATGGGGAACAGCAGCGCGGCGGCGGCGGTGTTGGTGATCAGCTCGGTCAGCACCATGCCGCAGGCGTAGATGATCGCCAGCATGCCGATCGGGCCCAGGCCGGTGCCCAGCGCGGTCAGCGTATCGGCCAGGGCGCTGGCCGCGCCGGTCTGCTCGAGGGCGCGGGCCAGGCCGAGGGCGGCGGCGATGACCACCAGCACGGACAGGTCGAGGCTGCGGCGCGCGGCCCCCGGTGAGAGGCAGCCGGTGGCGACCACCAGCGTCGCGCCGGCGATGGCGGCCGAGGCCAGGGGCAGCGTGCGCGAGGCGGCCAGCGCAACGACGCCCAGCATCACGGCCACGGCGATGGGCGCGCGCGCGTGGCGGGGGCGCGCCTCGGCGCTCAGCTCGCTGACCAGGTAGAAGTCGGTCGAGTCGCGGAAGGTGCGGGCGAAGCCGGCGGCGGCCTGCAGCAGCAGGGTGTCGCCCGCGTGCAGGACGATGTCGCCCACCTTGAGCTCGATGCGCTCGCCGTGGCGGTGCACGGCGACCACCGCGGCGTTGTAGGCGCCGCGGAAGTTCGCCTCGCGGATGCTGCGCCCCACCAGGCGCGAGCCGCGCGAGATGACCGCCTCGTGCAGCCGCCAGTCGAGGCCGGCCGGCTCCTCGGCGTCGGCGGGCACCAGGCCCCGCCGCCGCTGCAGATCGACGATGGTGTCCACGACGCCGGCGAACGTGAGGCGGTCGCCCGCGTGCAGCGGCTCGGCGGGCCCCACCGGCGCGATCACCGTGCCGGCGCGCTCGATCTGGATCAGGAACAGGCCCTCGAGGTGGCGCAGGCCCGCGGCCTCGACGCTCTCGCCGAGGAAGGGCGCCTCGCCGGTCACCCGCAGATCGGTGGTGTACTCACGACGGGCGGCCCGCGCGTCGGCCCGCGGGTGCTCCGGCGCGCGCAGCAGACGGCTGGCCAACAGCCAGGTCAGCGGCACGCCCACCAGCGCCACCGGCAGCCCGATGGGCAGCAGCTCGAACAGGCCCAGCCCGGGCATGCCGTGCTCGAGCAGCAGGCCGTGCACCACCAGGTGCGTCGAGGTGCCCATCAGCGTGCAGGTGCCGCCCAGGACCGCCGCGTAGCTGAGCGGCATCAGCAGCCCGTAGGCCGAGACGCCCGTGCGCCGCGCCCAGGTGGTCGCCAGCGGCATGAACATCGCGACGACGGGCGTGTTGTTCAGGAACGCGCTCAGCGCGGTGGTCGCGACGGTGATGCGCCGCCGCGCCTGCGGCACGGTTCGCGCCGACGACAGAAGCCGGTGCGCCGGCCGGTCCAGCGCCCCCGTCTCGCGCAGCGCGGCGGTCAGCACGTACAGCCCGGCCAAGGCGATGACGCCTGGGTTGGCGAACCCCGCGAACGCCGCCTGCGGCGTGAGCACGCCGCTCACCAGCAGGACGACCAGGCCGCCGAGCACCACCAGCTCGGCCGGCAGACGGTCGGTGGCGAGCGCGACCAACACGCCCACCGCCACCCCGATCGCCAGCAGCGCCTCCCAGCCCATCGACCCCTCTCGCGCACGCGCGCGTCGAAGTCCGCGACAACATCACGGGCGCGCCGGGCGGCGCAAGCAGGAGGGGAGGGCGTGCCTCAGTCGACGCCGAAGCCGAGCGCCTGCGCGGCGGCGCGCGGGCGCAGGTCGAGCGTCACGGATGCCTACGCTCGCGTCGTGTCGGGGCGAAGAAGACGGCGCGGGCGAGGTGCCTGGCGCAGGCGCCACGGACCGATTCGCTCGGCTCAGCCGGCGGCGCCGGTGCAGCACTGGACCTCGTTGGGGCCGGGGCAGTGACCGGGGGTCGCGGTGCCCGCGCAGCGGCTGACGCGCTGGCAGACGCCGGCGACGCCGTTGACCGTGCAGGCGGTGCCCTCGCCCTCGAGCGGCGGATCGCCGCCGGCGTTCGGATCGCCGCCGGCGTTCGGGTCGCTGCACAGGGCGCCGAGACCGGGGATGCCGAAGCACACCCAGCCCAGGTCGCTGCAGGCGAACTCGCCGCGCTCGCCGTCGGCGCAGAAGACCACGGTGTCGCCCTCGCATTGACCGAGCGGGGCGATGTCGGCGCAGGGGTCGACCGGCGCGGGCGTCACGCAGAGGGCGCGGCCCTCGACGAGCTCGCAGTGGCCCCCCCGCGCCACGCAGTCCTCGGTGGCCAGGCGGCCGGCCCGGCAGATCTCGACGCGGTCGGCCACGCAGCGGCCGTCGAGCGTGACGCCGCCGCAGGCGTCCTCCGCGGGCGGTGAGGCCAGGCAGGCGAAGCGCATCTCGGCGGCGTCCCACCCGCAGGGGCGCCCGGTCAGGCGGCAGTTCTCGATCTGCACGGCGTCGCCGAAGCACCCGTAGAGGACACCGTTCGGGTCGCACTCGCCCTCGGGCGGCACGGGGCATCCCTCCGCGGGCGGATCCTCCATCGGGGCCGGGGGCACGCAGGCGTGACGCGCGACGGTGCCGTTGAAGGCGCAGTGCATGCCCTGCGCGGCGCAGTCGAGGGCTCGGGGCATGCCTTGATCACACCAGCGGAGCGTGTCGCCGGCGCACACGCCGATGAGATCGAGGTCGCCGCAGGGGTTCACCATCGGGCCCGCGTCCATCCGCTCGGTCGGCGCCTCGGCGTCGCCCAGCCTCCCCGGGGGTTTGGCGCCGAAGTCCAGCACCTCGTCCGCGGGCAGGACGTAGACGTCGCCCTCGTCGACGTCGACCGTGGCGCAGGCCACCAGCCAGACGGCGGCGAACGGCGCCAGGATCCAGACCTGCGGGCGTCGAGTCGGTCTCACGCGCTCCTCCCGCCGACACGATAGCGCAGGCGGCTCGCCGAGGCCCGTCGTGCGTGCGCGCGGAGGGTCCGACCGCGGTGGCCCGCCCGGCCAGCCCAGGCGTCGCCCGATGATGCTCGCCGCGAGGGCGTCGCGGGATCGGAGGAAACAAACAAACCTCCTTGCCTCCGTGCGCCCTCTCTCGTCGGCCGCCCCGCGCGCGCGGCACCCGGTTGATCGCCCGCGCGCCCATCGCTACCGTGCGCGCCATGTCGAGTACCAAGCCGCCGCTCCGCCTGCAGCCGACCACCCTGTGGGAGTACCCCTCGCAGCATTACGGCAAGGGCATGCAAGGGCACCGCGACTATCGCGGCGCCACGCCTTCGTACGTCATCTGGAACCTGCTCGAGCGCTACACGCGGAGGGGCGATCTGGTGGTCGATCCGTTCTGCGGATCGGGCACGACGCTGGACGTCTGCGCCGACCTCGACCGCAAGGGTCGGGGCTTCGACCTCGCGCCCTTCCGCGACGACATCGAGCAGGCGGACGCGCGTGAGCTGCCGCTGCCCGACGAGGTCGTCGACTTCGTCTTCATGGATCCGCCCTACTCGGACAACCTGACCTACAGCGATCACCCGGACTGCATCGGGCAGCTCAACGCGACGGATCCGGCCTACTTCGACGCCCTCGACGCGGCCTTCGCCGAGGCCTTCCGCGTGATGCGCGACCGCCGCTACATGGCCGTCTACATCTGCGACTACCAGCAGAAGCGGCGCGGCTTCGTGCCCATCGGCACGCACTGCATGGCGCTCTTGATGCAGTACTTCAAGCCCATCGACCACGTCTGCGTGGTGCGCCACAACAAGGCGCTCCAGCAGGGGCAGCGCCGCCGCGGCGCGGTCGAGGACAACACCTTCCTGCGCGGCTTCAACCACCTGCTCATCTGCAAGAAGGAGCTGCCGGACCGTTGATCCGGCCGGCGGGCTTACTCGTCGCGCCAGGCGACGCCGAGCAGGGCCAGCTCGCGGCGGTAGTCGGGGCCCGTGCCGAAGGGCGAGGCCCAGGCACCGACGTGGGCCACCACCGACCAGTGATCGTCCAGCGGGCGCTCGAGCCGCACCAGCAGCGAGGAGCGCCCCTCGTCCTCGATGAAGGCGTCGGCGGCGACGTACTGGGGATCGTCGTACACGACGCGCTGCAGCTCGAGGCGCGCCGACAGCAGCAGCTCGAAGACCAGCGGCGCGTCCACGGACAGGCGCAGCGCGTGCCGGGTCTGCGGGGCGCCGTAGCTGTCGCTGGCGTTGGCGTACAGGCTGTAGCCGACGCCCAGGAGCGCAGCGCCGGACCACGCGGCGCGGGCCGACACGGTGGTCGCGCGGTCGGCGCGCTGGGTGTCGTCGACGGGCGCGACCAGCGGCACGCCGTCGAAGCCGACGCGGCGCTCGCGGGGGCCGTCGAACTGGCGCCAGGTGAGGCCGCCGCGCGCGCCGGCAGACCAGGCGCCCGACCGCCAGCCGAGGTCGAGATCGCCGCCGAGGCCGACGAAGCCGTAGCGCGCGTCGGGGGGGTAGATCAGCCGCTCGACGCGGCCGCGCAGCGTCGTGGTCAGGGCGCCCAGGCGGCCGGCCAAAAGGGGGCCCCCGTCCAGCTGCAGGTGGTCGCGCGGGCGCAGCGGGTCGTCCGTCAGCCGCCCGCGCGCGCGCGCCTCGACGCCGGCGCTGAGCACCTCGCCGATCCGGATCGCGCTCGCGGTCAGGCTCTGCAGCAGCGCGTCCTCGCCGCGCACCTCGGCGAACCGCCGCACGCCCGCGTGGTAGTCGCCGCGCAGCTGCCATCGGTCGACGCGCGCGGCCTCGGCCAGCGCCAGCACCACCCGCACCACGGCGTCCCCGCTGTCGTCGCCGGCCGCGCCGCCGGGCACGCCCTCGACGCGCTGCACGTTGCTGTCGAACCCGGCGGTGGTCTCGACGCGCACGCCGGCCACCGCGGCGAAGGGCAGGGCGAAACTCAGCAGGGCGAGCGCCGCGGACACCCGCCCGCGGGGGGGCAGCCGCCGAGCGAGGGCCGAAGGGAGCGCGGCGCGCGGCCCTGCCGGCGGCGCGCTCATTCGCTCTCGAGCGCTTCGGCGCGGTCCTCGAGGGCGCGGCGCCGATCATCGAGCTGACGGCGCGCCGCCTCGAGCGCCTTGCGCCGCGCCTCGACCGCCTGAATCTGGGCGCTCACCGCGCCCGGTGACAGGTCGTCGACGTCGCCGGCGAGCAGCGCGGGGTCGAAGGCGTCCTCGAAGATGATGGCGCCGCCGCTGGCCGGGGCCCCCGGCGTCTCCACCGGGGCGGGCGCGCTCGGCGCCGGATCGGGCGCCGCGGGGGGCGTCGGCTCGAAGGCGCCGCCACCGGTCGGATCGGCCGCGCCGTTGTCCTGATCGCCCGAGAAGCCGTCGCCCTCGTCGCTGCCGCCGGCGCCCGCCTGCGGCGCGCCGTCGTCGGGGCCGGGCGCGTCCGCCCCGCTCGGGGCCTCGGGCGCGCCGCCGCGGTTGGGCGCGGCAGGCCCGTCGTCGCCGACCGAGACGGGCGCGCCGCCCCCGCTGGCCTCGCCCGGATCCTCCGTGTCCGTCTCGGCGCCGCGCCCGGGGCGCCCGACGGCCGCGCCCTGCGGCGCCTCGCCGCGCAGCACGCGGCGCCCGCGCTCGTCCTCGGCGAACAGCGCGTCGTCGCGGCGGAAGGCCATGGCGGCGCGCAGCAGCCGGCGGCGGGCGCGCAGCGCGTCCAGCCGCGCCTCGAGGGCGGCGAGGTGGGCGCCCACCTTCTCGGCGTTGTCGCGCGTCTCGTCGGCCAGCTCCCGCAGCTCGTCGGGCGAGCTGGCCTCGTCGTCGTCGATGGCGGGCAGCGCGACGTCCGTGTCGGGATCGTCGGCGGCCTCGGCGCTGAGCAGCCGGGCGCGCTCGTCGATCAGCGCGCGCTGGGCCTCGAACAGCCCGCGGCGCTCGCCGCGCGGCGCGGTGGCGATGGCCGAGCGCAGCGCGCCGAGCTCGATCTCGATGCGGCTGACCAGGACGGCGCGGGCGTCCGCCACCCGGGCCCGCGCCTCGGCCACGGCGCGGTCGCGCTCGGCGAGGCGCTCCGCCAGCGCGCGCGCCTCCTTCAAGCGGGCGTCGAGGCGGGGATCGGTCACGCCGGGCAGCAGCGCGGGGCCGGACTTCAAGGCGCCGATGGTGCGGGCGAGCGCCTCGTGGGCCTGGGCCAGCGCGCCGCGCTCGGTCTCGGCCTGGGTCAGGGTCGCCTGCTGCTGGGCGAGCGCCGCGCGGGCGTCGTCCACGGGCGCCGCGCCGCCAGGGCGGGCGGCGAGCAGCACGAACAGCAGGGGGAGAAGGCGTCGCACGCGCCGCAGTTTAGCAAGGCACGGGCCAGCTCGGAATCGGCGGGCCGTCGTCGGCGCCCGCCGGTTTTCTGCCGGACCGCGTCGCCGGCACTCAGTTTTCTGACGAGCGGCCCGCCCGGGTTCGCCTCGGGGTGCGCGCGCGTGTACGGTGCGCCCATGCTGACCCTGCGCTTCACCAACGACTACGCCACCGCGTGCCGCTTGCGCGACGAGGGCTTCGAGCCGATCGAGTGCGCCTTTGGCCAGTTCGGCTCGGTGCTGGGGCCCCTCGAGCTGGATCACCACGGCACCGAGAGCCACCGCGAGGGGGTCGCCCTGCGCGCCTGCCGCGATCTGTACGGCGCCCGGGCCGACGATCCACGCTTCGTGGTGACCGGCACGCCGGACGCCGACGCGACGCTGGCCATCGTGGCGCTGGCCGCGCTGGTGCCGCGCGATCATCTCGAGCCGGCCTTCTACGAGCTGGTGGATCGTCACGACACGGATCCGATCGGCCTCGACCTCTTCGGCTCGGAGGCCGGGCTGATGCTGGCGTGGTTCAACCAGCACGAGGGCTTGACCCAGAGCGAGAAGGGCTTCCGCGCGGCCATCGACGTGATGACCGAGCTCGTGACGCTGGGTCTCGACCCGGACCAGCGGGCGCAGGTGCGGCGCGCGGACGAGAACCGCAGGCGCACGGCGATGAAGGGCGTGCTGGCCCTGTACGACGCGGACGCGCGTCCGGTGACCGTGCCGGAAGACGCGCGCGATCGCCCGGTGCGGCGCGGCGCGCACCTCGACGCCGATCCCGGGCGCGTGCTGGTGGTGCAGAGCGTGGTCTGGGGCTTCGACCAGTGGTACCGGCTGGCGCCGCTGGTGGTGTCGTTCGCGACGCGCATGGCCAAGGTGACCGTCGGCTGCCCGGATCGCGCCACCGCCGAGGCCCTGTTCGGTCCGGGCGGTCTGATGCGCGTCTGGCCCGAGCTGGGGCGGGGGTGGGGCGGTCGCGAGACGATCGGCGGCAGCCCACGCGGGACGCGCCTCAGCGTGCACGACGCCCACGCCACCGCCGAGCGCTTGCTGGCGCTCATGAGGGCGAAGGCCTGACGCACCGGATCAGCGGCGGCGCCGCCGCCGGCGCTCGGCCTGCTTGCGGTAGCGGTGCAGCAGGACCCGGATGTTGCCGGTGTGCCGCACGACCAGCAGCGCCAGCAGCGCCAGCGTGTAGGCCTGGACCTCGAAGGGGCGGCCGTCGACGCGCGCCAGCACGACGAACAGGCCAGCCGCCACCAGGCTGCCGATGGCGGGCGTGCGCGTGAACAGCACCAAGCCCACCCACGCCACCGCCGACACCACGCCGACGCCGGGCGCGATGACCGCCAGGGTGCCGAAGGCGGTCGCGACGCCCTTGCCGCCGCGGAAGCGCAGCCAGACCGGGTAGCAGTGACCGACGACGGCGGCCAGGCCGGCCCAGAGGGGCAGGGTGGGGTCGTCGGCCAGGCGCCCGGCCAGCCACACCGGCAGGGCGCCCTTGGCCACGTCGATCAGCAGCGTCACCGCGCCCCAGTTGCGGCCGAGCGTGCGGGTGACGTTGCTCGCGCCGATGTTGCCGCTGCCCGCGGCGCGGGGATCCTTCCCCACGTAGCGGCCCAGCAGCACGCCGGTGGGGATGGAGCCGATGGCGTAGGCGCCGAGCAGGATCAGGGGAGCGAGCATCGGGGGTAGATAGACGAAACCGGGCCGCGTGTCACGCGGCCCGGGGGAAAGGGAGCGGCGGCGGGCGGACGGCCAGGAACCGCCCGCCGCCCGAGTCGCTCAGCGCAGGGCGTCGACCGCGGCCATCCGCACCTTCAGGTCGGGGTCGCTCGTGGCGTCGACCAGCACCTTCAGGCTGTCGCGCCCGCCGATGCGGCCGATGGCCACCACCAGATCCTGCCGCAGATCGGCCCCGTGGTAGTCCACCACGGTCTGCTCGTAGCGGTCGACCAGGGTGGCCAGCGCGGTGCGCTGTCGAATCTGCCCCAGGGCGCGGACGGCGGCGCGCTGCACGCCGGCGTCGGCGTCGTCGAGCAGCGCGACCAGCTTGCCGGCGGCGCGGTACAGCTTCATCTCGCCCACCGCCGCCGCGGCCGTGCGGCGCACCTCGACGGCCGGATCGTCCAGCGCGGCGAGCAGCGCGGTCACCGACTCGGGGCCGCCGCAGGCCGCCAGGGCCTTGACCGCGGCGCTGCGCACGGTCAGATCCGTGGCCTTCTCGGCCACGCGGGCCGCGAAGGGCGTCGCCATCGGATCGGCGAACTCGGCCATCAGGCTCAGCAGCTCGGGCAGCGCGGCCTCGGGCGCCTGCTCGGCGGCCACGAGCAGGTCGGGCAGCACGCGCTCACCCACCCGGCGCAGCTCGGTGCCGGCGGGGCCGCGCAGGGCGTCGTCTTGGCCGGCGACCGCCGCCACCAGCGCGCGGTGCCCCGCGGTGCCCTCGGCGGCGATGGCGTCACCGGCCAGGCTGCGCACCTCACGGTGCCGCGAGGCCAGCAGGCCGAGGGCGATGTCGAGATCGGTCCGGCCGTCGAGACGCAGCAGCGCCTCGGCCGCGGCGCGCGCGGTCGCGCCGTCGGGCCCCTGCCGCGCCAGCAGGCGCAGCGTCTTCAGCGCGGGGCGGCCCAGGCGGCCGAGGCTCTCGGCGGCGGCGATGCGCACGCTCATGCTGCCGTCGCTGGTCAGCAGCTCGAGGATCTCCAGGTCGTCGGTCTGCCCGAAGTGGCCCAGCGCCTCGGCGACGGCCTGCCGCTCGTCGACGTAGCGGCTGTCCCACCGCGCCTTGATGCGGTCGTGGGCGTCGCCGTCGCCCCGGCGCGCCATCCCGTGGACGGCGGCCGCGCGGATCTCGCTGCGGGCGTCCAGCAGGCCGCTGAGCAGCAGCTCGCGCGCCTGACCGTGATCGACGCTGCCCAGGGCGCGGAGGGCGGCGGCGCGCTCGCGGATCACCGTCGACGACAGCATCGGCTCGAGCGCGGTGACGGCGTCGGCGCCGAAGCGGCCCAGGTTGGCCTCGGCGGCGCGCTGGCGGATCTGGCTGCCGTCGACGAGCTCGGCCAGCACGATGTCCAGGGCGCGCGGATCGCCGCTCCGGGCGAGGGCGTCGAAGGCCCGGTCGCGGCGCGGGCCGAAGGACTGCTCGTACCACTGGACCACCAGGTCGAAGTGCGCCGCGCTGCCCAGGGCGCCCAGGGCCCAGCGGGCGGCGTCGGCGATGGCCGGATCGTGGTGGCGGGCGAGGGCGTCCAGGTGTCGGACGGCGCGCGGATCGCCGAGCGCGCCCAGCACCTCGGCGGCGCGGGCGGTCAGCGCCGGGTTCTGGGGGTCGAGCGCGTCGACCAGCTCGGGCATCGCGGGGGCGCCGATCGCCAGCAGCGCCGCCTTGCCCCGGGCGTGGCGCAGATCGTCGGCCAGCTCGCCGACGCCGGCCCGGATGCGCTCGGTCAGCCCGGGCACCGCGGCGCGCGGGTTGGCGGGCCCGCCCAGCGTGACGGCCGAGAGGCAGACGCCGCCGTGCTTCGAGGCGCCGTGCACTGCCTCGATCGTCAGCGTCAGGGCGCCGCCGACCAGCGGCGGGTCGAAGCGGGCCGACTGCTCGTACAGATCCTTGAAGTCGACCACCTGGCTCTGGTCGCCGGCGCTGAAGCGGATGCGCGCCGGGCGGCCGCACGCCTTGTAGAAGGTGTGGTCGCGGTTGTGGCCGGCGACGAAGCGCACCTCGTCGACGTACTGGACGCCGGTGAACTCGAGGCGCACCCAGGCGCCGTCGCGGTCGTCGGGGCGGCTGCCCCAGGCGGACCAGCCGCGATCATCGACGAGGTGGCGGGGCTCGAACATCGGCCGCCCCTCGAACTCGGTGGCCGCGGTGGACGAGGCCTGCACCTGGCGGACGTGGTCGTGGGCGATGGTCGCTCTCTCCGCCTGCGCCGCGAGGGGCAGCAGGGCGGGCACCGCGAGGGCGGGCAGGAGCGACCGAAGAGTGCGAATCATCCTGGCCATGATTCATCTCCCTGGTTCGGGTTCTGAATCCTCCAATCGGCCGGATGGTTCGGGGACGTGTCCGGGCGGGGTGGGGCGTGACCCCGGCCGCCCTGGGCGGTGGTTACCGCCGCTCGATGAGGCCCTTGGCGCGCGCGCTGTCCACGGCCTTGCGCGCCAGCGCGGGATCGGCGGAGAAGGCGAAGGCCAACGTCGTGCCGTCGAGCTCCGCCACCAGGGCGGGTCGAGGCGCCTTCCGGGCGGCGTACACCCGGCGCAGGGCGGCCTCGAAGGCGGCGGCGTCCTCGGGCGTGTCCCAGGTGGACAGCGTCAGGGCCACCGCCTGCTCGCCCGCGGTCTCGAGGACGGTGTGATCGCCGTCCCAGCCGGCGGCCGCGTCGGCGGCCTCGGCCACCTCGAGGTGGGTCAGCAGCATCTGCTGGAAGTGGAACTCACCCGCGGTGCCCTCCCAGCCGCGCTGAAAGTCGGGCCACAGGGGGTCGGGCAGCCGGACGACGCTGGGCGTGTCGCGGTTGGGCCAGTACTTCTCCGGGTGCAGGATCTGCTCCGAGCTGGCGGGTGGATCCGCGTAGACCTTGCGGATGTCGTCCCAGGTGCGGCCAGCCTGCCGCAGGGCGGCCACGAAGAGCAGCCCGCGCTGGTACGGGAAGATGAGGGACTGCTTGAGGTAGTCGGGCGCCGACGCCATCACCGGGAACTGCGCGCTCGACATCTGCAGCGGCAGGCTGGTCGCGACCATGTTGATCGCGAACTTCGAGGTCGACATGTCGGCCTCGGGATCGATCTCGGCCTGGGTGTAGTTGAGCATCACCAGCGTCGCGTCGCCCTCGAGCAGCGCGGCGTGGGCCAGCACGGCGTCGTGGGTGTGCTTCTTCGAGTCGATCAGCGCGCCGCCGCCCCACTCCTGATCCTGGATGGCGTGGAAGATCTCGTGCGCCATCACCGGCTCCTGCATGAACAGCGGGAGCCACGAGGCGATGTGCAGCTCCTGCCGCGTGTGATCGTAGAAGCCGGCCACCTGCTCGGCGAGCAGGCTGGTGATGAAGCCGCCGTAGTCCAGGCCCGCCGGGAGCAGGCCGTGCAGGTGCAGCAGCCGGCCCTCGGCCGCCACCTTGGCCGGGCCGTACTCGTCGGCCAGCCGCTGCTGGATGAACTTCGTGACCTCGTCGCGATCCTTGACCCCCATCTTCAGGGGCTTGGACAGCTTCTGCTTGCGCATCACCTCGACCCGCGCCAACGCGCGCCGCGCCATCTCTTCGAGGGCAGCCGGGTCGGCCTTCGGGGCGTCGGGGGTGGCGCCCGCGAGCTGCGCGAGCACCAGCAGCAGCGGCGCGATCAGGTGGGTCACGGGATCCTCCGGGGGGGTGGCGCGGCACCGTATCGCGGGGCCTCGCGGCCTGCAACCGCGCCGGGGCTGGTGCCGATTCCCGCGTCGTGGTAACCCGCCATGCATGCACGCATTCACGCCGACGCCGCATCTGGACGCCCTGCTCGATCTGACCCTCGCCGAGGATCTCGGGGTGGGGGACTTCACCGGCGCGCTGGTGCCGGCCGAGGCCATCGCCCGCGCCGAGATCCAGGCGCGCGAGCCGCTGGTGCTGTGCGGCGCGCCCGTGGTCGAGCGCCTGCTCTGGCGGTTCGGGCCCGGCGCCCCCGCGGTGACCTGGCAGGCCCGCGACGGGGACGCGGTGGAGCGCGGCGCGGTGGTCGGCCACCTCGAGGGCCCCCTGCGCACCCTGCTGGCGCTCGAGCGGCCCCTGCTGAACCTGCTGCAGCGGATGAGCGGCGTCGCGACGCTGACTCGCCGCTACGTCGAGGCCCTCGCCGGCACGCGCGCGCGCCTGGTGGACACGCGCAAGACGATGCCCGGCCACCGCCTGCTCGACAAATACGCCACGCGGGTGGGCGGCGCCTTCAACCACCGCGCGGCGCTCGACGGCGGCGTCCTGATCAAGGACAACCACCTCGCGGCGTGCGGCGGGGTCGCGGCCGCGGTCGAGCGGGCGCGCGCGGTGGCGCCGCACAGCCTGCGGATCGAGGTCGAGGTCGAGGATCTCGAGGGCCTCGACGCCGCCCTGGCGGCGGGCGCCGACGTCGTGTTGCTCGACAACTTCACGCCCGCGCTGGCCGCGACCGCCGTGGCGCGAGCGAAGGGGCGGGCGCTGATGGAGGCCAGCGGCGGCGTCGATCTGGACACCGTGCGGGCCTTCGCCGAGGCCGGGGTGGATCTCATCGCGGTCGGCGCGATCACCCACTCGGCGCGCGCGGTGGATCTGGCCGTCGAGGTCGTGGACGACGGGCTGAGCGGGTGAGACGCGCGGCGGTCGCCCTCGGCCTCACGGCGCTGCTGGGCCCCGGCCCCGCCGCCGCCGGCGTCTTCGAGACCTACGGCTTCGGCGCGCGGGCGGCCTCGATGTCGGGTTCGCACGCGGCCTTCGCCGATGACTACACCGCGGTCTTCTACAACCCGGCCGCCCTCACCGTGCACAAGTCGCCGCACGTCGGCACCGGCATCGACGTGGTGCTGCCCCGCCTGCGGATCGATCACGACCAGCCGCCCGGCGAGGACACACCCTCCGATCAGCTCCCGCAGTCCAACGTCGGCGTGCACCTCGGGCTGCTGTTCCCGCTCGGTGGCTTGATCCAGAACCGCTTCGCGGTCGGCGTCGGCCTGTACGTGCCGACCATCCAGGTCACGCGCGTCGACGCGACCGAGACCGAGACGCCGCACTTCTATCGCTACGGCTCGCTGCCGGACAAGCTGGGCCTGGTGCTGGGCGCGGCCTTCGAGCTGCACGAGACCGTGTCGATCGGGTTGGGCTATCAATTCCTCGGCTCGCTCGACGGCTCGGCCACCGTCGAGCTCGACCTGCTGACCCAGCGCTTCACCCGCAAGAACCTGTCGGTGGACGTCCACGCCGACAGCGGCCTCATCGCCGGGCTGCTCGTCCGCCCCGTGCCCGCGCTGCGCCTGGGCTTCTCGTTCCGGGACGCGCTGCAGCTGAGCTACGACCTGGTCACCGACATCGGCATCGAGGGGATCGGCCGGCTGGTCGCCGACATCAGCGGCACCTCGCTCTACACGCCGCAGCAGTACACCTGGGCGGCGGCCTACGCCCTGCACGACCGGCTGACGCTCTCGGCCGACCTCGTCTGGTCGCGGTGGAGCGAGGCCCCGGATCCGTCGGCCCACTTCGACATCCGCGTCGACGGGGACGGGCTGGGTCTCGAGCCCATCGAGGCGGACACCACGCCCGTCGACCTCGCCGCCGTCGACACCCTGTCGCCGCGCCTGGCGCTCGAGTGGCGGCCCGATCCGGCCTGGGCCGTCCGCGCCGGCTACGCGTGGCGGCCGACGCCCCTGCCCAGCCAGACCGGCCGCGCCAACGACCTCGACAGCGACACCCACCAGATCGCCGTCGGCGGCGGGTTCGCCTTCGCCGATCCCCTGGCGCTGCACGAGGCGCCGGTCACCATCGACCTCACCGCGCAGCTGAACTGGCTGGTCGATCGCGCCCACCTCAAGGCCGCGGCCGACGATCCGGTCGGGGACAGCGTCGCCGGCGGCGCCATCTGGCGCCTCGGCCTCACCCTGCGTCACGATTTTCGTTGACCCCGGGCTGGGGTTGTCGATGACCCCAGCGGCTCGCGCGGGGCGCGGGCTCCTCCGACCATCCGGTGCAGGAGGGCGCACGATGAAGCCATCTCGAAACGACGTCGAGCGCATCCACCGCGCCGGGGGGCGTCTGGTGGAGGCGGACCTCGCCGGGCTCGACCTCTCCTGCATGGATCTCGCCGGCATCAATCTGCGCGGCGCCCTCCTCGCCGGCGTGGACCTGCGAGGCTCCGATCTCACCGACGCCGATCTCTGCAACGCCGACCTGCGTGGCGCGCGTCTCCGGGTGGCCCGCCTCGGCGGCGCCCGGCTCGTCGGCGCCCGCCTCGAAGCGGTCGACGGCTTCATGGCCGACTTCGACGCCGCCGATCTGCGCAACGCGGACGCCGCCCGGGCCAGCCTCCGAGAGGCCGCGCTGCGCGGCGCCATCCTCTGGGGCGCCCGCTTCGACGGGGCCGACCTGCGCATGGCCGAGCTCGAGGGCGCCGATCTGCGGGGCACCTCGCTGCGCGCGGCGAACCTCGGCTACGCGCGCCTGGCCGGGGCGGATCTCACGCTCGCGGATCTGACCGAGGCGTGCCTCGTCGGGGTGAGCCTCGTCGAGTGCGACCTGCGGCGCACGCGCCTGACGGACGCACGGCTCCAAGGGGCGGACCTGTCCGGCGCCGATCTGCGGGGGGCGTCGATGCGCGGCGCCGATCTGCGCGGCGCCCGACTCGACGCGACCCGGCTGTCGGAGGCCGATCTGTCGAGCGCGCGGTTCAGCACCGGCAACCTGACCGCGGTGATGCGGGGCGCGGTCGTCCTGACGACCGAGCTGCGCGACGGAGACGATCCCGGCGAGCACGTCTCGCTGAGGCCGACGGCCTGACCGGCTCAGCCGGTGAGCGTCACCAGCGCCTCGTTGGCGCTGCCGGTGCGGTAGCCCTCGAGATCGATCGACACGTAGCGGAAGCCGGCCGCCTTGCCGGCCTCGACGACCCCCGCGCGGAGGTGGGCGCTCGCGAACAGGGCGCCCAGCTCGTCGGGGGCCACCTCCACCCGCACCAGGTCTCCGTGGTAGCGCGCGCGCACCTGCCGCAGCCCGAGGCGGCGCAGCCCGGCCTCGCAGTCGCCCACCTGCCGCAGGCGCGCCGGGGTGATCTCGGTGCCGTAGGGGAAGCGGCTGCTCAGACAGGCCGACGCGGGCTTGTCCCAGGTCGGCAGGTCGAAGCGACGGGACAGCGCGCGGATGTCGGCCTTGGTCAGCCCCGCCTCGATCAGCGGCGCGCGCACGGCGCGCTCGGCGGCGGCCTCCATGCCCGGCCGGTGATCGCCCAGATCATCGGGGATGGCGCCATAGCAGAGCTGGCCCAGGCCCGCGCTGGCGCCGAAGAGCGCCGCGACGTCGAAGAGCTCCGCCTTGCAGTGGTAGCAGCGATCACCCGCGTTCGCCCGGTAGCCGGGCCGGTCCATCTCGCGCGTCTCGATCTCGATCATGCGGGCGCCGAGGGCGCGGGCGAGCGCGCGGGCCTCGTCGAGCTCCCACGCCGGGTAGCTGTCCGACAGGGCGGTCAGCGCGACGGCCCGGTCACCGAGGGTGTCGACCGCCACCTTCAGCAGGAAGGCGCTGTCGACGCCGCCCGAGAACGCGACGACGACGCTGCCCATCGTACGCAGCAGCTCGCGCAGCGCGTCGAGGCGCGCGTCGAGGTCGGCGGGGATGTTCATGCTCCTCCGATCGGCACCAGATCTCGGGCCCGCCCGCACCACACGAAGCGGCGGGGCACCCCGGCGCGCCCGCTCTGGACGGGCACGATGACCATCTCGACCCCCGGCCACAGCGGCGCGCCGCGGGCGTCGATCCAGGCCGCGCGGTCCTGGATGCTCGGCGACGCCGGCGCGTCGCAGTGGCTGTGGTAGATCGCCGTCACCGTCTCCCCAGCGCGCCGGGCGGTGAGCAGCGCCGCCGGATCCAGCACGAAGGCGCCCGCCGACGCAACCAGGTTGCGGGCCGGGCGCGCCGCCAGCGTGGCGTCGGGGGTGCGGACGATCAGGCCGCAGGCTTCGTGGGGCGCGCAGCCCTCGGCGTGCGCGGCCAGCGCCCGCGCCACCGCGGGGGGCCAGGCCGGGGCGCGGTGCGGGCTCGGCTCGGGGGGGCGCGTCGATGGATCCTCGGCGCCCCCTTCGGTCGGCCGGGCCGCGCCGACCCGGTCATCGGGCGACGACCGCCGCGCCGAGGGCGGACAGCCGCTCGTCGCGCCGTGGCGTCGGCGCGCCCGACCGCTGGAGCCAGCCCCCGACACCCGCTCAGATGAAGTACATGTAGCCGGGCGCGCCGCGGCTGAGGCCGGCCTCCTCGGCGCGCCGCACGAGATCCGCGAGCGTGTAGTCCTCGAACACCTCCGCCACGCGGGAGGCGATCTCGCCCCACACCACGGCCGGGATGCAGCGGCTGTTGCGGGGGCAGGCGCGGTGCATCGGCTCGCCGTCGTCGTTGACGCAGAAGCTGACCTCCACCGGGCCGTCGGTGGCCCGCACGATGTCGCGCAGGGTGATCTGGTCGGGCGGACGCCGCAGCACGTAGCCGCCGTTGCGGCCGCGCTTGCCGTCGACGAGATCCGCGCGCTTCAGATCCTGGAAGATCTGCTCGAGGAAGCGCGCCGGGATGTCCTGGCGCTCGGCGATCTGGCGCACCTGGGTGGGCTCGTCGCCGCTGTGAAAGGCGATGTCGAAGAGCGCGAGCGTGGCATAGCGGCAGCGGGTGGAGAGCTTCATCGCGGGTGATTGTCGGGGGCCGAGCCCCGGCAGGTCAACTGGGGCGCCGGTTGCGCGCTCGGGGCACGCCGCGGGGCGCGCCCCCCGACGCGCCCGGGCTGCGCAGCAGGCGCCTACGGTGGGGGCTCGCCGAGGGGAGCGATGACGCCGCCGCGCTCGAGCAGCGCCTCGATGCGCGGCCCGAGGCGGCGCAGCGCGGCCGCGTACAGCGCGCGGGTCGCGAGATCGGCGCCGGGCTCGGCGGCGCGCACCTGCGCCTCGAGCAGGCCCGCGAACGCCGCGAGCGTGGTGGGCAGCTGGGGGCCGAAGCGGGTCACGGCCGCCGCCAGCCGCTCGGCGTCCCAGTTGCGCAGCGCGTGGGCGGCGGTGGCCGCGCGGTGACGGTGGGCGGCGGTGTTGGCGCGGCTGAGCGCCCGGTGCGCCGTCGCCGCCTCGATCAGCCCGCGCACGTCCGGCGCGCGGGTGGGATCGTCCGGGGCCGGCGGCGGCGACGCCACCCGCGCGACCGTCAGCGCGTCGAAGGGCGGCCCGGCGTCGCCGGCGGTGACCGCGTTCGCGGCGGCCTCGAAGTGGGCGTCCGCGTCGATGACCGCGCGCTTGGTCCAGCCCAGCGTGGACACCTCGACCACCGCCCGGTAGGCCATCGTCGCCCCCAGCGAGGGCGCGACGCCGGCGACGGCCAGGCCCATCGCGGCGAGCTCCGGATCGGTGCGCTTGGATCCGCCGCCCCGCACGGTCACCCGCGCGGCCACCCAGCCCGGCTCGGTCCGCGCGCCGCCGGCGGAGGCCCAGCGCGCCACGCGCGTCCGCACGGCGTCGGCGTCGACGTGGCGGTAGCGTCGGATGTCCACGACCGTGTGGGCCGAGGCGCGCAGCTCCGCGATCAGCCAGGCGTTGCGCACCAGCACCGCGGTCAGCGTTGCCACCGCGGCCATCACGACCAGGGCGAGCGCGACGCTCAGGGCGCCCCAGCGCCGGCCGGCGCTGGGATCGGCCCGCGACCGACGCGCGCGGCGGGCCCGGCGTGTCGTCGGGAGGCCGGTCGCCAGGTCCAGGCGTCGGCGCCGCTCGGCCTGCATCGCGCGCAGGTCGAGGCCACAGCCGGGGCAGGCGTCGGCCTCACCGGCTTCGTGGTCGCAGCGCCGGCAGATCATGGCGGCGAGGCGCGGCGCGTCGGGCGGGGGCCGACCACCGCGGGCTCAGCTCGGGGCGCGCGGGCCGCGTTCGTGCTCGGCGCGCAGCAGCCGTAGGTTCTCGTCGGCGAGGCGCCGCTGGTGGTCGGCCTGCTCCCGCGCGGCCTCGGCGGCCTCGAGCGCTTCGGCCAGCAGACCCTGCATGCGGTGCTGATCCCGCAGCATCAGCTCCAGATCCTGCACCCGCGCGTGGCGCGCGCCGGCCTCGGCGGCCGCGCGCGCCACCTCGTCTTCGGCGGCCGCGCGGGCCAGCCGGGCGACGGCGGCCTCCCGCCGGGCGGCGCGCAGCGTCGAGGTCAGCTCGCCGTGCTGGCGCAGCGCGACCTCGGCCGCGGCGCGCAGGCGTGCGGCGTCGGCGCGCTCCTCGGCGCGCAGCGCCCGCTCGGCCTCCAGGGCCGCCTCGAGGCGGGCGAGGCGCGCGTCCACGTCCGGCGCGGCCGGCGGCGGCGCGGGCGGGGGCGGCGTCACGGCGGCCTCCGCCTGCAACACCTCGAGGGCGGCGGCCAGCTCGCGCGCCCGGGTGCGCGCCGCGTCCAGCGCGGCGCCCTGCTCGGCCAGCTCCGCCGCCCGCAGGTCGCGCCGGGCGAGGGCGGCGTCGGCCGCCGAGGTCGCGGCCTGCAGCCAGGCCTCCAGCATGTCGGCGCCCGCCGCGGCGGGCGGCGGCGGCGCGTCGAAGCCGTCGGTCAGGCGTCGCACGAGCGCGTCCAGCCGGGCGACGACGGCGTCGCGCGCGGCGCGGGCCGCGTCACGCTCGGCCAGCAGCTCCGCCATGTCCTCGACGTGGGCGCCGGCGGACTGCAGCTGCCCGCGCAGGCGCTCCACCTCGGCGGTCATCTCGTTCCGGGCGGCCTCGAAGCGCTCGCCGAGGGCGGCGTAGCGGCGATCGTCCACTCGGCGCTCGGCCAGCTCGTCCCGCACCGCCTCGTAGTCGGTGCTGAGCTCGCTCAGCTCGGCCCGCGCCGCGGCCAGCGCCTGCGCGTCCGCCGCCCGTTGGCCCTCGGCGGCCGCGAGGGCGGCCTCGGTCGCGCGCAGCGACGCGGCGAGCGCGTCCCGCTCGGCCTGCGCCGCGCTGGCGTGCGCCCGCGCCATCTCGAGGGCCTCGGTCTGCTCCGAGAGGGCGGCCTGCGCGTCCTCGAGGGCCCCGTCCAGGGCCGCCGAGCGGGTGCCCAAGGTGGTGGGGGCGAAGAGCGCGACCACCGGGGGCGCCTCGAACTCGACCTGCCCCGCGAGGTGCACCGTCGGCCCCTCGGCGCCCGCCTCGCCCATCCACACCGGCGCCGTCTGCCCGTCGCCCAGCACGGCGGCCTCGGCGACCCGGGCGTTGACCACCAGGCGGTGGGGCAGGGCGGCGTGCGTCGGCCCCCCGCGGCTGAGGTACAGGCCGTGCTTCTTCAGCACGCGGGTCACCTCGGCGGGCGGGGCGACGCCGGCCGGATCGACGACCAGATCCTTGGAGTTCGGCCGCTCGCGCCAGTCGGGACGCATGCGGAAGGGCGCCCCGGTCGCGGTCTCGCCGGTGGGCGCGTCGGCGTCGGCCGAGTCGCTGAGCACCACCAGCTCCTTGACATCGGCCTCGGCCAGCAGCTGCAGCGTCTCGAAGGCGTCGCCGACCAGCATCACGCGGCGTCCGTCGGCCAGGCGGCGCGCGACGGCCCTCAACAGCAGATCACCGGCGTCGCTCAACGCGTCCTCCTCGGGCGACAGGTGGGCGGTCATACCGCTGGTGACCCCCGCTGTCAACGCGCGCCGGCCGCGCGGCGCGGGTGCTTTGACACCCGCGCCGGCCCTGGGCCAAGCTGCCCCGATGCGGGCTCTGGCGTTGGTCTGGGTGGTGATCTCGAGCGTCGGCTGCGGTGACGACGCCGGCGGTCGGCCGATCGACGTGGAGGGGCCGCGGGGGCGCGCGCCGTGGCCGGGGCCGTGGCCGGTGCGGGTGCTGACCGACGGACCCGCGCCGACCCTGTACTTCGCGGTCGACGCGGGGGGCTTCTCGGTGTTGCCGCTCGGCGCGACGGGCGGCGGGCTCTTCGAGGGCAGCCTGCCCGCGCAGCCCGAGGGGGCGCGCCTGCGCTACTACGTGCAGGTCGACGGGCGCAGCGAGCCGCCGGAGGGCGCCGCCGCGCCCTTCGCGGCGGACGTCGTCGCGCCGGGCGTCGACGCGTCGGACGCCGGGGTCAGCGGACCCTGCGCGCTGAGCTTCCGCCACCCGGTCGCCAAGCAGGTGCTCGACGCGCGCGACGACGGCGCGCCGCAGGCCGGGCTGCAGTTGACGGTCGTGGTGCGCAGCAACCTGCCCGAGGGGACCCCCGCGCGGCTCGAGGTCGAGGGCGTGGGCTACGCGGGCACGGCGGGGGGTGGCGTGGTGGCCTTCGAGGGGGTCACGATGCCCCCCGGCGAGGTCGCGCTCCAAGCGGACGCGGTGGCGCCGGGCGGCGAGCCCTGCGCCGCCACCATCACGGTGACGGTGCGCTGATCAGCGCCGCGCGCAGGCGGGCCTCGAAGGCCGCCAGCGTGGGCGCCGCGGCCTTCGGCGCCGCCTTCAGATCGGCCACCGTGCGCTGGCCGGGCGCCATGAACGCCAGCCCCTCGACGTCGTGCACGACCGTGGGCTCCGGCCCGTCGCGCGACACCCCGAGCTTCCCCTGGGCCATGCCGATGACGTAGTGCAGCGGCTTCGCCTCGTCGCGATCCAGGAACAGGACCAGCTCCTCGCCCACGCGCAGCTTGGCGTTGCCCACCACCGACTGGGTCAGGCCGTCGACCGTGCCGCCGATCTGGCGGACGGCGATCACCGCGCCGGGCTTGTCGCCGCCCTTGTAGGCCTCGGCGATCTCGACGCGGGTGACGGTGTAGATGCGGGTCTTGTCGTCGTTCCAGGCGGCCTCCTGGCCGACGACGCGCCCGCGGACGACGACGTCGGCGCGCTCGGCCATCATCTCGACGGTGAGGGGGCGGACGATGGTGGCGCCGGCGGCGCCGAGGGCGCCGAGCACGAGCAGGCCGGCGAGGGGAGCGAGTCGAGTCGGGCGGAACATGGGGGTCACCTCCGGCCGTCGCGGACGGCCCGATCCGTCGAGCATTCAGGCGCGGCGGCGCCGCAGGAGGCCGCCGAGCAGCAGGGCCAGCGCGGCGAGCGCCGGCGTGGCGGGCGGTCCGTCGCGGCCGACCTGCGCGAGGCAGGCGCCGGACGAGCCGCCCCCGCCGTTGCCCCGGATGACACCGGGCACGCCGCCGTCGGGGCCGACGCCGGGCTGGCCGCCCGCGCCGGGCTGGCCGCCCGCGCCGGGCTGGCCGCCCACGCCGG
>JAUHXL010000053.1 GCA_030426945.1 bacterium
CCTCTCCCTGATCCATCGACGCTAGGGCTTCTAGCAGCGCGGACGCCTCGAGGGGGATGCGACAAATCGTCGCACGCACCCGCGCGCGGTCCTCACTCGCCCGGCGGGTACTTCTGCAGCTTCCGCTGCAACGACCGGCGATGCAGCCCCAGCCGGCGCGCGGCCTCGCTGACGTTGCCGCCGCAGTCGGCCAGCACGCGGTTGATGTGCTCCCACTCGGCGCGCGCCAGCGAGGGCGCCTCGATGGGGGCGCCGGCGGTCAGCGGCGGCGCCGCCGCGCGCTCGAAGGCGGCCACCACCTCGTCGGCGTCGGCCGGCTTGGGCAGGTAGTTCGCCGCGCCGAGGCGCATGGCCTCGACGGCGGTGCCGATGCTGCCGTAGCCGGTCAGCATCAGCGCGCGCGTCGTCGGATCGATGGCCAGCAGATCGCGCAGCACCTCCAGCCCGGTGACGTCGGGCAGGCGCAGGTCGATCACCGCCAGCTCGGGGCTCTCGGCGCGGGCGGCGGCCAGGGCCTCGGCGCCGTCCGCGGCCTCGCGCACCACGAAGCCGCGCTTCCTCAGGGCGCGCGCCAGGCGCGGGCGCAGCACCGGATCGTCGTCGACCAGCAGCAGGCTGGGGCCCGGCTCCGCGCTCACGAGCACGCCGCCTTCAGGGGCCAGCGCAGCGCGGCCTCGACGCCGCCCGCCGCGCGGTTGTCCAGCGTCAGCGTCCCGCCCACGCCCTCGGTCAGCGCCCGGGCCAGGAAGAGGCCGAGCCCCATGCCCGCGCCGGCGGGGCGGGTGGTGAAGAAGGGCTCGGTGGCCCGCGCGAGCACGGCCGGTGCCATGCCGGGCCCCTCGTCGGTCACGGTCAGGTGCAGCGCCCCGTCGTCGACGTGAGCCCGAACCTCGACCGCGCCCTCGGGCGGCGAGGCCAGGCGCGCGTTGTCGATCAGCGCGCGCAGGGCGCGCTCGAGCGTGCGCGGGTAGGTACACACCGCCTCGGTGTCCAGGGGCGGCGCGAGGATCACGCGGACCGGCGCGGTCCCGGCCGCGGCGCCCACCACGTTCGTCAGCTCGACGCGGGCCCAGGGCTCCCCGGGGCCCGCCCCCGCCTCGATCGACATGCCGTCGAGCACCTCGCGGCAACGATCCACCTCGCGCCGGATGAGGCGCAGGTCGTCGAGGGCCTCGGCCGGCACGCTCTGCGACTCGAGGTCGCGCGTCAGCTCGCGCGCCGCGACCGCGATGGTGCCCAGCGGGCTCGCCAGCTCGTGCGCGGCGCCGGCGGCCAGGGTGCCCAGGGCGGCCAGGCGCTCGGCCTTGGCCGCCGCCTCGCGCGCGGCGGCCAGCTCGGCGTCGCGGCGGCGCAGGGCGGTGTCCAGCCGCCCGACGAAGTACACGATGGCGGCGGCGGTGAGCGCGAAGGCGGCCCACATGCCGCGTAGGTGCAGGGACATGTCGTGGTGGGCGTGCGGGTCGTGGCCCCAGAACAGCGCCGCGAAGCCGGCCGCCGCCAGCGCGACCAGGCCCCACGAGGCCGCCGCGCCCAGCGAGACGACGGCGACGGCGATGTAGACCAGGTACAGCGAGGTGAAGGGGTTCGATGCGCGGCCGGTGAGCCAGAGCAGGCCGGTCAGCGCGAGCACGTCGAAGACCAGCAGCGCGGCGGCCCAGGCGCGCGGTCGCCCGGTGGAGCGGGCAGCGGCGAGGTTGGTGCCCACCGTGATCGCCACGAGGCCCAGCACCCACGCCCAGGGCGGCTGGGCGCTCAGCCACAGGGCCGCCCCGCCCAGCACCGCCAGCTCGCCCGCCACGACCGCCCAGCGCAGGCGCAGCAGCCAGCGCAGCCGCAGACGATCCGCGTCCGAAGGGGTGACGGGCGGCACGGTGCTCAGGGCGCCGGGGATCCGGGCAGGGGCCGGCCCTGCGCGCAGGCCGCGTAGGTCTGCACCCAGAACAGGAAGTCGAGGTAGGCGGGATCCTCGAGGCTGAGGAACTTGTCGCCGCCTCCGTGGCGTAGACCGCCGACGTTGCGGGCCAAGGGCTTGAGCAGCAGCAGGCTCTCGGAGGGCGCGTTCAGGTCGAGGTAGCTGCGCGCGAGGATGCGGTCGAAGGTGCCGTCGATGGCGGCCTGCTCGTCGTCCTCCTCGGCCACCCAGGTGGGCGCGCCGGCCAGGCCGGCCTCGACGCCGTCCCCCGCGTGGCAGTGGTAGCAGCGGCCCTCCCAGGCCCACACCTTCTCGGCGAACAGGCTGCGCAGGGCGGTGTCGCTGCAGGGGCCGGGCGGGGGGGCAGCGTCGGGCGGCGGCGCGGCGTCCACGATGGGCGCCGCGTCCGGACCGGCATCGGCCGGGCCGCCGTCGGTGAGATCGGCGTCGGCCAGGGCCGCGTCGACGGGCGCGGCGTCCGGCGGCGCCGCGTCGCGCAGGGGCGGCGCCACGAGGGCGTCCGGCGTGCCGCCGCCGTCGCCGCAGGGATCCGCCATCGGCGCGCAGACCTCGGCGTGACAGGCGGCGCTGAAGACGATCCAGTCGTAGAAGCCCGCGTACTCGGCCGAGGCCGCGCGGCGGGTGCGCGCGTCGTCGTCCTTGTTGCGGCCGCGGTCGATGAGGGCCAGCACGTGGCTGTTCGCGGGATCCTCGAGGTCGACCAGCCGGCGGTCGACGAGGCAGGCCATCGACTGGCAGGCCGAGCCGCGCACGAAGCCCGCGAGGTCGATGCCCTGCAGGTGACAGCCCGAGCACGAGCTGGGTCGGTCCTGCCGCAGCAGGGGGGCGATGCGCGTGACGTACAGCTCGGACGAGGCGCCCGGCGAACACTCGAGGGGCGACTCGACCGCCGCCGGCGGGGGCGCCAGGGGCGGATACGTCGCCGGCGAGCCGGGGGCGGGCCCTTCCTCGCAGGCGGCGAGCAGCAGCCCGAGCAACAGCGGTGAGAGGCGCGTGCGCACGGCGACAAGATGCACCGCGGCGAGGCCCCGATGCAAAGCCCACTCGACCGCGGCCCCCCAGGTTGGGCACCCTGGGGCCCGAGACCCAAGGCGGGGGGAGTTGATTGGACGCGCTTCGCTCAGCCGGCGCGGCGGAACGGCCGGGCTTTCAGCGGTCAGCGGTCAGCGGTCAGCCGGGCACGAGCGTCGTTGGAGTCGCGCACCGCGAGGTGAGCCGATCGTCGTCGCGCGGCCGCCCAGGGCCAAGCCCGCGCCTCGCCGAGGCGCGTGGTGCCCGGCTGAGAGCTGAAAGCTGAAAGCTGACCGCCCCTCGGAGCCGGCGCAGCGGGCGACCGAAGCCCACGGCCCCACCCGACGCGCGGCGCTGCGCACCGCCCTCGGCGGCCTGGCCGCCGCCGCCCTGCCGCGGCGCGCGCCCGCGGTCATCCCGCCCGAGCTGGCGCGCCCGCACATGGAGCAGGGCATCGCGTCGGGCGACGTCACGCCCCGCGGCGCCGTGATCTGGAGCCGCGCCGACCGCCCGTCCCGTTTGCGCGTCGAGTGGTCGCTCGACCCCGACTTCCGCCGCGTGCACCGCGGCCCCGACGCCGAGGCGCTGGTCGCCACCGACTACACGGCCAAGGTGGGCCTCACCGGCCTGCCCCCCGGCCGCGACGTGCACTATCGCGTCTGGTTCGAGAACCTGGCCGTGCCCGGCGCCGACGCGCCGCCGCTGATCGGTCGCCTGCGCACCCCGCCCGCCGACCCCGCCCAGGGCACCAGCTTCGCCTGGAGCGGCGACACCTGCGGCCAGGGCTACGGCATCAACCCCGACCTCGGCGGCATGCGCATCTACGACGTCATCCGCCGCTCGAACCCCGACGTCTTCGTCCACTGCGGCGACCTCATCTACGCCGACGCCCCCATCCGCAGCGAGCGCCGCCTGCCCGACGGCACCGTCTGGCGCAACCTCACCTCGCCCGAGAAGAGCAAGGTGGCCGAGACGCTGACCGAGTTCCGCGGCAACTTCCGCTACCCCCTGCTCGACCCCAACGTGCGCGCGCTGCACGCATCGGTCAGCCAGGTGTGGCAATGGGACGATCACGAGACGAAGAACAACTGGTGGCCCGGCCGCGTGCTGACCGAGGATCACCGCTACCGGGTGAAGAGCTGCGACCTGCTGGCCGCCCGCGGCCGCCGCGCCTTCTTCGAGTACGCCCCGCTCGCGCGCCACCCGCACGCGCCCGGCCGCATCTACCGGCACCTGCAGCGTGGCCCGCACCTCGACCTGTTCGTGCTCGACGCCCGCTCGTACCGCGGCCCCAACAGCCGCAACCTGCACCGCGCCTTCGGCCCGCCCTCGGCCTTCTTCGGCCCCGAGCAGGCCGCCTGGCTGGCCGAGGGCCTCACCCGCTCGAAGGCCACCTGGAAGGTCGTCGTCAGCGACCAGCCGCTGGGCCTGATGATCGGCCACGGCCGCAACCACTTCGAGGGCGTGGCCAACGGCGACGGCCCGCCCCTGGGCCGCGAGCTCGAGATCGCGCGCCTGCTGGCCAGCCTGAAGAAGAACAAGGTGAAGAACGTGGCGTGGATCACCGCCGACGTGCATTACGCCGCCGCCCACCACTTCCACCCGGATTACGCGCGCTTCAAGGACTTCAGCCCCTTCTGGGAGTTCGTCGCCGGCCCGCTCAACGCCGGCACCTTCGGCCCCAACCCCGTCGACGACACCTTCGGCTGCAAGCCCGCCTACGTCAGCGTGCCCCCCGGCACCCGCCCAGGGACCTCACCCCTGGCCGGCATGCAGTACTACGGCATGGGCCGCATCGACCCCGACAGCCGTACGCTGCGGGTGACGCTGCACGACCTGACCGGCCGCCTGCTGTGGGGCATCGATTTGCCGGCGTTGGTCGGATAGCCAGTTCGGCCTTGCACCGGCGCGGCGCGTGGCCGAGGTTGATCGGGGTCACGCAACAGCAGAAAGGCAGGTGTCATGGGCAAGCAAGTCGTCCTCACGGTGCAGAGCGAGCTGCACGATCGTGGGCCGCAGAAGCTGGGCGTGGTCGACGGTCCGCTGCGGCTGAAGCCGGGCAAGTGGGCGGTGACCAGCCTGCGGCTGTGCCTCGGCGATCCCGTGCTCCGGGGCGACACCGACAAGGTGGCCGTCGCGCTGAGCCTCGGCGAGGCCGCCATCGCCAACGCCGCCGAGACGATCGCGCACACGGCGCGCGACGAGGCGAAGAAGAAGCTGCAGTCGCTGAAGGCCGAGATGACCGTCAAGGCGGGCGAGAACCAGCCGCTCGGCTGTGGGGTGGTGCAGGACTGCGGCGACGGGCCGGACCTGCTCGAGACCATCCGCGCGAAGATCGTCTCGGAGCTGCCCGCCCACGGCGTCGAGGCGATCGTCGCCGCCGCCACCGGCGCCATCAGCGGCCTCGCCGGCGCCCTGGCGATGACGGTCATCGCCCCGATCTCGAAGGAGATCGTCGAGACGCTGTTCGGCAAGCACAAGCTGATGGCGGCCAAGGCCGAGGTGGTCGGCGCCGCCGACGGCGCCGAGACGCACATCCTCGCCTTCGCCCACCTGACCGACTACAGCGACAGCAACGTCGGCGAGCCGGTGACCTACGAGACGCACTTCGGCTACGGCCCCGAGGGCCACTTCCTGTGCGAGAAGGTGCGCGACTCGCACACCGAACACACGGGGCCATACGCGGGCTGGAAGCCTACGGCTCACACCTACGCGTTGTTCGAGCTGAAGCGAGTGGGCGACGCCTGAAGGGCGGCGCACGGGCCGCGCGGGCGGCCCAAGGGAAGGGCAGGCACCGCGGGCGCCCGGGGGTGGGCGCCCGCTCGAACCGGCAACCTCAGGGGTTGGCGGGCTCGTCGGCCTTCATCGGGTCGGCCTGCATCGCGCCGTCGGGGGCGGGCATCGCGCCGGGAGGGGCGCCGGCGCCGGGGCCACCGAAGGCGGCGACCGCGCCGAGGAGCGCGCCGTCGAACTCCTCCTGGCTCTTGGCGGCGTTCAGCTTGTCGAGGGTCTCCTCGACCTTGGTCAGCATGGGCATCGCCATCGGCTTCGCCTCGGCCATCTGCGCCGGGATGGCGCCGAGCTGGCCCTTCATGCGCTCGATCTCCTGCTTCCACTCCTGGGCCATCTCGGCCGGGATCCACTTGCCCTCGACCTTGACGAACTCCTCCTCGCTGGGCGAGCCGCCGCCCGGCGGGGTCAGCTTGACGGTGGCCTTGTCACCCTCGGCCTTGACCATCTCGGCGCTGAAGCCCTTGAGGGCCATCGTCGGATCCTGGCCGGCGGCCTTGGCGAGGTCGAAGCCCTTGTCCATCAGCTTGGCGCCGGTGCCGGCGAGGAACTTGCCGACGTCGAGCGACTTCAGGTTCTCGGCCTTGGCCAGCTCGCTGGTGGTGAGGATCGAGATCATCTCGACCACGCCGTCCCAGTTCTTCTCGATGGTGCCGGGGGGCAGCATCGGGTTCTGCAGCGCCTGGGCGGTCAGCTTGCTCTTGAGGATGTACTCCTTCTTGGTCTTGAGCAGCGTGAGCGCCTTGTTCAGGACCCCGAACGCCTTGTTGTACAGCTCGGCGTCGACCTTGCCGCCGACCTCGTGCACCAGCGTGGTGACGTCCTTCTGGTAGCTGGCGGGCAGGAAGTCCCAGGCGGCCTGGGGCTTCTTGTTCTGGATGCCCTCCATCAGGGCCTTCATCGCGGCGTCGGCGGTGGCGGGCGTCGGCGCGGCCTTGGCGGCCATCTCGCCGCCGGCCTTGGCGCCCTCGGCAGCCTTGTCGCCGCCGGCCGGGGCCTCATCCTTCTTGCAGCCGGTGAGGGCGAACGTGCCCGCAAGGGCGACCACGAGGAACGAACGAACGAACCGGTTCATGTGAGCTCCTGAACGAGGGTCTGGAATCGACGGATTCGACCGGTCGATTGAAACAGCGCGGCGGACCATAGCATCCATGTGCGCACGCGACGAGAAGTCCGTGCGTCCCGCGCCGAGATGGCATGGATGGCGCGGGTTCCGGCGATCTCCCTATTCCCGGCGCAGGAAAAAAATCGGGTGCCCGTGAGCGGTCTGCGGCCCGATCAGTCGGGCATCGGCCGGCGGGGGGCGTCGGTGACGGGGGCGAGGCGCAGGCCGGTGGTCGGATCGATCAGCAGGGCCTGGCCGGGCGTGTCGAGATCGAAGAGGAGGGCGACCTCGGCGCCGTCGGCGAGGGGGCCGACCGTGGGGTCGAGGCGGGCGTAGCGCGGCAGGCCGTCGGGGGGGACGAAGCGCACGGCGCGCGTCTCGAGCAGGGTGGGCTCGACGACGCCGGCGCAGCGGACGCCACGCCGGGCGATGGTCTCGACCCGCGTGACGGCCCGGCGCACCTTCACCAGCACCGCGAGCACCGAGGGCACCGCCAGCAGCACCAGGCCGGCCAGGGCGGCGATGCGCAGGGCGGTGTGGCCGGGGCCCGAGGCGACGGCGGCGGCGACGGCCACCAGCACGACGCCCAGCCCGATGGGCGCGGCCTGGGCGCCCCCGACGACGGCCTTGCGGGCGGCCTCGACCACCTCGGGCGGGCGCGGCGGATCGGCGGCGGCGAGGGCCTCGAGGGGGTCGGGCGGCATGCGGCGAGGATGGGCGCGACGGTCGTTGGACGCAAGCACCCGACGACCTGCTACCGTGCTGCCTCGTGCGTCACCCGCTGCCCATCGCCGTGCTGCTGATCGCGTGCTTCGCCGCGCCCGCGGCCGCCAAGGAGGTCAACGCGCGGACGGTGTACGACGACGACGAGGACGTGTTCATCACGTCGGGCTGGGTGGGGCTGGAGGTGCCGCTGCCGGTGCTGGCGCGCGTCGCGGGGGACTTCGCGACCTACGGCGACTGGTCGCTGCGCGGCATCAACCGCAAGGCCAGCGGCAAGAAGTTCATCACGCTGCTCAACGCCGTGCGCTTCCTGCCCGGCGGCGCCGGCGGGCGCGGCGCGTTCGACGTGCACTTCGACATCGACCTCGTCTGGCCCTTCGGCAGCACCGACAACATCATCCGCTTCGGCATCAAGCAGGCGCGCACCCTGCCCGGCGGCGGCGTCGACCGGCTCGAGGTGACGCTGCACGGCGAGAACACGCTGCTGGACGACTTCCACCTGGTGCTCGAGGCGACGGGCGACGACAAGGTGTCCATCGTGCGCTTCCGCAGCCGAGTGAAGGTGGATGGCTTCTTCGACACCTTCTTCACGCTCGATACCTACCGGCGCAACGTCGAGTACCGCATCGTGAAGGTCATCGAGAACCTGAAGCACCACCTCGACCAGCGCGGCCCGCCCGCGGCCGCCGCGAAGGACGGGGTGGCGGGGCCGTGAACCGACGGTGCTCTCCGAGTCTGGTAATCTGCCGGCAGACGTCAGGAGGGGCGTGATGGGCCAGGCTGCCGCGACCCAGAGGTTGACGCTCGCCGAGTACCTCGCGCGGGAAGCCGAGTCGGACGTCCGCCACGAGTTCGTGCACGGCGAGGTCTACGCGCTGGCGGGTGGTAGCCCGCGGCACGCCGCGATCACCATGAACGTCGGCGGGTCCCTGATCGCGCGGCTGCGCGGCACGGCGTGCCGCCCGACCAGCGGCGATCAGAGGCTGTACGTCCCGCGGACCGGCTGCATGTTCTACGCAGATGTGGTGGTCGTCTGCGGCGACTACCTGATGGCGGACGCGGATCCGCGGGCGCTCACGAACCCCACCCTGATTATCGAGGTCTTGTCGCCGAGCACCGCCGATCACGATCGGGGCACAAAGTACGAGCACTACCGGACGCTGCCCAGCCTTCGAGACTACGTCTTGATCGCGCAGGACGCTGTCGGGGTCGAGCACCGCGAGCGGGTGGACGGCAACACGTGGCTCGTGCGCCACCTCACCGAGGGCGCGCTGGAGCTGAAGTCGCTGGGCATCCGGCTTCCCGTCGACGAGATCTACGCCGATCTCGACCGCGTCCCGCACGTCGAGGGCACCTAGGACACTGAAGCCGACTGTCGGCGCACCGCCGCCGCGGCGTCGTCGATCGTGGTGAGCACCCGACGGGCGTGGGCCAGGAACACCTCGCCCGCGGGCAGCAGGCGCATGCCGCGCGGGGTGCGCTCGAAGAGGGGCGCGCCCAGCTCGTCTTCGAGCGCCCGCACGTGGCGGGTGAGCGGCGGCTGCGAGATGTGCAGGCGGCGCGCGGCGCCGTGCACGGTGCCCTCTTCGGCGACGGCGACGAAGTACTCGATCTGGGCGAGGCTCATGGCGGCAGGGTAGCAGAGCGGCCGGCGGCCGGCCGATACCGAATGGGTATTGGTCGGGGGGCTCTGGTCGGACCGCTGCGGCGGCTGGAGGGGCTGCGAGCGGTCAGCTCGAGGCGTGAGTCTCGCTCTGAACAGGCGACCGCGCTGCGGCAACCATCGTTCGTGTGGGCCATCGCGGCGGTCGCAGACCGTCGCCGTTGCCGTTGCCGTCGACGTCGCCGTCGCCGACCCTGCCCTGCCGCCGGGCGGTTGGCGGCCTCGGCGCGTCTCGCCGGGAGCCGAGAGAAGTGGAGCGACGCCCGCGTTCGGGTGGGCGGCCGATACCGAAGGGGTATTGGCGCCGCGCACCTGCGTGACGCCAACCTCGGCGCATGGCCATTCCGATCCTCACACCCTCCGAGCAGGACGCCATGCGGCGCGCTGGGCGCGCGGCTGCCGCGACCCTGGACGCCGTCGCTGCGCTGATCCAGCCCGGCCTGACCACCGCCGACATCGACGCGTTCGTGCGCGCCGACACGGTGGCGCGCGGGGGCCTGCCCAGCCAGCTCGGCTATCACGGCTTCCCGGCGGCGGTGTGCACCAGCCGCAATCACGTGGGCTGTCACGGCATCCCGCGCGTGGACGAGGTGCTGGCGCCCGGCGACATCGTGAACGTCGACGTCACCACGAACCTCGACGGCTTCCACGGCGACACGTCGCGGACGTTCTACGTCGGCGAGCCGGACGCGGACGCGCGCCGGGTGGTCGAGGCGGCGCGGGCGTGTCTGCGGGCGGGGCTGGCGGTGGTGCGCGACGGGGTGCGCCTGGGCGCCATCGGCCGTGCGGTCGTCGCCGAGGCGCGGCGGCACGGCTGCGCGGTGGTGCCCGACATCGCCGGTCACGGCATCGGCCGGTACATGCACCAGGCGCCGGACGTGCTGCACGTGCCCGCCGGCCGCGGGCCGCGGCTGCGCGCGGGCATGGCGATCACGATCGAGCCGCTGGTGACCCTGGGTGAGCCGACCTTGGATCTGTTGCCCGACGGCTGGACGTTGGTGACGCGGGACGGCGCCTGGAGCGCGCAGTTCGAGCACACGGTGCTGGTGACGCGGACGGGCTGCGAGGTGTTGACGCGGGCGCCGGACGTCAGAACGTCGCCGACGGCTTCCCCGCGTCGTTGACCGCGACGCCGAGCAGGGGGCGGCGGCCGTCCTGCACGAAGTAGAGCAGGTAGGTGTCGCCGCGGCGGATGACCGTGGGGGCGCGCTCGTCCTTGCTGTCGTCGTCGAGGGACGGGTTGAAGCGGAAGGGCGACCAGGTGAGGCCGTCGGCGCTGGCGGCGAAGCCGAGGCCGCGGCGGCCCGTGCCGCCGGCGAAGGCGACCTGCAGCAGGGCGCGGCCGGTGGCGCTGCGGGTGAGGCGCACCTCGGGATCCTGCACGCCGCCGCCGGTGGGCCAGCAGTCCTCGGCGTCGTCGGCGCAGGGGGTGAAGACGTCGACGGGGGCGCCGAAGCGGTCGCCCTGGGCGGGCGCGCGGGCGAGGGCATCGCCGCGCTGCAGCCAGAGGGCGCCGTCGGCGAAGCTGGGCGAGGCGAGCGTCTCGCCCTCGGCGGCGGCGAGCACCTCGACCGGGGCGCCGAAGGTGCGGCCGTCGCCGGTGGCGCGGGCGACGGCGGCGCCTTCGCCGATCACCATCCACAGCGTCCAGGCGTCGCCCTCGCGCTGCGCGAAGGGGGCATGCAGGCCGCGCGCGTCCTCGAGCACGGTGGCCGGGGCGCCGAAGGTCAGGCCGTCGGCGCTGTCGGCGCGCGCGAGGTGGCACGGGGCGTCCTCGGGGCACACCTCGACGAACAGCGCGACGCCGCCGTCGGCGGTGAGCACGGCGCTGGGGTGGTCGAGCTTCGCGTCCTCGACGGTGAGGATGGGGACGAGCGCCTCCTCCTCGTCGACCACCTTGGCGTAGGGCGCGAAGCCGCGGTTGGGCAGCTCGCGGTCGCCGCTGCCGGGATCACCGCCGGCGGCGCAGCCGAGCAGCAGGAGAGCGAGAACGGCGGACCTCAAAACTCGAACCCCAGCTCGGCGGCGAAGCCCAGGCTGTCGCCGGCCGCGTCGTAGTCGCCGATGGGATCGGCGGGGTCGGTCTTCTGATAGCGCCGCTCGATCAGGCGGACGTACTGGCCGGCCAGGTCGAGGCGCACCGGGCGGGGGAAGACGCCGCTGGGATCGGCCAGGCGCAGGCCCAGGCCGAAGGCGGCGCCGTGCTTGTCGCTGTCGACGTAGTTGGTGTCGCCGGGCTGATCGGGCGCGGGCGAGGGCTCGTAGAAGTAGCCGGCGCGCACGGTGAGATCGCCCCAGGCGCCGCCGACGGCCTGCCACTCGCCGCCGACGCGCGGCACGACGATGTCGTGGAAGTCGGGGTCGAGCGGGGCGTCGGGCAGCGGCACGTCGAAGGCGAGGGTGCCGAGGTCGAGATCGAGGTCGACGGTGGCGGTGGGCGTCGGGAAGGCGCTCCAGCGCACCCAGCCCAGGTCGGCGGCCATCATCCAGCCGTCCCCCTGGTAGGCCACGCCGGCGACGGCCTGCATCGGCGAGTACAGGTTGTCGTTGGCCGAGTTGAACAGGAACAGGCCCTCGGGCACGACGACGGCGTCGGCCGGGCCCAGCGTGATGGCGCCCTGCACCTTCACGTCGAGGTCCAGGCGCAGGCTGAAGTCCTGGCGCCACACGGCGCCGAAGCGCCAGCGGTCGCCCAGGTCGTAGCGCGCGCCGACGGTCCAGTAGCGCACCGAGGCCAGGTCGACGTCGACGGCGCTGAACAGGCGCGTGCGCTCGGCATCGGTCAGGCTGACCTGGCCCTCGATGTCGAGCACGCCCGAGGTGTTGGCGAGGTAGGTCAGGCCGCCGCCGAGGAACAGGTTGGGCAGCACCTCGAACGCGGCGCTCGAGCTGATGACGATGCGCTGCGGGCGGTTGTCCCACAGCACCCAGCGCGGCTGGCGTTGGGGCAGGGCGCGGATGCGGCTGACGCGCTCGTCGGGCAGGTGCAGGCCCACCGAGACGCCCAGGCGGCGGCCCCACACGGTGCCCGGCAGCACGACGCCCGCCTGGATGCCGCGGCTGGCGTCGACGTCCTGGTCGCCGCCGGCGATGGCCAGGCGCGGCTTCACCAGGGCGTAGCCGACCGCGAGGCTCAGGCGCCCGCCGGCGGCCAGGCCCGCGGGGTTGTAGTAGTTGGCGGCGTAGTCCTCGGCCACGGCGGTCATCGCGCTGCCGAGCGCCATGCCACGCGCGCCGAAGCCGAAGGCGTCCAGCGGGTTGGCGTGGGCCAGGGTGGGCAGCAGCAGGAGGAGGGCGAGGGCTCTCACGGGGCCTTTCTCTGGGGTGTCGATGGCGGATCGGGCGGGCGGTCAGCGGTCAGCGGCCAGCTCTCAGCCGGGCTCCGGGGGTCCTGCCGTGGTGCGATTGCCGGGGCGGCGTCGCTGCGCTGCGGCTTGGCCGCCGGTCGCGTGGAGGGGGCGGCGGCTCACAGCTCGACGCCCACTTCGATGGCGAAGCCGAAGATGTCGCCGTCGTGCTCGATGCCCTCGACGCCGGGGTGCGTCGCGGGGTCGAAGCCCGCGGCCTCGATGGCGGCGGCGTCCTTGGTGTGTTCGCGCGTGGTGAGATGGTGCCACTGGCCGGCCAGGTCGAGGCGCAGGCGATCCCACTGGACGCCCAGGCCCAAGCCCAGCAGGTGGCGGTCGCTGTCGAGCTGGTTGTGCAGGCCGGTCTGCTCGGGCACGGGGCTGGGGGCGAACTGGTAGCCCAGGCGCGGCGTGAGGGTCAGTGGGCCGGCGGCCAGCGGCCACTCGGCGGCGCCGCGCCACTCGAAGACGTCGTCGAAGTCGGGGTCGGGCTGCGCCGGGAAGTCGGCGGGCACCGCGGTGTAGGCGATGGGGTTGGGGTAGGCGCTCCACTGCTTCCAGGTGAAGCCGGCGGCGACGCGCAGGCCCAGGGCGGGCGTGCCCGACAGCTCGACGGCGACGTTGCGGGGGTCGTACTGCGCGACGCCGATGATCGACAGGGTGGGCACGGGCAGCGGGAAGCTGTCGCCCAGGTTGGCGGTGATGGGCAGCTCGAACTCGGCCTTGGACTCGCCGCGGTAGGTGACGCCCACGCGGGCGTCGCCGGGCAGGCGCAGGGCCAGGCCGGCGGTCGGGGCGTAGCTGGCGACGAGCTGGTCGCGGGCCTGGCTGCCGATGCGGCCCTCGGCGTTGGGGGCGACGTCGATGGCGCCCTGCAACTCCGAGAGAGCGATGACGCCGCCGCCGATGGACAGCCAGTCGGTGAGGCGCAGGCCCAGCGCGCCCTGCAGGGTGACGGTCTGCGCGCGGTTCTCGACGAGCGAGAAGCGGGGCTGGCCGGGGCGCGGGATGTCGGCGACGAGGACGGTGTTGGTGGGGATGACGAAGCCGGCGCCCAGGGTCAGGCGGCGGTGCATGAAGCCGCCGAGCGGGATGGGGATGCCGAAGCCGATGAGGGTGGCCGAGGCGGGCCGCGCGTCGCGCTCGGCGCCGTCGATCTCGAGGGCCAGGTCGGCGCGCTGATAGCCCACGGCGAAGGTGAGCTTGGTCTCGAAGCCCAGCGCGCCGGGGTTGTAGTAGACGGCGGTGTGGCCGTGGGGATCGCTGACCACCGCGCCGGCCAACGCCGACGCACGGGCGCCGTAGCCGAACAGATCGGGCACGCTGGCCGCCGCGGGGGCGGCGAGCAGGGCGCACAAGGTGGCAATGAGGGCGGCGCGGCGTGGCACCCGGGGACCATCACCTGTCTCGTCGCCGCGTGCAACGGGGTGGTGAAGGTGGGGTCTGCTCATTGGCCGCGGGGGTGGTTCCGGCCGGCTGTCAGCTGTCAGCGTTCAGCTGTCAGCCGGGCCCCGTCCCGGGTGCCGGTATCGGAGCCGTCCGGCGATCTCGGGCGCCGGGTGCCCCCGGGATGGCCGCCGGGGATGCGGCGGCAGGCCTCGGTGGGGGAGGATGGCGCGCGGCGGGGAGGTGGTGATGCGGACACGGTGGCTTCTGCTGGTGATGCTGGCGGCCGGGTGCGCGGCGGACGCGCCGGCGACGGAGGACCCCGCCGAGGACGGTGGCGTCGGCGACGCCGCGCAGGTCATGCCGGACGCTGGTGTCAGGGACGCGGGCGCCCCGGTGGGCGACTTCGCGGGCTGGTGGCTGGTGGATCAGCCGACCCACGCGCTGTACGAGGCGACGCTGTACCCCTTCGGGGCCGACGGCGTGATCGCCGACCCGCTCATGCTCGACAAGGGCAGCTTCGGGGCGGACTTCGTGACCGGCGTGGTCGCGCGCGGCGGGACGGCGTGCCGGTTCGGCGCCGCCTGGAGCGCGCCCGAGGCGACGCTGCTGGTGATCGACGGGGTGTGCGACGACGGCGTCGACCGCCCCATCGCGCTGCGCTTCCCCGAGGCGCCGGGTCCGGTCGCCGACGTCTGGGACGTGGCCGTCGAGGCGGTCGGCGGCGAGGCGGGCTGGGCGCACGCCGGCCCCGACTGGCGATTCCTCCGCTGTGGGTCGCTGGGCGCGTGCGTCGAGGCGCCGCCGCTGGCCCAGCGGCTGGAGGTCGAGCTGCTGAGCGCCACCTTCGCCTTCTGCCGCTGCCATCACGGGTTCGGCCCCGGCCTCGACGGCGACCTCCGGTTGCGGGTGCGCAACACGAGCGAGGCGCCCGCGGCCGTCGGCGACTGGCTCCTCGAGCTGCGCGGCGCCGACGGCGCGCCCATCCTCGTCGCGTCCGACACGCCGCACCGGCCGCGCCTGGATCCGCCGGCCGCGTGGGACGGCGTGGTCGCGCCTGGCGCGACGCTCGACCTGCGCATCGCCGTGTACCACGACGGCGACGAGTCGCTGCTGCGCCCGGGCCGCTACACCGGCACCTTCGCGCTGCGCGCGAGCGGCGCGTGGCACGCGGTGGAGATCGGGGCGGTGGAGGTGGGGTTGGTGGACGAGTGAGGCGGGCGGGCGCCCGCTCAGGCGTGGTCGACGGTCGTGATCAGCAGCGCGTCTGCTACGCGCCGTCTGTGCTTCCGCCAAGGGCTGTCAGCCTTCAGCGTTCAGCTCTCAGCCGGGCCCCGTCCGCTCTGCTGGACTCGAAGCCGCCCGGCAAGCTCGAGGGGTGACGGCCATGGGCCGGCGTCCGCGTTGCGCCTCGGCGTGTCGGCGCCGCGTCTGCTAGATTGGGCGCGTCTCGGAGGTGCACATGGGCCAGGCAGCCGAACGTCCCGCGATGACCTACGCCGAGTACCTCGCGTTCGAGGTCGAGGCCGAGGGGCGGCACGAGTTCGACGGCTTCGAGATCGTGGCGATGTCGGGCGGCAGCAGGCGGCACGCGGCGATCACCGCGAATGTGACGATTGCGCTGGGCAATGCCCTACGGGGCAAGCCCTGCCGGCCCACCAGCGGTGATCAGCGCGTCTATGTCCCCGCCACCGACGCGGCCTTCTACGGCGCCATCACCATCGTCTGCGGCGACTTCCAGAGCCCGCCCGAGGATCCCGCCGCCATCACCAACCCGACCGTCATCGTCGAGGTGCTGTCGCCCTCGACCGCCGACCGCGATCGGGGCACCAAGTTCGAGCACTACCGCACCCTGGCGTCGCTGACCGACTACCTGCTGGTCGACCAGCGCGCGCGCCACGTCGAGCACCGGCGGCGCGTCGAGCCGGGGCAGGACGTGTGGTTGCTGAGCACGGTGCGCGAGGGCGCGGTCGAGCTGGCTTCGCTGGGCATCGCCCTGGCGCTCGACGACGTGTATGCGGACCTCGAGGGCGTGGACGCGCCGGAGAAGGCAGTGGACTGACTGGCTACCCGCCCGCGAACACCGTCCCGATCAACACCCCGCTCAGCACCATCAGCCCGCCGATGGCGATCTGCGCCGCCGCGATGGGACGCACCAGGGGCGCGGGCACCTCGGCGTTGGTCAGGCCGTAGGTCATGCGGCGCTCGACCCAGGGCAGCAGGCCGTGGTGGGTGGTGTACCAGGTGCCGCAGGCGGTGAGCGCGACGGCGAGGTAGAGCATGAAGCGGCGGTCGCCGGGGCCGCCGGTGAAGGCTTCGTAGAGCACGATGGCCAGGGCGGGCAGGCCCAGCCAGAGGCTGCGGCGGGCGACGCGGCGGAGGAAGGCGGGGCTCACCGGGTTCCGCTCACTGGGCGCGCAGGCGGGCCATCAGCTCGGGGTCGGCGCGCTGGGCGGGGGTCAGCCGCGTGAGCGGGTCGGTGGCCAGCTCGGTCCAGAGGGCGCGGTCGGGCTCGCCTTCGGCCGGCTCGCCGGCGGCCAGCCAGCGGCGCACGGCGGGCAGGTCGGGCAGGTCGACGATCAGGTGCAGGCGCGGGGGGCCGTCGTTGGCGGCGCCGTGGGGGCGGCTGTTGTCGAAGGCCCAGGCGTGGCCGGGCGCGAAGTGCTGGAAGCGGCCGGCGAGGGCGAGGCGCGCGGTGGGGTTCGTGGCGAGGGGGACGTGCACGCGGTGGTGTTCGTCCCAGTGGCGCGTGTTGTCGACGTGCAGGTGGATGCGCGCGCCGGGGGGGCTCTCGCCCAGCCAGGCGAGGGCGACGGGCACGGGGAAGGCGGCGTCGAGCAGGGCGCGGGTGTGGGGCAGGCGGTCCAGCGCGGGGGCGTCGACGCCGCTGCCGTTGGTCAGGCGGTCGCCGGGGCGGCCGGTGGGCGGGCCGCCGCGCAGGATGCAGAAGCGCGTGCCCAGGTGCCACTTCCACTGGCTGTCGAGCCAGGGCAGGTCGGCGGCGGCGAGCTCGGCGCGGACGGCGTCGACGTCGTGCTCGAAGGGCAGGCGCAGGAAGCCGTAGGGCTTGTCGGCGGCGCGCGGGCTGCGCTGGTGGGGGCGCTGGTACATGGCGGGCAGGGTAGCGCGGGTGGGGGGCGGGGCGCAGCGGCACGGTGGCCCACGAGACGTTGGGGTCGCACCGCTCGGCTGTCAGCGGTCAGCTCTCAGCTGTCAGCCGGGCCCCGTTCCTTGTGCTGGCTCCGATACGGCCCGGCAAACTCGGGGCGCCGCGCGTCCGGCGAGACGGCACAATCGTCGCCGTCAGCTCTCAGCTCCGTCGCGCCGATCGTACCTTCGGCCCGGCAGCCCGGCGCCCAAGCCCGCCGAGCCGTTCCGCGCTTGGCACGGCGTACGGGGCCCGGCTGACCGCTGACCGCTGATAGCTGATAGCCGGTTGGAGCGACCCCGACGGCTCGTGAGCAGACGCCGGAGCCGCGGTGGCCTTTCGGGTGCTCGCTCGGCCTGCGAAGATGCGGCCCCTGGGCAGGAGGTCGCATGCGCGAGTCGCGGGACGTGGTGGTGGTGGGCGGGGGGCCGGCGGGCAGCGCGTTCGCGGCCATCCTGGGCAAGTACGCGCCCGAGGTGCGGGTGACCGTGCTCGAGGCGGCGCGGCACCCACGCTATCACGTGGGCGAGTCGACGGTGCCGGTGATCAACTCGGTCTTCCGCGACCTCGAGCTGTTCGACCAGCTGTACGACGGGCGCTTCGTCCGCAAGATGGGCGTCACCTTCGTCTGGGGCCGCGACCGGCGGCCCTGGGACGCGGACTACCTGGAGATCGAGACGCTGCCCCACCGCGAGGGCGCCGACGTCATCAACGTCGTCGGGCAGGACTTCAGCGATCTGCTGCGCACGGAGCGGCGCCGCGACATCCCGCTGACCGCCATCAACGTGCGGCGCGCCGAGTTCGACGCGCTGCTGTGCAACCAGGCCCGCCACTTCGGCGCCGAGGTGCGCGAGGGCACCAAGGCCACGCGCCTGGTGCGCGACGCCGCGGGCGCGGTGGCGGCGGTCGAGTGGGCGGACGACGCGGGGCGCTCGGGGCGCATCGACACGCCCTTCGTGCTCGACGCCTCGGGCCTGCGGGCCTTCTGCGGCGGGGCCGACCGCGAGTACGACCCGGCGATGGCCAACTTCGCCGTCAACGGCTACCTCAGCGGCGCCGACTGGAAGGTGCTGTTCAAGGGCCGCCGCGACGCCACCACCGTCTTCATCGCGTCGGTCGAGCAGGGCTGGATCTGGTACATCCCCATCGCCGACGACATCATCAGCGTGGGCGCCGTCACCCGCACCGATCACTTCAAAGAGCGCCTCCGCGACACCGATCTCGAGTCGTTCTTCTGGGAGATGGTGCGCGGCTGCGCCGAGATCGAGCCGCTGGTGCGCGACGCCTGGCTGCGCGACGACGTGATGCCGGACGGGCGCAAGGTGGCGGCGCACAAGGACTGGACCGGCTGGGCGAAGTCCCCGGTGGGGCCGGGCTGGGCGGCCGCCGGCGACGCGGCCATCTTCATCGATCCCATCCTGTCGTCGGGGCTGACCCTGGCGGTCCAGAGCGGCCACCGCGCGGCCTACACCTACAACACCGCGCGCAAGCGCCCGGATCTCGACGCCACCGCGCTGTGGCAGGCCTACGCCGACTACATCCGCGGCGAGGCGGGCAGCTACCTGGCCCTCGCCCGCTACTTCTATGGCAACAACGTCGCCGCCGACTCGGTGTGGTGGCAGGCGCAGCGCCTGGTCAACCACGGCGGCCGCCTCGACCTCGATCCCCGCGCCGCCTTCACGATGGCCACGGCGGGCTTCTTCCCCACGCCCAAGGCGATCAGCGTCGAGATCATGGCGCCGCTGCTGCAGGGCCTGGCCGGCACCGACGCCAACCTGTTCGACATCTACCACGAGGACGGCCTGCCGGCGGACGACGCGGACCTCGATCCGATGGGCCTCGAGATCACCACCCCCTTCCACCTGGCCCTGCGCACCCAGCCCGACGAGATCAAGGCGCCCGACGGCATGCTGACCGTCTTCCACGACCTGGTGCCCGACGCCTTCGACTTCGCCCACCGCCTTCAGGCCAACCCCTGCCGCGTCGCCCCCGCCCTGGCGCCGGTGGTCGACGCCTTCGGCCGCTTCGATCGCGTCGCCGATCTGGTCGCCGCCGCGCCCGGCCTGCTGCCTCCCGGCTTCGCCCCCGCCGACGCCGTGCGCGCGTCCACCCGCGCCCTCGTGCGCAACGCCGCCCGCAAGGGATTCGTCCGCCTGTCCCCGGAGGGATGACTCAAACCCCGGGGGTCCACCGCGCGCCCCGCCACAACGGCCGGGCTATCAGCTTTCAGCGGTCGGCTTTCAGCTCCGCCGCGACGATCGTATGTTCTGCCAGGTACAGCGGACCCTCGAGCTCGCCGAGCGGTTTCGAACTCAGCAGAGCGAACGGGGCCCGGCTGACAGCTGACAGCTGAGAGCTGACAGCCGTTCCACGCGAACCACGAACGACTCGTGTGCAGTCCGCCTGTCCCCGGAGGCCCCGTGACCGACACCGACACCGCCGCCGCGCAGGCGCCCCTGCTGCTGACCATCACCTTCGAGGAGCGCGACGCCTGGCACCTGCGCCAGGAGGCCGACCGCCTCTCTGGGCCCGAGGCCACCGCGCCCTTCCTCGAGCGCGACGCCCTGCGCGCCGATCTGGTCGCCCTGCCCGCCACCGACCGCCAGAAGGTGATCGACTGGCTGGCCAAGCACGCCATCGAGGCGCTGCCCGAGAGCGATCAGCCGCCCACGCCGCAGGTGATGCTCTTCACCGGCGGCCTCGACGCCTTCACCGACGCCTTCGGTCCGCGCGCGCGCCGCTGGTACGAGGATCGCTTCTCGGATCGCCCCGGGCGCATGGAGTGGTCGCTGCCGGCGACCGTGCGCGGCTACGTGAAGTCGATCCAGGTGTTGCGCAGCGACGGCGGCACCGCGGCGTGGCTGCGCGGCAACCGCTGGACCACCGACGCGGGTGTGAGCGAGATGTCGGCGCCGGTCAGCGCCTCCGCCGAGGGCGTGGGCGGCGTCACGCCGGCGCAGCTTCGGCGCCTGTACGACTTCCCGGACGACCTGACCGGCGCGGGGGAGGTGATCGCGCTGCTGCTGCTCGACGCCGCGCCCGACGTGGCCGACTGTCAGGCCTTCTGGCAGGCGCACGGCATCGAGCGCGCCGATCCCGAGGTCGTGTACATCGGCCCGAGGCCCACGGGCGCGCCGTCGAAGATGGAGGCGCTCGAGGCGGCCATGGGCGTGCAGTGGGCCGGCGCGATGGCGCCGGGCGCGCGCGTCGTCACCTACGTCATGGACAGCGGGGCGGTGGCCGACAAGTGGGCGGCGTTCCTGATGGCGGTGGTCGCCGACGCGGATCGGGCGCCGACCGTCGCGTCGACCAGCTGGCTCATCGCCGAGCGCGACTACTACGCCGCCTTCGGCACGCGGGTCATCACCGGCCTGCTCGACCAGTGCGCGGCGCTGGGCGTCACGGTGGTCGCCGCGGCCGGCGACTGGGGCGCCTTCGACGGCGTGCCGCGTCAGACCGTGGACGGCAAGAAGGTGATCGACGCGCCCTGGCCGCACGCGGTGTTCCCCGCCTGCGAGGAGCGCGTGCTGGGCGTGGGCGGCACCATGGTGACGCACCTCGATCCGGTGACCGAGCTGGCCTGGAGCAGCCCGCTGCCCCCCGGCATGGCCGCCGAGAGCCCCTTCCGCCGCCTCGCCGGGGGCGGCGGCTTCAGCGACGCCGTGCCCATCCCCGACTATCAGCAGTTCTTCGACCAGAGCCGCCGCACCCGCAAGCGCCGTGGCTACACGCGCGGGCCGCACGCGCCGCAGACCTTCGCCTACGGGCGCGGCATCCCCGACGTGTCGCTGATGGCCGTCGGGCGCACGCTGCATCGCCCCGGTGACAAGGCGCTGACCGTCGACGGCTACCAGGCGGTGGTCGCGGGCGAGTTCGTCGACCACGCGGGGGGCACCAGCACCGGCGCCCCCGTCTGGGCGGCCATCATCGCCTTGGCCAACGAGGCCCGCGCGGCGCGCGGCGGGCGCCGCCTGGGCTACTGCAACCGGCTGCTGTACGCGCTGGCCGACCAGCAGCGCGAGGAACCGCCCTTTCGCGACGTGACGCTGGGCCGCACCGACGTCACCGTCGAGGCGGTCGACAGCGCGGGCAACCCGGTGGAGTGGGAGCTGCCGGGGTACGACGCCCGTCCCGACTGGGATCCCGTGACCGGGCTGGGCGTCCCCCGCGTGCGCCGCCTGATCGAGCTGGTCAGCGCCCCCGACGCCGGAAATCCGTGACCGGTTGTCACTTTTTCCGTCACGGCGCGGCCAGTGGCGCCCCGGGACGTCCCCGGTAAGATGGGCGCGCATCGTGCATCCGGTGGCGAGAGCATTCGCGGGGAGGCCAGCATGAAGCGCGCGTGGATCGGGGCCATCGGGCTGACGATGGGGTGGACGGTGACGGGGTGCGTCAACGCGACGGACGTGCCCGCCCCCCCGGGCGGACCGCCGGTCGTCGCGCACGATCCGCTCGAGCGGCTGCAGCCGATCGACAGCTGCGAGGCGCTGCAGGCCCAGCTGACGGGCCGCGCGCTGACGCAGATGGAGCGGCTTCTGAAGCGCAACCAGGCCATCGCCGAGGGGCCGTGCGACGTCGAGCTCGACGGCGGGGGCGGAGCCGAGCCCGGGCTCGGCGAACCGGGCGCGCCGTCCCCGGGCGGCGGCGGCAATGGCGACAGGCGCTTCACGGGAGCCGAGGTCAGCGAGCGCAACAACCAGGTGGCCGGCGTCGACGAAGCCGACGTCGTCGACACCGACGGCGAGCACCTCTACGTCCTCGCCGGCGAGTCGCTGCACATCCTGCGGGTGTTCCCCTTCGAGCAGGCGGGGCTGTTGGCGTCGCTGCGCATCGACGGCGCCACCCGCATGTTCGTCGACGGCGACCGCGCGGTGGTCTACGCCGACGGCGACGAGGACATCTACGACGACGCGACGGAGCGCGCGGTGTACGGCGACGCCGGCGCCCCGCCCTCGGTGGGCGGTCTGTGCCCCTTCGGTCATCGCTGCGAGTTCTCGGGCAACGGACGGTCCCTGCGCATCGTGACGGTGGAACTGAGCGACCGCGCCGCGCCCCGGATCGTGCGCGAGACGAACCTCAACGGCAGCTTCCTGGCGGCGCGCCGCATCGGCGACGCGGTGCACACGGTGGTCGAGTTCCCGCCGCCGGTGGTGCCGGGGCTGCACTACTGGCCCGAGGGGGTGCCCGGCTGCGGCGCCGAGCCCAGCGAGGCGCGGGCGGCCTTCGACGCGCTGCGCGCCGCCAACGGCCGGGTGATCGCCGAACGCCCCCTGCGCGACTGGCTGCCCGCGGTCGTCGATGTGCGCGAGGGCGCGCGGGGGCCTATCGAGGTGGACGGCCTGCTCGAGGCCTGCGACAGCATCTGGTACGACCAGCTGCAGGACGGGCGCGGCTTCTTGTCGGTGGTGTCGCAGACGATGGAGGGCGACCAGGATCTCGCGGCCACGACGCTGATCGGCGAGCCCGGGGCCGTGTTCGCCTCGGGGCAAGCGCTGTACATCGCTTCGCGCCACCGGGCGGTCGAGGGGCAGGGCTGGTACGTCGACCTGCCGGGCGAGCCCGAGGCGACGGTCATCCACCGGTTCGCGCTGCGCGAAGAGGACAACCCGCTCGACGCGCACGGTCGGCCGGTGGTCGCGTACCGCGGCTCGGTGGCGCTGGGCGGGCTGGTGCTGGATCAGTTCGCGATGGACGAGCGGGACGGCCTGCTGCGCGTGGTGACGACGCACGCCTACAGCTGGGCGTCGGTGGACGATCCCATCGTCGACTTCGAGCCGACCTACGCCGCCGACGTGGTGGCGCCCGATCGCGGCGGGTCGTCGCCGACGCAGCGCGCGTCGTTCAGCGTGCTGGGGGCCGACGACATCGGCCTGCTGTCGCTGCGCAGCTCGATCGACGCGGTGGCGACCAACCTGAAGGTGAGCGCGGTGCGGTATCGCGGCGACTGGGGCTT
>JAUHXL010000054.1 GCA_030426945.1 bacterium
GCTCGAGGAAGGGCAGGTTGGGCAGGATCGAGGTCAGCGAGACGATGTGCTCGCCCTCCTCGTTGTTCTGGTAGATGGCCCCGCGCAGGGCCTGCTCGAGGTAGGCCACCAGATAGCGGGTGTAGCCGCAGAACAGCTCGTCGCCGCCCTGCCCGCCCAGCGCCACCTTCACCCGCTGCGCCGCCACGCGCGACACCTCGTACTGCGGGTACAGGCCCGGCCCGGCGACCGGCTCGTCCATGAACCACACCAGCCGCGGCAAGGTCTCGGCGAAGCGCGACCCGTCGATGGGCACCTTCACCAGCTCGACGCCCGCGTTGTACGCCACCGCCGCCGCGTAGTTCGTCTCGTCGAACTGCGGGCCCGCGTCGAAGCAGCCGTGGAAGGCCGGGAAGGGCGCCTCGCACAGGGGCGCGGCCAGCGTGGTCACCAGGCTCGAGTCCAGCCCGCCGCTGAGGTGCGCGCCCACCGGCACGTCGCTGCGCACCTGCAGCCGCACGGCGTCCTGCACCAGCGCGTCGAGCTGCTCGAGCGCGTCGGTCTCGCTCAGGCTGGTGTCGACCTTGTAGGTGGGCTCCCAGTAGCGCCGCGTGGTGACGTTGCCCGACGCCAGGTCGATGCGCTGCAGGTGCCCGGGCAGCACCTTGTGCACGCCCTGGAACATGGTGCCGTCGTCGACGCCGTGCTGGAAGGTGACGTAATCGTGCACCCGCGCCCAGTCCGGCGCCGCCTGCACCGCCGGGTGCCGCACGATGGCCTTGATCTCGCTGGCGTAGATCAGCCGGTCGGGCGACAGGTGGTAGTACAGCGGCTTGATGCCGAAGTGATCCCGCGCCACCAGCGCCCGCTGCCGCCGCCGGTCGTACAGGAAGAAGGCGAACATGCCGTTGAGGCGCTCGACGAAGGCCTCACCGTCCAGCGCGTACAGGTGCAGCAGCACCTCGGTGTCGCACCGCGTCTGAAGCGTGCGCCCGCGCGCCCGAACCTCGGCCTGCAGCTCGATGAAGTTGTAGATCTCGCCGTTGAACACCACCCACAGGTCGTCCTGCGGGTCGTGCATGGGCTGCTGGCCGTGATCGACGTCGATGATCGACAAGCGCTTGTGCGCCAGCCCCACCTTCCCGTCGACGTGCCGCCCCTCCCCATCGGGCCCGCGGTGCGTCAGCGTGTCCGCCATCGCCTGCAGCAGGGTCGGCCGCACGGCCCCCGCTCCCTGCTCGACGATCGCCACGAAACCACACATACCGCGCTCCCTGCCTCGCCGCCGTGTAACACGAGACGGTGCCCAACGCACCACCCGCGCGCCACCTTCCCGGCGGTTCCCGGGTAGGTCGGCGCACGGGCTCGGTGGCTTGATGTGCCGGGTGAGCGGGGCCGACCTCGACTGCGCCAGGGGTCGGCGGGGCAGCTGGCCGCCCTTCCAAGCCGTCGCTCAGTCGCTGTTGGGCCAGGTCAACACGCCGGACAGCGGCCCGGTCATGCCCTGTGCCGAACCAGACGGCGTTTGCCGAATGGTCACGTGTATCCAGGCTTCGTGGCTGTTGCGGCCTCGGCTGCGGTCGACCCGCAATCCCTCGGTCTCCTGGAACCGGGAAAGCACCTGATCGACGCGATTCGCCATCTGATCATCGAAGTGCCCGACGCCGACGAATACCGCCGCCAGCCTCGCCTCCAGGCCTTCTGGATCTCCTTCCGGATGCTGCGTGTTAACCGGCAGAAAGGCACCCTCGAGTTCCGGCTGGAGGCAAGCGGTTCCGCCCGTCTGATTCGAGTAGACAACGCCGGTCGGGAGCGCGACGACGACGCCGACGCCGACCATGTCGTAGAGCGAGAAGCGAATCACCTGGACGACTCCTCCCGGAGAGGGGCTGGGGTTCCGGCCCTTCGCTGCTGCGTAACCGCCCGATCACCCTGCCTGTTCTTCCGCTCTGCCGTGCTCAGCCACCGACGGCGACCGCTCACTGTACCCGGCGAGTACGGCGCCCTCGGTCAAGGTAGTCGATCGACCAGCTGCCTGCTCGGATCGAAGACCTCGAGCGTCTCGTGGTCCGGGTTCAGCCGGTCGGGAAAGATCGCGAGGCAGACTCCGCCGGCCGCGTGGTTCTTTGCCGACGGGTACCGGATGCCGTGGATCCGGCGAGAAGCGTAGGCGGCCTCGCCGAGCACCTGGGTCGGGGCCCAGCCACCGCCGGGGACGTAGGCCCACGGCCCGAGGAGCTCTGCGAGGCTGGTCCCGACCAACGCGAGGTTCGCGGGCGCCGTCATGTCGAGCACGTTCAGCACGACGCCGTCGATCGTCACGAAGACGGCCGGCGCGCTTGCCTTGACCGGCACCGGCCCGCCTGGACCCTGGACCATCAGCTGGACCTCGAGCGCCGCCGTGATCAAGTCGCCCGCGACGTAGCAGGTATCGAAGCCGCCCTTCGGTGTGAAGCGCTGGCCGTGCATCTTCGAACCGCCGGGCCACAGCGGACGTGGCGGTGTCCCGGCCGACGCGCCCGGCGGCGGCCCGGTCAGGTAGCGGTGCTGAATCGCCCGACTCCACGGCCCATGAACCGAGATCAATCCGCAGGTCGCGAGCTTCTTCAGGAGCGTCGCCCGCTTGTACATCAGGTCGGCGCGCCCACGGCCGCGTGCTCGAGGATCGCCAACACCGAGTCCGCGTGCCCGGTGCGCAGCAGCTCGATCGGCGCGTGATCGGCCAGGTCGGGCGATGGCGTGTTCAGCCAGGCGCGCGCGGCCGCCGGCGTGTCGACCAGCTCGAGCAGCACCTCGATGGCGCGCCGGAGGGGCTGGAGGTCGGGCTGCAGCGCCGCCGAGGACGGCGTCTTGTGGACCGTTCGATACTTCCAGCCCATGCCGTCGGCCAGCGCCTTCAGCGGCACCTGGAGAAACCCCGCGATCTTCTTCGCGTCGAGACGCCCCGACGCGTCGTCGTGCAAGCCGAGGAGGGTTCGGTGGATCGACGAGGGCGCCGCGGCGCCGCCGTCCGGCGGCACGGTCGGATGCAACGCGCCCAGCGTCCGGACCCGGTGAAGCAACTGCTCGATGCTGAAGGGCTTCACGAGGAAGTCGGACGCGCCCACGACCAGCAGCGCCGGGTCGAGGTTCCCCGCGAGCCCGGCCGCGACGGTCATCAGCAGGTTGGTCCCGGGCACCTGCTCGAGGACGGCCTTGAGCTCGCGGGTTGCGACGCTGTCGACGTCGACCACCACGAGATCCGGTCGAAGGTCGAGCGCTCGCTGCACGAGCGACCCGGGCTCGTCCAGCTCGACGACGGCCGAGTCGAGCTGGCTCAGCGCGGTGAGCGCGGTCGTTCGGCTCTGGGCATCACGGCCCACGACGAGGGTGCGCATGAAGAGCTCCTCAGGAATGCACCTATTGTTCACCACGAATGAACCAGAAATCAACCCGGCCTTCGACGGCCCGCCCGGACGGGCCCGCCCGTCGCGTCGAGCGGCCACGTCGCGCAGCGACCTCGCCCCACCCCTTGGGGCTCGACCTCCACCCCCCATCTATGCCAAATCACCCCCCATGAGCACCTCGACCTCCCAAGAATGGGCCGTCGTCGGCGGCGGTGTCCTCGGCCTCACCCTGGCGTGGCGGCTGGCGCAGCGTGGGCACGCGGTCACCGTCTTCGAGCGCGCGCCCCAGCTCGGCGGGCTGGCCAGCGCGTGGCAGCTGGGCGACGTCACCTGGGACCGGCACTACCACGTCACCCTGCTGAGCGACGCGCACACGCGCGGGCTGCTGCGCGAGCTTCGGCTCGAGCACGAGATGGAGTGGGTGATCACGAAGACCGGCTTCTTCACCGACGGCCGCTTGCACTCGATGTCGAACAACCTCGAGTTCCTGCTGTTTCCGCCGCTGCGGCTGGTGGACAAGCTGCGGCTGGGGCTCACCATCGCGGGGGCGGCGCGGCGCACGGACTGGAAGCGGCTCGAGAACATCCGGGTCGAGGACTTCCTGCGGCGCTGGTCGGGCGACCGCACCTTCGAGCGCATCTGGAAGCCGCTGCTGCGGGCGAAGCTGGGCGACCGCTACACCGAGGCGTCGGCGGCCTTCATCTGGGCGACCATCGCGCGCATGTACGCGGCGCGGCGCGGCGGGCACAAGACCGAGATGTTCGGCTACGTGCCGGGCGGCTACGCGCGCGTCTTCGAGCGCTTCGGCGAGCGGCTGGCCGACGCGGGCGTGGACGTGCAGCTGAACGCGGACGTCGCGGCGGTCGAGCGGGACGGCGCGAAGCACGTCGTGCGCATGGCGGACGGGACGCGGCACACCTTCGACAAGGTGATCGTCACGACCGCCGCGCCGGTGGCGGCGAAGCTGTGCGCGTCCCTCAGCGCGCCGGAGCGCGACCGCCTGGCCGCCGTCGACTACCACGGCATCGTGTGCGCCTCGGTCCTGCTCGAGCGCCCCCTGGCCGACTACTACGTCACCAACCTGACCGACGACTGGGTGCCCTTCACCGGCGTCATCGAGATGACCGCGCTGGTCGACCGCGCCGAGTTCGGCGGCCGGTCGCTGGTGTACCTGCCGAAGTACACCGCCCCGGGCGACCCCTTCACGAAGCTGGACGACGCCGAAGTCGAGGACCGCTTCCTGGGCGCCCTCGAGCGCATGTACCCGCACTTCCACCGCTCGCAGGTGGCCGCCTTCCGGGTGTCGCGCGTGCGCTACGTCTTCCCGGTGCCCACGCTGGGTTACTCGCAGCGCGTGCCGCCGATGCGCACCTCGGTGCCGGGCCTGTACACGGTGAACTCGTCCCAGATCGTCAACGGCACCCTGAACGTGAACGAGACCGTGCTGCTCGCCGAGCGAGCCGCGGCCGAGCTCTTCGGATGACAGCATGAGGCACCGTGACCGCAGAGGCGGCGCGTTCCAGCACCGCCCCGCAGCGAGGCACGAGAACGTGCCCGTGCCCGTGCCCGTGCCCGTGCCCGAAAGGGCGGAGACACCACGACCGCCCGCTCGGCACCCCGCCCGTCACGGGCTGCCCCGCCTTTCACGCGCCTGCTCGTCCACCGCTGATCGGACGCTTCGGTGTCGGCTGGGCAACGCCCCCGTGCACTTCGGGACCTCACGTCGTCGCCCGCCCGCGCGCGGCGGTTCGTGCACGGGCACCGGCACGGGCACGGGCACGGGTTCCTGGATTGGGGGCCACCACGGTCCGCGAAGCACCCCCTCGGACGGACGGATGACAGCATGACCAAGCCCAACGCCAGCCTCTCGCTCGACCTCGACAACCGCTGGTCGTACCTGAAGATCCACGGCGACGCGGGCTGGGAGTCCCACCCCAGCTACCTCGACGTCGTCGTGCCGCGCTTCCTCGACATGTTCCGCGAGCGCGCCCTGCGCCTGACCGTGTTCATCGTGGGGCAGGACGCCGCCCTGAAGAAGAACCACGACGCCCTGCGCAGCATCGCCGAGGCCGGGCACGACATCGGCAACCACTCGTTCGAGCACGAGCCGTGGATGAACGAAGCGACGCGCGAGCAGGTGCACGGCGAGCTGGCGCGGGCGGAGGACGCCATCGAGGGCGCGACCGGCGTGCGGCCCACCGGCTTCCGGGGGCCGGGCTTCGCGTGCAGCGAGAACATCCTCAACGCACTGCTCGACCGCGGCTACCGCTACGATGCGTCGACCTTCCCGACGTACCTGGGGCCGCTGGCGCGCGCCTACTACTTCATGACCACGCGCCTGGACTCGGAGAAGAAGGAGGAGCGCAAGACGCTCTTCGGCGGCGTGCGCGACGGGCTGCGGCCGGTGAAGCCCTACACCTGGGCCCTCGGCGACCGCGAGCTGCTCGAGATCCCGGTCACCACCCTGCCCGGCGCCAAGGTGCCCATCCACCTGAGCTACGTGCTGTACCTGGCGCAGCTCTCGCCGCGCCTGGCGGCGACCTACTTCGAGGTGGCGGCGCGTATCTGCCGCCTGACCGGCACCGAGTTGTCGCTTCTTCTGCACCCCCTCGACTTCCTCGGGCGCGAGGATGCCCCCGACCTGGCCTTCTTCCCGGCCATGGGGGTGGAGAGTGCCCAGAAGCTGCCCGTCGTCGGCCGCGCCCTCGACATCATGGCGAAGCACTTCCGCGTGGTGTCGATGGCCGAGCACGCCGAGGCCCTCTTGGCGCGCGGCGGGCTGCCCCGGCGGGCGCCCGACTTCGCCGCCGCATAAGGCCCCGCCTCCGGCGCCGACCGGGCCGGTCGGCCGGTCCCCGAGGCTGACCCATCCGAAAAGTGGAAGTATTCCGACGGGTCGGACGTTCGACGGCCGGCAGGGCGGGAGCGCCCTCCGTGGTCTGCGGTGAGAATTCAGCCGCAGCGGACTTCTTCATTGTTGACGGATGAACGACGCTTCCTTATCTTCCATCCTTGCTGGGCGTTGGTCACGTGAGGAGGTCGCCAGAATGCGGGCAGAATCGCGACAGCACGAACGGTCGGTCACCCACGTCGTCCGAGACGCCCTCGTGGGGCAGGACGCGCTGACCCTGCCGTCTCAGCTGGCCCGCCTTCCCCTCGAGGACATCGACGAGGTGACGCTCTCCCTCCGCTGGGTCGGCGACGTGGACGCCTCGGGCGTCGCGGCCCTCGTCCGGGCCTACTCGCACCTCGAGCAGCGCGGCAAGCGCTTGCGCCTCGTGGACGTCCCGGCGCACGTCCACGACCACCTGCGGATCATCGGTCTCGCCGACCTGCTGCCCGTCAACGTCCGCCCGGCCGCCCCCGCCCGTCGGCGCTGGTTCGGACGCCGCGACGTCGTCGGCACCGATCGCCGCGCCATCGAGCCCTCGCAGCCGCCCCGCGCGCGCTGACCCCAGGGCCCCGGCCCCGAGTCCCCCCGCACCACCGGCGTTCAAGGCTGGCCACCCGGCCGCCGATCCGCTAGACCATGCCGCGCGCGCCCGTCACGGGTCGCGCCGACGAGACGGCGGAGGGGCCATGTCCGAGCAACGCGAGTATCCGCGCGTCAGCGCCCAGTCGAAGCTGAAGTACAAGGTGGTCGAGGGCGAGGGCCCCGACACGAGCGCCGCCGGCGTCGCGACCAACATCTCCGGGGGCGGCATCTGCTTCGTCATGGACGAGCCCATCCCCGACGGCACCCTGCTGGCCCTCGAGCTGACGCTGCCCGGCTTCCCCTCGGACGTCATCGCCCTCGCCCGCGTCGTGTGGCAGCGCAAGCGCGCCGACAAGCGGCTCGACACGGGCTGCGAGTTCCACTGGGTGGGCTGGGACTCGACGCAGGCCCAGCAGCGCGTCGCCGACTTCATCCGGCACCGGCTGGACGACTGAGCGTGGGCATCCAGGACCTCATCCTCGCGGTCAAGCGGCAGGAGACGCCCACCGCCCGCGCGCTGTACCGCCTGGGCAAGGCGGTGAAGAGCTTCGAGGTGCCCGCCCCACGCGGCGTCGTCGAGCCGCTCTACTACGCGCAGCAGTCGGCGCGGAACGCCGCGGGCGAGGTCGCCCGCCTGGCGTGGAACCAGCCCCTGTTCCGCGCGCGCTGCGCCTCGGTGGGCCAGCGCCTGAACCTGTTCGACGGCCTGCCCTACATCTACGGCCACCTCGCCATCCACGTCGGCGACGACTGCGCCATCAGCGGCCACACCAGCTTCGTCACCACCAAGGTGTTCGACGATCCCGTCCTGCGCATCGGCGACCGCACCTACATCGGGTGGATGGTCACCATCAGCGCCGCGCAGCGCGTGGAGCTCGGCTGCGACGTCAAGGTGGCCAACGGCGTGTTCATCACCGACAACCCGGGCCACCCGCTGGACGCGCAGCGCCGCCGCACGCAGCCCGTGGGGCCCGAGGACGTGCGCCCGGTGCGCATCGAGGACGACGTCTGGCTGGGCACCAACGTGGTGGTGCTGCCCGGCGTCACCATCGGCGCCCGCACCGTCGTCGGCGCCGGCGCCGTCGTCACCCGCGACCTGCCCCCCGACGTGCTCGCCGCCGGCAACCCGGCCAAGGTCATCCGCCCCATCACGCCCGAGGATCGCGCGACGGATGCGTAATCTGCTGGCGCGGGTCCCCCCGGCGGGGTGGACCCTCGTGGTGCAGGGCATCGAGCTCGTCGCCAGCATCGCGGCCACCATCCTGGTGGGGCGCGTGCTGGGCACCGAGGCGATGGGCAGCTTCGCCTTCGCCCTCAACCTCGCGGGATTGCTGGCGATCTTCCTGCTGTTCGGCACGGGCGAGATCGCCATCCAGATGTACCAGGACGCCGAGAACACGTCGCCGCGCGCGGTGTACGGGGCGTCGCTGATGGTGGTGGCGGGGGGCTCGGTGGCCTGCCTGGCGGTGGGCACGGCGGTCGTCTTCGGCATGGGGCTCAGCTTCGAGAGCGGCCTCGCGACCTACATCGCGCTGCTGACGCTGCTGGTGAACGGGCTGGCGGCGACGCTGAACAACGCCATCCTCGCCTTCGACGCCGCCGGCAAGGACGTCGGCAACATCGTCGTGTCGCGCGCCGTGCTGCTGGTGGGCGTCGTGGCGGCGGGCCTCGCCGGCAGCCTGATCGGCGTCCTGTGCGCCTACGTCGCGGCCGCGGTCGTGCTGTCGGCCCTGCGCGCGCGGCTGGTGGGCCGGCACCTGTTCCCGGTGCGCCCGGTGTTCGACGGCGAGGTCACCCGCGCCCTGTGGCACCGCGGCCGCAAGATCGGCGTCGGCTCGATCTTCGGCACCATCTCGAACCGCAGCGACATGCTGCTGCTCGAGGGCATGACCGACACCACCCAGGTGGGCCTCTACGGCGCCTCGTACCGCATCATCAACGGCGTGCAGGCCGGCGCCGTCGCCGTGTCGACCGCCCTCTACCCCGGCCTGCTGCGCGCCATCCAGGCCGGCAAGATGACCCGCACGCGGCGGCTGTACCTGGCCTTCCCGCTCGCCGTCGCGGCCTTCCTCATCGCCATCGCCTTCACGGTCAGCGATCCGCTGGTCACGCTGCTGTTGGGCGACGACTTCGCGCCTGCTCGCCCGGTGTTCAAGCTGCTGCTGTTGGCCTCGGCCTGTCAGACCGTGCTGATGTTCCTCGCCAAGTACCTCATCGCGCGCGGCAAAGAGGGCGTCATGCCCACCGCCCAGGCGGTGTCGGCGGCCACCAACCTGACCCTCAACGTGATCTTCATCCCCAGCATCCTCGCGCTGGGCGCCGCCTGGGCCACGCTGGCCGCCGAGGTCGTCCTGCTGCTGATCTACGGTGTGGTGCTGGTGCGGCTGGGCCGCGCCGCGACTCAGAGGTAGGTGGCGGCCAGCACGTCGACGATGCGGGCGGCGGCCTTGCCGTCGCCGTAGGGGTTCTCGGCCCCGCGCATCGCGGCGCGGGCGGCGGGATCGTCCAGCAGGCGCCGGGCCTCGCGCAGCACCACCGCGGGATCCGTGCCGCACAGCTTGGCGACGCCCGCGTCGATGCCCTCGGGGCGCTCGGTCGTGTCGCGCAGCACCAGGATGGGCAGCCCGATCGACGGCCCCTCCTCCTGCACGCCGCCCGAGTCGGTCAGCATCAGCGTCGCGCGCTTCATCAGCCCGACGAACTCGCCGTAGCCCACCGGCGGCAGCAGCCGCGCGTTGGGCACGTCGCCCAGCACCTCGCGCGCCGGCCCCAGCACGTTGGGGTTCGGGTGCACCGGGTACACCAGCGTCAGATCCGGGTAGGCGGCGCACAGGTCGCGCATCGCGCCCAGCAGGCCGCGCAGGGGCGCCCCGTGGTTCTCGCGGCGGTGCATCGTCACCAGCGCCAGCGGGCCCTCGGCGGGGATGCCCTCGGGCAGCGGCAGATCCCGCTGCACGATCTGCTGCAGCGCGTCGACCACCGTGTTGCCGGTGACGTGGATGCGCGCCTCGGGCACGCCCTCGGCGCGCAGGTTCGCGGCCGAGCGCTCGGTGGGCGCGAAGTGGTGCGCGGTCAGCACCGACGCCAGGCGTCGGTTGCCCTCCTCGGGGAAGGGGCTGAACAGGTCGTCGGTGCGCAGGCCGGCCTCGACGTGGCCCACCGGGATGCGCCGGTAGTAGCAGCCCAGCGCCGTCACCAGCACGGTCGTCGTGTCGCCCTGCGTCAGCACCACCGCGGGCTGCTCGTCGGCGAGGACCTCGTCGACGCCCCGCATCAGCCGCGCGGTCAGCTCGGGCAGCGTCTGCCCCGCCTGCATCACCTTCAGGTCGCGATCGGCGCGCAGGTCGAAGAACTCGGCCATCTGGTCGAGCAGCTCGCGGTGCTGCCCGGTGAAGAGCACCCGCACCTCGAAGCCGCCGTGCGCCCGCAGCGCCGCCACCACCGGGGCCAGCTTGATCGCCTCGGGGCGGGTCCCCACGGTCAAGAGCACCTTCGGCTTCAAACGATCACCTCCTCGGGCTCGTCGGCGGGCTGCAGGTAGATGCGCTCGAGCGCGGTCACGAAGCCCACCAGGATGTACGGGAACCAGGTCCAGCACTGGGACAGGAAGAAGGCCGACACCAGCAGGCCGGTCAGGTTGGCCTGCTGCGACTCGAGCACCGCCCGCTCGAGGCTGTCCGGCGGCGCGCGGCTCGACCGCACCTGCAGCAGCCCGGCCGACCGCCAGGTGAGCCACAGCAGCATCGCGAAGGGCACGAACCCCAGGAGCCCCGTCTCGGCGAGGGCCTTGAGGTACATGTTGTGCGTCTCTTTCGGGCGCTGGTCCCAGGCGTCCCACGCGAAGTTGGGGTACTGCCAGGCGAACATCTCGACGCCGACGCCCCAGACCGGGCTGCGCGCGAACATGCGCCCCGCCGCCTTCCACGCGTCCAGCCGCCCCTGCGCCGACGCGTCGATGCCGTCACTCGAGACGGTCGCGCGGCTCTTGAGCCCCGCCGCCACCAGGAACAGCCCGCCGACGCCGATGACCGCCGCCAGCACCAGGGCCTTGTTCTTCACCCGATCCTTGAAGAACACGTAGGACGCCGCCACCAGGCCCAGCATGCCGCCGCGCGACTGCGTCGCGATCAGCCCGGCGACGTGCAGGAAGAACAGGACGAAGAAGAACACCCGCAGCGGGCCGCGCGTCCGCCGCCAGGCCGCGAAGCAGAAGAAGACCGACATCAGCAGGGTCAGCGCGAGGTCGTTGGGATCGCCCAGGATGCCGACGAACGCCGCGCGGCTGCCCTCGATGTCGGCCGTGCCGGTCAGCTTGGCGCGGTAGGCGTAGAAGCCCAGGTAGCCCGTGCACAGGGCCACGGCCGTCTGGAAGATCACCGCCCGCTTCGACGAGTCGACCAGGTTGGTGATCAGCAGGTACAGGATGGCGATCTTGACGAAGACGTCCTTGAAGAACGCGAAGCTGAAGCCGCGGTTGGTGCCCAGCACCACCGACACCAGCACGCCGACGAGCAGGAAGCCGAACCAGCGCACCTGGGGCGCGTGGGCCAGCGTCAGGTCGCGGCGCATCATCTTGCCGGCGACGAAGAGCCCGAGCGAGCCCACCGCGGTCAGCTTGGCGAGCTGCAGCGCCTGCAGCTGCGGGTAGAAGTCGTGGGGCCGCGTCAGCAGGACGGCCAGGAAGATCAGCAGCAGGCCGAAGGGGTGGGTGGCGCCCAGCGCGGCGCCGGCGACGCCGACCACCAGCGCCAGCGGCGCCAGCGGGTGAATCACGACGACGAGGTAACCGAGGATCCAGGCCACCGCGCCGAGCAGGAAGGCGCCGAGCAGCTGCGCCACCAGCGCCGAGCGCCGCTGGGCCACCGCGGCCATCAGCCGGCCAGCGTACCCAGGATGGGGACCCCCGCCGCCCGCTCGGCCTCGCGCTGCGTGCGCACGCTGCGGTCGAGCAGCTCGAGCAGCACCACCAGGCCCAGGCCGAAGACGAAGCCGCCCAGCACCGAGCCGATGGCCACGAACAGGAAGCTCGACTTGCTCGACACCGAGGGCCGCGTGTTCAGCTCGACGATGCGGATGTCGGTGCCCTTGCCGCCGCCCACGAGCTCGCGCGTGACCACCGCGTCCTCGTAACGCGCCAGCAGGTTGGCCAGCGACTTCGACTTGGCGTCGTAGGTGCGCTCGAGCTGGTTCACCGTCTGCTCGTAGCTGGCGAAGCTCTTCAGCTCCTCGGTGGACGCCGCGTACTGCTCGGCGAGGAAGCGCGACGTCTCGCGCGCCCCCTCGGCCTCGGCCAGCGCCTCGCCGTAGTCGGGCAGCTTGCCGCGCGACAGGAAGCGCCGGACCTCTTCGCGATCCCCGACCACCGCCTTCAGCTCGGCCTCGAGCTTGCTGACGCGCTCCTGCTGCGCCAACACCTGCGGGTGCTGGTCGGTGAAGTCCTTGCGCAGCTGGCGCAGGCGCGACCGCGCGCTCGACAGCCGGCTCTGCGCCTTCGACTCGGCGGGGCTGTAGCGGCTCAGCCGCTGCTCGATCAGCGCCAGCGTGCGCTCGGCGCTGACCCGCGCGGCCTCGGCCTCGAGCACCTTCTTGCTCAGCTCGGCGTGCCGCACGACCTTGAGCTTGCGCACCTCGGGCAGGTAGTTGGCGTTCTCCTTCTTGAACGCCCGCATCTGCGCCTCGATGCTGGCCAGCTCCTCCTTCACCCGCTCGAGCTGCGGCTCGAGGAACTTCACCGTGCGGTCCAGCGCCTCGCGCTGCGGGCGCAGCGTCTCTTCGATCAGCGCCTGCGTCAGCAGCTTGAGGCCCCGCGCCAGCTTCTCGGGCGAGCGCCCCACCAGGCCCACGCGGATCAGGCCGCCGCCCTCGCCGAACACCTCGATCGCCGCGCGGAAGTTCAGGTACTTGGCGTACGCCTCGTCCTCGGTGGTCGACTCGTCGATCTCGCCCATGCGCCGCAGCACGCGGTCGACCGTCTGCCGGCTGAGCAGCATGCTCGAGATCTCGGGCAGGCGGCGGTTGATCGGCAGGTCGGTCAGCAGATCCCGCAGCACCGGGTTCACGTCGCTGTTCTCCTGCACGAGGATCAGCGCGGACACCTTCAGCTTGGGGCCCACCACGTGGCGCGTGGTCAGGGCCGCGACCGGCACGAACACCAGCGGCACCAGCAGCACCAGCCAGCGCTTGCGCAGGGCGTCGATGATCAGCTCGGGCTCGAGCCGCTTGAACTTGCTCTCGCTCACCGCGCGCCTCCGTCCGAGCCGGCGTTCGGGGCCGCGGCGTCGCCGCTCGCCTCGTCGTCGTCGCCCCCGCCGTCCTCGTCCGCGGCGTCGCCCTCGACCACGCAGCGGAAGCCGAGGTCGGCCGCGTACTCTTCGATGGGCAGCTCGACGCGGGCCGTCACGCGCAGCGCGAAGGGGGGATCGTTGAAGCCGCCACCCACGACCGCGGCTCGGCCGCCGACGATGTCCTGGGTCCACTCGCGCACGTTGCCGGCCATGTTGAGCATGCCGAAGGGGCTGCGGCCGGCAGGGAAGGCGTCGGTGGGCGCGGCCTGCCCGAAGCCATCCGAGGCGTCGGGGGCGCCGCCGCTGAGATGCGCGCCGCCGTGGTTCGCGCGGTGGAAGCTGCCCTCGGCGGGCGCGGCGTCGCCCCACGGGTAGAGGCGGTCGTCGACGCCCCGCGCCGCGTAGAGCCACTCGGCCGGCGTGGGCAGGCGGCCACCCACGCGCCAGGCGCAGTACGCCTTGGCCATCCCATGCGTCACGCCGGTCACCGGTCGGCTGCTGTCGTCCCACATGGTGCGCGGCGCCTCGCAGGCGCCGGCCTCGACGCACCGCCGATAGGCGGTCTGGCTGACCTCGAGGCGCGAGATGGCGAAGCCCTCGAGGGCGATGGCGTCGCCGGGCTGCTCCGGCGCCAGCTGCTCGGCGCAACGCTCGGCCTGCGCGGCGGCGGGCAGATCGACCTTGCAGCGGGCCAGGGCCAGCGCGCGCTGCCTGGGCTGGAGGCCGGGGCGCACCGTCCCCGCGGGCAGCCGCACCAGGCCGCGCGGCGCGGCGGGCAGGCCGTCCGGCGTCGGCAGCAGCACCGTCGCGTCGCGCTCCTCGCCCCCGCCGGCGTCCGCCGCGGCGACCTCGGCGGCCCCGTCGGCCAACCGGGCCAGCGAGTCGTTGGGATCGGGCCGCTTCAGCAGCATCACCGCCGCCACCAGGCCGGCGGCCACCACCAGCACCGTGCCGATGGCGACCACGTGGTCGCTCCGCCGACGGCCCGGCCGCGCGGGGGTGGCCTTGCTGGGAACGGACACGACGTCGTCGGGCGCCGGCGTACCCACCAGCGCGGCCGGCAGCGCCTCCTGCTCGTCCGCCGTCTGCTCGGCCGGGCGCTTGCGCTCGGCCGTGCGGGCCGCCTTGCGTGCCTTGCGCCCCCGCTTGCCGCCCTGCGGTGCGGTCTCGTCCCCGCTGCCCCCGTCGTCGACCGGCTGCGTCGGGTCGCCCGGCTTCGCCTGCGCCGGCATCGTCACCAAGGTCGGCTGGTCACCGCGGCGCCAGCGGAAGCCCTCGTCCTCGGGCGCGGGCGAGGCCTGACCGCCCAGGCGCACCGAGGCCAACTTGCCCAGCGCCTCGGCGCCCGACAGCTTGACGGTCGGCTCGTCCGCGTCCCCCGGCGCCGGCAGCTGCCCCTCGACCTGCTTCCGCCAGGCGAACGACATCGTCACCTCGCCTGCGCCGGACCCCGCGCCGGGGGGGGGCGCGGGCAGCGAGCGGACGTCGGCGCGGCGGTCGATGACCCCGGCCAGGCGATCACGCGCCCGGGACAGCACGGTCCAGTAGTTGGGGAAGTCGCGCTCGTTCCAGACGATGCCGGCCGGCGGCGCCCCCGCGGCGCGCAGCCACGCGGCGGCCTCGTCGAGCTCGGCGCTGCGCGTGGAGCGCTTCAGCACCACCAGCAGCGACGCGTCGAACCGCTCCATCCAGCCGGGCGGGATGGCGAAGATCTCCTCACCCTCGAGCAGCGCCGGCCCGTCGACGAGCACGACGCCGTCGCCCTCGATGTGCGGCTCGAGGCCCCGCAGCTGACGCCAGTGCAGCACCTCGTAGGGGTGCCGCGCGATGAACGACAGCTCCGAGCGCAGCATGTTCGCCAGGTGCGACTTGCCCTCGGCGCGCCCCACCGACGTGATCAGCACGCAGCGCGCGCCGAGCCGCTCGAGGGTCGCCGAGATGTTCGTGGCGAGCTGCCGCCCTTTCTGCCGGGCGTATAGGCCGTGCGTGCTCAGGACGCGCCTTTCGTCACCGCGGGCGCGGCGGCTGCAGCGTGAGGGTGGCGTCGTCCTCCAGCATGACGTCGATGGTGTCGACGTCCGGGTGCCACGGGCTGGTCGACTTGCCGGGGGCCGTCACCTTCAGCTGATAGCGCCCAGGCTCGAGGGGCATCTCGAAGGACTCGCCGTAGGTCAGCATGCCCTTGTTCTGGCCATTGACCACGACCTCGGCCGACCGGTTGGTCGCGTCCAGGTGGCGGATGGTGAGCGTCGAGCCGCAGCCGGTCGACAGCGCGGCGAGGGCGGCGAACAGTGCGTTCCTCATGGCGTCGCGCCCTCCCCCGCGTTGGCGCCGGCGCCCACCGCGGCGGCGTTGTCGGTGTCGTCCTCCGAGATGCTGACGAAGATGACCACCGCGGCGCTGATGATCGCGATGTCCGACACGAACTTCAGGACGTTGTCCCACACCTCGTAGGCCGGCCGGCCGACGTGCACCGTGTCACCGGGGTGCACCTCGACCTGGCCCACCAGCCCGCCCTCGTCGAGGAAGGCCTCGACGTCGTAGGTGGTGACCAGCGTGAAGCCGTCGCCCTTGTGCACGACCTTCACCTCGGTCATGTCCGCCTCGGCCGTCGGGCCGCCGGCGAGGCCGATCGCGTCGAGCAGGGGCAGCGAGCCGGGCGTCACCTTGGGCCCGGGCTGCGTCACGCCGCCCAGGACGTGCACCTGCTGGCTCAACGGGTCGACCGTGCCGGCCGGGCGGCCGGGCACGAAGACGATGGCGCCCCCCCCGCCCTTGGGGATGGTGACCTCGGGCGCCGGCCCGCCGAGCAGGAAGCGCGTCAGGTTGACCAGATCGCTGCGCTGCCGGGTCAGCACGCGCACGCTCGAGAGGTCGGCGTCCTTGTCCGGGCCCCCGGCCAGGCCGATGGCGGTCAGCGGCGTCAGCACCTCGGAGCGCTCGAAGAGCCCCGGGTTGCGCACCGCGCCGATGACGAACACCTTGTCCTGCAGGGCCTCTTCGGTGAGGAACTCGATGCGGGGGGCGCTGCCGGCGGCGCCGGGCTCGGTGTTCTCGGCGGCGACGAAGATGGTGTCACCGGCCTCGAGTTCGGGCAGGGGCGCGCGCTCGGTCAAGAAGGCCCGCACGCTGACCACCTGCTCCTTGCCGTCGCGGGCCAGCACCACGCGATCGAGATCGGCCCCCGGCTTGGGCCCGCCGGCCGACTGGATGGCCTCCCAGACCGTCTCGCCCGGCTCGACGCGCGTGAAGCCGGACTTGCCGACGTGGCCGGTGACGTACACCAGCCGCTTCTGGTCGATGCGGGTCAGCGTGACGGCGGTGGTGTTGCGGATGTACTTGCCGAGGGCGTCGCGCGCGGCCTTCTCGGCCTCGTCGACCGCCAGGCCCCCCACCTTCAGCCGCCCGTAGCGGCCGATGGGGATCTCGCCGTTGCGATCGACCTCGACGTCGTACTCGCGCGGCTGCGGATCGGGGATGACGAGCAGCAGCTTGTTGCCCGCCTCGATCGGCGCCCCCCCTTGCTGGGCGACGGCTGGCATGCCGACACATACGAGCGCCCCCCAGAGCGCCCACCGTGCCCCCCGCGCCATTGCCCTCACGTCGTCCCTCCTCATTTCCGGCCCGTAACATTGGACGAAGCCTGGGGCCTTGTCCAGCAGTCCCCCGGCGCGGTAGATCGCATTCCTGACGGGGGGTCGCTCGCCACGACGCGCTCAACGCCCTCGGCCCGGCCCCCGAAGAACTGAGACGTGAACTCTCGTCACCCCCCACCGATTCCGAGCCTGCACGTGATCGCCCCGGGCCCGATGGCCGGCGCCGAGCGCGTCGTGCTCGGCGGCCTCGAGGCCCTCGCCGCCCACGGCGCCGCCGTGCGACTGGTTTGCCTGGCCGAGTCCCGCGTGCCCGGCGTCGTGCGCGACTTCCTGAGCGCCGCGCGGGCCCGCAACCTGGCGGTGGACGTCGTCGAGGTGCGGGGGCGGCTCGATCCCGGCGCCGTGCGCCGGCTGCGCCGCGCCCTGCGCGCCCACCCGGACGCCGTGCTGCACACCCACGGCTACAAGGCGCTGGTCTACGCCAAGCTGGCCGCGCCGCGGCGCCGGCCGCACGTCTGCACGCAGCACGGGCAGACGGCGCACGACTCGAAGGTGCGGCTGTACGAGACCGTGGCCAGCCAGCTGTACCGCACGATCGACCGGGTGGTGGCGGTGTCGCCCGCCGGCCGCGACGCGCTGGTCGCCGAGGGCGTGCCCGCCGAGCGCGTGGTCGTGGTGCGCAACTTCCTCGACCTGGCGCTGCCCGCCGCTCCGCCCCGGCAGCTGAACGGGCAGCCGGCGCGCGTCCTCGCGCTGGGGCGCCTGGCGCCCGAGAAGGCCCTCGACCGCCTGATCGACGCGGCCGCCTCGAGCACCGCCAGGCTCGAGCTGGTGCTGACCGGCGACGGCCCCGAGCGGGTGGCCCTCGAGAAGCGGGCGCGCGACCGCGGGGTCGCGGGGCGGGTCCACTTCCCGGGGTTCGTGCACGACGTGGCACATCAGCTCGAGGCGGCGCACGTGTTCGCGCTGCCTTCGCTGCGGGAGGGGCTGCCGATGGCGTTGATCGAGGCCGGCTGCGCGGGGCTGCCGGTGGTCGCCAGCCGCGTCGGCGGCGTGCCCGACCTGGTGCGCGACGGCGAGACCGGGCGGCTGGTGGCGCCGGGCGACGTGCGCGCGCTGGGCGCGGCCCTGGACGAGATCGTGAGCGACTACGCGCGGTTCGCCGCAGCGGCGCGCGCCCACGCGGCGACCTTGCGCGCCGAGTACGGCGTGCAGCGCTGGGCGAACGAGACCCTCGCGCTCTACGCCACCATGCTGGGGGACGCATGAGCGGCGGCGTCGACTGGCTGGTCTTCGGCGACGACTGGGGAGCGCACCCGTCGACGACGCAGCACCTGGTGCGGCACCTGCCCGCCGAGGATCGCGTGATCTGGGTGAACTCGATCGGCATGCGGTCGCCGCGGCTGCGACGCGCCGACCTCGCGCGCGTCGCCGGTCGTCTGCGGTCGATGTGGGGCGGTCGCCCGGCGGCCACGGACCGGGCGACCCCGGAGCGGGTACGCGTCGTCACCCCGCGCTTCGTCCCCTTCCACGATCACGCCGCAGCGCGGCTGGCCAACGCGCGCCTGATCGGCGGGGCCATCGACGCGGCGCGGCGCGAGGCGGGCATGGGCGCGCTGACCGCGCTCGTGTCGAACCCGGTGGCCGGGCGCTACCTGGCCGACCTGCCCGTCCGGCGCACCGGCTACCTGCGCCTGGACGACTATCCGCACCTGCCGGGGGTCGACGCGGCGCTGGTCGAGCCCGCCGAGCGCTTCATGTTCGCGCGGGCCGACGTCGTCTTCGGCACCGCCCGCGCGCTGCTGCCGCCCGCCGACGCCGTGACCGGCCGGCTGTGCTACCTGCCGCAGGGCGTCGACCACCCGCACTTCGCCGGGCCCGCGCACCCGGTGCCGGCGAGCAAGGTGATCGGCTTCTTCGGGCTGCTGGCCGAGTGGGTCGACGGCGCGCTGATCGCCGCCGCGGCGCGCGCCTGCCCCGACTGGACCTTCGAGTTCGTCGGCCCCACGCGGCAGGTGCCGGCCGGGCTGACCGACGCGCCCAACGTGGTGCTGAAGCCGGGCGTGCCCTACGCCGCGCTGCCCCAGGCCATCGCACACTGGCGGGCCGGCTGGGTGCCCTTCGAGGTGTCGACGCTGACCGAGGGCGTCAACCCGCTGAAACTACGAGAATATCTAGCCGCCGGCCTGCCCGCGGCCAGCACCCCCCTGCCCGAGGCGGTCAGCCTCGGCGACGAGGTGACCATCGTGCGGGACGCCGACGACGTGGCGCGCTGGGTGCGGTCGTTCGTGGACGCCGACACCGACGCCCGGCGCGCGGCCCGGCGGCGGGCGATGGAGGCCCACGGGTGGTCGGCCCGCGCCCGCACGCTGCGCGCCGAGCTGGGGGCGCTGCCATGACCGGCCTGCTGCTGCTGCCGCTGGGCGGGTTGGCGGCCTTCCCGCACGTCGGCTACGCGACGCTGATGCGGCGGGTGCCGGCGCGGCCGGCCGGCGCGCGACGACCGTGGACCACGCCCCCGACCGTCAGCGTCTGCATCCCGGCGTACAACGAGGGCGCGCACCTGACCGCGAAGATCGAGAACACGCTCGCGCTCGACTGGCCGGCCGATCGGCTCGAGGTGCTGGTGTGCGACGACGGCTCGCGCGACGACGGGCCGGCGCAGGTCGAGGCCTTCGCCGACCGCGGCGTGCGCCTGCTGCGCAACCCCGAGAACCGGGGCAAGCCGACCACGCTGGGCCACCTGGCGCGCGAGGCCACCGGTGAGATCCTGCTGTTCACCGACGCCAGCGCGATGCTGAAGGCCGACTGCCTGCGCCTGCTGGTCGACGCGCTGGGCGATCCCGACGTGGGGCTGGCCGCGGCGCGCTACGTGGTGCGCCCGCCCGAAGAGGCGCAGAAGCCGGCCGAGGCGTCGTACTGGGATCACGAGGCGGCCATCCGGCGCGACGAGGCCGCGCGTGACATGCTGCTGGGCGTGTCGGGCGCCGCCTACGCGGTGCGGCGCGCGCTGTGGCAGGACCTGCCCGCCGACACGATCAACGACGACTGGGTGGTGCCCGCGCGCGTTCTGGCCGCCGGGCACCGCATCGCCTACGTTCACGAGGCCGTCGCCAGCGACCGACCCACCGGCCGCGGGCGCGGCCTGTTCGACCGGTGGGTGCGCATCGCGTTCGGCAACTACCAGATGCTGTGGCGGCACCGCGACCTGTGGACGCGGGGGCCGCGCTTCGCGCTGCCGATGGCGCGCAAGCTGCTGAAGACGGCCGGGCCGCTGCTGCTGATCGGGGCCGGTGGCGTCGTCGTCCTCGGCGCCGGCGCCGGTGATCCGCTGGCGGTGGGGCTGTTGGCCCTCGGCGCCGCGGCGGTCGGCGTGGGGGCGCTGGCGGTGCTGGCCCCCGAGGAGGGCTGGGGCGCGCGGCGGCCGCTCGCCCAGGTGCGCTTCGGCGTGCTGGCGCAGGCCGCCTACCTGCGCGGCGCCTGGCGCTTCGCCCGCGGCCAGGGCGAGGGCATCTGGCGACGCACCGAGGGGGTCGCATGACGACGCACGCACTCGATCTCACCCGGCCCGCCCCCATCCCGCTGCGCGTGCGCGTGCTGAAGCGAGCCTTCGACATCGTCAGCGCGTCGACGGCGCTGATCGCCCTGTCGCCGGTCTTCGCCGGCATCGCCATCGCCATCCGGGTCGACAGCGAGGGCGCGGTCATCTTCCGGCAGAAGCGCCTGCGTCCGGGGCCCGACGGCGAGCCGATCGACTTCTGGATGTACAAATTCCGCAGCATGCGGCCCGCGCCGAAGGACGCCGGCCCCGCGTGGGCCACCGACGACGGGGAGCAGGACCGCATCACCCGCATCGGCGCCATCCTGCGCAAGCACCGGCTCGACGAGCTGCCTCAGTTCTTCAACGTGCTGATGGGCGACATGAGCCTGGTCGGCCCGCGCCCCGAGGTGCGCTTCTTCGCCGACCAGCTCGACGAGAAGATCCCCGGCTACAACGATCGCCACATGGTGCTGCGGCCGGGCATCACCGGCTGGGCCCAGGTGCAGGCGGGCTACGCCGGCGACGAGACGGCGAACCGCGAGAAGCTGGTGCACGACCTGGCGTACGTGGCCCACCTGTACCGCCTGCGCACCTACCTGCGCATGGAGGCGAAGGTCATCTTCCGCACGTTCCGCGTGGTGCTGACGGGGCACGGCGCCAAGTAGCGCCGCGGGGCGCTCACTCGCTCATCGCCTCGATGCGCTCGGCGATCTGGCGGCGGGCCGTGTACAGCTTCGCGGCCGTCGCCTCGCCCACCTTGTCCTGCCGCGGGAACAGCGCGCGGGCCACCTGATCGGCGTAGGCGCGATCGCCCTTCTCGGCCAGCAGGTGCAGGTACTCGAAGTCCTCCATGCCCTCGCGGATGAGCTTGAAGCGCTGGGACATGATCGGGATGTGGTTGCGGCCCCCGATGCGATCCGGGGTGCCCGGGTAGAACAGCGTGCCGTCGCCGTTGCCCGAGAAGTCGCACTGATCCTCCCAGGCGGTCTGCAGGCGGTGCGTGGTCGAGAAGTACAGCTCGCCGACGACGTCGCTGGCGAAGCTGAACCACTCCATCGCGCGGTTCTGCACGGCCGACGCGTCGATCATGTACGAGGGCTGACCGGTGAACGCGGGCCCCGGCGAGGGCACGCAGCCGTTGCCGCAGCCGTGCGACACGCAGCTCTGGTACCACCACAGCTCGCGCTTGGCGTCGCCGTTCAGCCACGCTTCGTAGCTCTCGCGCGCGCCGAAGGGCCCGCCCGGATAGACCCAGTTCATCAGCGGGGCGAGGATGTCGATGCTCTCGAGCACGCCGTTGTCCCGGGCCTGCTTCAGATCGGTCGTGACCATCGTGCGCACGCCGCCCCGGCGGACGGGATCGCCCCGCCCCTTGATCTCGTTCCACTGACAGCCGGCGGGGGGCTCGTCGCAGGTGTAGTTGAAGAGCGTGACGTCCCAGCCGCGCGTCTCGACGTGCTCGCGGCGCACGCGCGCGGCGAGCTCGGGATCGGGCGTGTTGATCGTGTACACCTGCAGGGTGGTCAGCCTGGCGCCCGGCAGGCGCACGAAGGGCGCGCGCCCCTCGAGCAGCGGCCCGTACACCGCGTCGAAGTGCCGCCAGTCGTCGTCGGTGGGCCACTGGTAGATCACCGACTCGATGCTGATCCGGTGATCGAGCGCGGCCTGGGCGTACAGGGTGTTGAAGTGCTCGATGCCGGCGTCGCCGCCGCAGGCGTCGTAGCTGCCGTGGTGGGCGACGCAGGGCGCGTTCCAGCCCATCGCGTAGGCCGACTTCAGGGTCGCGGTGCTGGGCAGGTCGAAGTCGAAGACCCGCAGGCCGACGTTGAGGGCGAAGCTGCCCTCGCTGGTCTCGATGGTGGTGGTGCCGGTGTAGCTGCCGCCGGGGATGTCGAGGGGCACGAGCGTCTCGACCCACACCGCGCGCCGCTCGCCGGCGGGCACCTCGAGCGGGAAGGCGTTGCGCTTCTCGCCGTAGAAGACGTCGACGTCGGGCACCAGCGGATCGGGCCACGCGCCGGGCGCGCCGTCCTCGCTCGATGGGGTGACCACCTCGTAGAGGCCGACGCGGTAGACCCACTGGGCCGTCGGCGGCACCGCCGCGCCGCCCGGCCCGGTCAGCAGGCCCGGCGTGACGCCGGTGATCGTCCGCCCGTCGGCGCCGCCGTCGACGACGATCTGGTAGGCCTCGAACTCGTTGCGCGCCGCCTCGAGCGCGACCGAGCGCGCCGTGGGCAGCGCGGTGGTCGGGCGGATCTTCTGGGTCGCGTGGGTGACGCCGATCCAATCGGGCACGTCGCCCGCCGGCGGGCGCGCGGCGTCCCCGACCGACAGGTCGAGCGTGGGGCCCCGATCACCGGGCTCCCCGCCCCCGCCGCCGCAGCCGGGGCAGGCGTCGGCGGGCGAGGCGGTGGAGGGCGATCCGTTGCTGCCGCAGGCGCACGCGGCGAGGGCCAGGGTGAGGGTGACGAGGCAAGCGGGCAGACTTCGGTGCGGATAGGTGTTCATCCGGCGCATCATAGCGAGGCGCGCCCCGCCCCGTCGAAGGGCACGACCTCGGACCCGGCGCCTCGCCAGGGTTGATCCGCCACGCGGGGACAGGCAGGAAGGGCCCCATGATCACGCGACGCACCTGGTGGGCCCTCTTCGCTGCCCTCAACGGGGTGGCTTGGCTGCCGCTGTGGCTGGTGCAGACGCCGGCCATCCTCGACTACCCCACCCACGCGGCCCGCGTGTACGTGCTGGCGCACCTCGACCAGGTGCCCGCG
>JAUHXL010000581.1 GCA_030426945.1 bacterium
GCGGGCAGAGCCTCAGCCTGCAGGCGACGCTGTCGAAGATCCGCACCATCGCCAACGTGCGCTTCGCCGACGACTACTTCCTCGACACCAAGGTGCGCTTCGCCACCAACGTCTACCGCTTCGAGACCAACTTCGAGGACTTCACCCGCGAGAGCCTCGGCGGCGATCTGACGCTGGGCTACCCGCTGAGCGACGACTGGTCGGTGGCGGTGACCTACACGCTCGAGCAGGTGGACGTGCGCCTCGGCGGCTTCGGCAGCAGCCGCGCCGCGGTGCCGATCGCCAACCTGTTCAACAACGGCCTGACCAGCAGCCTGCGCTTCAGCCTGTTCTACGACACGCGGAACAACCGGCTCTTCCCCAGCTCGGGCATCTTCGCCAGCGCCAGCGCCGAGAACGCCAACGAGTTCCTCGGCTCGGAGAACCTGTTCACCCGCTACCAGGTGCGCGGCCGCTACTACTACGACCTCGGCTTCGACATCACGCTGAAGCTGAACGCCCAGTGGGGCCTCATCACCAGCCCCCTGCGCACCGGCGTGCCCATCTTCGAGCGCTTCTTCGTCGGCGGCCCGCTGACCGTGCGCGGCTTCCGCCGCAACACGCTGGGCCCCACGATCGGCGTGCCCGACGCCGCGCGACCCGACTCGGGCACCGAGCCCTTCAACATCGGCGGCACCGAGCAGTGGATCGGGAACGCCGAGATCGAATTCCCGATCTTCCAGCGCGTCGGCATCCGCGGCGTCCTCTTCCTCGACGGCGGCAACGCCTTCGACCGGCGGGACGACGTCGACGACAAGTTCAGTGAGCTTCGCTATTCGTGGGGCTTCGGCATTCGCTGGTTCTCGCCGATCGGCCCGCTGCGCTTCGAGTGGGGCTTCCCCTTCGCGCCCCGCGACGACGAGGAGAGCTCGGTGTTCGACTTCTCGATCGGCAACTTCTTCTAGGAGGCTTCCCCATGCGTCACGCTCTGCGCGCGCTCCCCATGTTGCTGCTGCTCTTCGCCGGCGCCGCTCAGGCCGAGGTGAAGATCGCCTTCGTCGACCTGCAGCGCGCCCTGCTCGAGGTCGAGGAGGGCAAGAAGGCCAAGGCCACGCTCGAGAAGATGAAGACCGAGCGGCAGGCCGAGCTCGACAAGAAGCAGGAGGAGCTGCGGGCCCTGCAGAAGAACTTCGAGGCCCAGAAGGCCTTCATGAAGGACGACGTGCGGCAGACCAAGGAGAAGGAGTTTCGCGAGAAGCTCGGCCAGCTGCAGATGACCTTCGCCCAGCTTCAGAAGGAGCTCGCCCAGGAGGAGGCCAAGCTGACCAAGGGCATCTTCGAGCGCATGGCCCGCATCCTGGCCAAGATGGGCGAGGCCGAGGGCTTCACGATGATCTTCGAGAAGACCGAGTCGTCGATCCTGTGGGCGCCGCGCCACCTCGACCTGACCAACGACCTCATCCGGCGCTACAACGCCGGCGAGGGCAAGAAGTAGCGGGCAGGCCCCGGGTGTGATGCAGACCCGTTGCTTCACCCCACGCCCCGCCATGACGGTCGGGCTATCAGCTTTCAGCGGTCAGCTTTCAGCTCCGTCGCGACGGTTGTAGCTTCTGCCCGGTCGCCCGGCGCCTCGAGTTGGCCGGGCGGCTTCGAACCCGGCACAGGGAACGAGGCCCGGCTGACAGCTGATCGCTGACAGCTGAAAGCCGGTCGGAAGGACCACCAACGGCTCGTGAGCAGACCCGGGACGCCCTTGCGGCTCGACGCGCTGGCCCAGGCCGTCGGCGCGCGCCTCGTCGGACCCGGCGACCGGGTCGTCACGCGGGCCGCGCCCCTCGACGGCGCGGGCCCCTCCCACCTCTCGGCCTTGCTCGAGGCCCGCTGGCGCGGCGCGGCGGCGCACACCGGCGCCGGCGCCGTCGTCGTCTCGCCCGCCCTCGCTGAGCACCTGCCCGCCGACGTCGCGCGGCTCGTCGCCGACGACGCGCGCGGTGCCTGGGGCCGCGCCCTGCGCTGTCTGCACCCGGGGCCGGCCCTGCGGCCCCCCGCGATCGGCGCCCACCCGACCGCGGTGATCGACCCCAGCGCGCACATCGACCCCGGCGCGCGGATCGGTCCCTTCGTGGTCATCGGGGCGGAGGCCGCCGTCGAGGCCGGCGCGGCGCTGCACGCCCACGTCGTCGTCGGCGCCGGCGCCCGCATCGGGGCCCGCGCGACGCTGCACCCGGGCGCCGCGGTCCTCGACGGCTGCGTCGTCGGCGCCGACGCGCTGCTCGGCGTGCGGGCCGTCGTGGGGGGCGTCGGCTTCGGCCTCGACGCCGAGGGTCGCGTGCCTCACACCGGCGTCGCCGTGATCGGCGCCGGCGCGACGCTCGGCGCCCACACCTGCGTCGACCGGGCCACCGTCGGTGTCACCCGCGTGGGGCCCGGCGCCCACCTCGACAACCTGGTGCAGGTGGGCCACAACGCGGTCATCGGCGCCGGCGCGGTGCTCTGCGGGCAGGTGGGCGTCGCGGGCGGGGCCATCCTCGAGGACGGCGTCGTCCTCGGCGGGCAGGCCGGGGTCACCGGCCACGTCACCGTGGGCGCCGGCGCGCGGGTGGCGGCCCAGAGCGGGGTCACCCGCTCGCTGCCCGGGGGCGCCGCCTACAGCGGTCACCCCGCCGAGCCCAACCGCGTGCGCCTGCGCCGCATCGCGCGCCTGCGCGCGCTCGTGCGCCCATGATCGATCCGGGGGCCGAGGTCGCGCCCGACGCGCGGATCCACCCGACGGCGATGGTCGGCGCCGGCGCGCGGGTGGGCGCGGGCTGCGTCCTGCACGCCTACGCGATCATCGGGCCGCACACCACGCTGGGGCCGCGCTGCGTGGTCCACCCCTTCGCGGTGGTCGGCGGGCCCGCCCAGGATCGCCGGACCGACCCCGACGCGCCCTTCCGCCTGGTCTGCGGCGCCGACAACGTCTTCCGCGAGGGCGTCACGATCTCGCGGGGCACCGCGCACGGCGGCGGCCTCACCCGGCTGGGCGACGGCAACCTGCTGATGGCCCAGGCGCACGTGGGCCACGACGGCCGGCTGGGCGACGGCGTGACGCTGGCCAACGGGGTCAGCCTCGCGGGGCACGTGGAGGTGGACGACGGCGTCACGTTCGGCGGGCACGCGGCGGTGCACCAGTTCGCGCGCATCGGGCGCCTGGCCTTCGTCGCGGCCAACGCGATGGTCAGCCGCGACGTGCCGCCCTTCTGCCTGGCCGCCGGCGACCGCGCGCGGCTGCTGGGGCTGAACGTCACCGGCCTGCGCCGCGCCGGCATCGACGCCGCCGGGCGGGCCGCGCTGAAGACCGCGTACCGGGCGCTGCTGCTGCAGCCAGGGCGCGCCGAAGCGGCCCGGCGGCTCGCCTCGAGCGACGACCCCAACGTCGCCGCGCTGGCGGCCTTCGTCGCCGCGTCGGGCCGCGGGGTCACCCGCGCCGGGCGCGGCTGAGGACACCGCACTGCGCCATTGACACCGGCGTTTTTCCGCGGTTACCGTCCGGCGTCCGAAAGCCAGCCGGGCGCCGGGCCAGCGCGCACCGAGATCCGGCACCGAACACCAGGGAGAGTCGCGATGACCCCGAAGGACATCTTCGAGAAGCAGATCGCCGAGCGCCTCAGCGACGACGCCGCCAAGGCCGCCGTCAAGGATCTCGACGCCGTCTACCAGTTCCACATCACCGGCGACGACGGCGGCGACTGGTACATCGACTGCCGCGACGGCACCGTCAAGGGCGGCACCGACGACGACGCCGACTGCACCATCACCGTGGCCGACGAGGACTTCGTGAACCTCGTCACCGGCGCCACCCCGGGCCCGCAGCTGTTCATGATGGGCAAGCTGCAGATCGCCGGGAACATGAGCCTCGCGATGAAGCTCAGCCAGGTCCTCGGGACCTGAGCAGCGCCGAGCATTCGGCCGTGCCCCGCCCCCTCGAAGGCGTCCGCGTCCTCGACCTGACCCGGCTGCTGCCGGGCCCCTTCGCTACGCTGCTGTTGGCCGATCTGGGCGCCGAGATCATCAAGATCGAGGCGCCGCAGGGGGGCGACTACGCCCGGTGGTTTCCGCCGCTCGGCGGGCGCATGTCCGCGGTGTTCGCGGCGCTCAACCGCGACAAGCGGGGCGTGGCGCTCGACCTCAAGACGCCGGAAGGCGCCGAGGTGCTGCGCCGGCTCGCGGCGTCGGCCGACTTGCTCATCGAGAGCTTCCGCCCCGGCGTGCTCGACCGCCTGGGCGTCGGCTACGAGGCCCTGCGGGCGATCAACCCGCGGCTGATCTACTGCGCGATCACCGGCTACGGCCAGACGGGTCCGCTGGCGCAGCGCGCCGGCCACGACCTGAACTACCTGGCGCTGGCCGGCCTGGCCGGCATCAGCGGTGACGGCGCCGACGTCGCGCAGCCGGGCTTCCAGGCGGCCGATCTGGGGGGCGGCGCGCTCTATGGGGTGGTGGGCATCCTCGCCGCCCTGCACCAGCGCCACGCGACCGGGCAGGGCCAGCTGGTCG
>JAUHXL010000055.1 GCA_030426945.1 bacterium
TGCCCGTTCGTATGCGTGCGCTTCAGCGTGCGCAGGAACTCCATGGGGGATCTCCAAGGTCTCGAGGACGGCGCATCGTATGACCGCGCCTGCGCCCGGTCAACGGCGGGGACGGGCCCGCTTCCGACCGTGGGCGGGTGGGCCCTGGCCCCGGGGCGGCACCACACGCGCGCAACGACCCGAGGCCCACGCGGCGCCCCGAGGTCACGACGCCGAACGCCCGAGGCTCGGCGCGCCCGCTTGATCGGTCCTGGAGGCCGGGCGCATCATCGCGGTGGGCAATCAACGGGTAGGGCACCTCTTGGCCACCAATCCACCTTTTCGGCTTCGCCGGCGCCCCGGCACGCCTTCGCGACGAAGGAAACGCGGACCCCTGGCGAGGTCCCTCGCCTCCTGCGTCCTCGTCTTCACGTGCCACGCGTTCGGCTGCGCGGAGGACGCCGACGACGGGTCGTCGGGCGCCGACGCCAGCGACGCCGCGCCCCCCGACGCGACCGTCGCCGACGCGCTCTTCGTCGGCTGCCTCGAGCCCAACGCGGACGGCTCCTGCCCCCGCGACGGGGACCCCGAGACCGGCCTGGCCCAGAGCACCAACGCCGACGGGTCCGCCTGCGCCGTGCGCACCGAAGTGCTGTTCTGCAACGTCAACGCCGGCAGCACGGGCGGCAACGAGGCCTGGTACGACGCACAGGCGGATCGGTACGTCTACTTCGGGGGCCGACCGTGCGTCACCGACACCGAGCGTTGGACCTACGTCAGCGACACGGAGCACGAAGCCTGGCGCATCATCTTGCTGCCCCAGTGCGCGACCGAGGAGGACAACCGATGAGGAGCCCCGCGTCGCGCCGCCGCGTGCTGCCCGGGCTGCTGCTCGCTCTGCTCGCGGTCGCCTGTGCAGAGGACGCCGACGAGGCGAGCGACGCCGAGCCCACCGACGCGACCGTCGCCGACGCGCTCTTCGTCGGCTGTCTCGAGCCCAACACGGACGGCTCCTGCCCCCGCGACGGCGACCCCGTGAGCGGGCTGACCCGAGGCACCAACGCAGATGGTGCGCCGTGCGCCATGCTGACCGAGGTGCTCTTCTGCAACGTCAACGCGGGCAGCACGGGCGGGTCGGAGGTCTGGTACGACGCCCAGGAGGATCGCTACGTGCTGTTCGGCGGCAGCCCCTGCGTGACGGACCGGGCGCGGTGGAGCTACTTCGGCGACACGCACCACGAGGCCTGGGGCGTGATCTCGCTGCCTCAATGCGCGAACGAGGAGGACAACCGATGAGCAGTGCCGAGTCGCGCCGCCGTCTCCTCCCCGTCCTCCTCCTCACCGTCCTCGCCTCCGCCTGCGCCGAGGACGCCGACGACGCGAGCGACGCCGAGCCCACCGACGCGACCGTCGCCGACGCGCTCTTCGTCGGCTGTCTCGAGCCCAACGCGGACGGCTCCTGCCCCCGCGACGGCGATCCCGTGACCGGCCTGACCAAGGGGACCAACGCCGACGGCTCGGCCTGCGTGAAGCTGACCGAGGTGCTCTTCTGCAACGTCAACGCGGGCAGCACGGGCGGGTCGGAGGCGTGGTACGACACGCAGGAGGACCGCTACGTCCTGTTCGGCGGCAGCCCGTGCATCACGGATCAGCAGCGGGCGCGCTGGACCTACGTCCTCGACGGTCACCACGAGATTTGGAGCCTCCCATCGCTCCCCGAGTGCGCGGCGGAGTGATCGGCCCTCGTCGCTCGGGCTGCTCAGCGCGTCGCCGCTGAGCCCCGCCCCCTCAGCTCGCCCCCGCCCCGCCCCGCACCTCGGCGACCAGCGCCCCGATGCCCTCGTCCGTCCGCAGGTCGTGCCGCGTCGCGAAGGCGACCAGATCGTCCGCGAACACCGCCCTGCCCTGCGGGTCGTGCACCACCAGCGTGGCGCCGCCGGGCACCTCGACGCGGTGGTCGGGCAGCGCGGCGCGCAGCAGGGCGGGCACCTGGGCGGCGGCGGCCAGGGCGCGCAGCTCGCGCTCGAAGTGGCGGCGCAGGCCCTGGTGGAAGGTCCAGCCCTCGTGCAGCACGCGGAAGAAGACCGGGCCGAGGTTGAGCTGGACGTCCAGGTCGGCGGTGTGGAAGCGGACGAACAGCGTCTGGTCGTCGCTGGCGCGATCGACCGTGATGCCGTACAGCGCGGCGTGGCGCGCGAGCGTGGCGATGAAGGTCGCGCTGTCGGCCACCACGAAGGGCTCGATGGTGGCCTCGCCCACGTCGTGCGCGTAGGCGGCCAGCCAGGTGTGGTAGCTCTCGTCGACCGGCACCGGGATGCCCTCTTCCTCGCGGTCGCGGAGGAAGGTGATGGCGTCGTAGGGCCGCTCGGTGCGCAAGGCCTCGATGATCTCGCCGAAGTCCTCGAACAGCGCGCCCGCCGTCTCGGGATCGTCGGTGAAGGGGCGCAGACCCAGGTAGTAGCCGGGCTGCACGCACACCATCTCGAGCCGGTCGGCGTACAGGTGGCGGTCGATGAAGGCGCGCCACAGCACGCGCAGCGACAGGGGCGCCCCGAACAGGTCGTGGAAGTCCCAGGCGTCGTCCGGCCGGTCGAGCGCCACCGAGTCGCCGTCGGGCGTCATCTGGTGGTGCTCGATGCGCACCACGCGGCCGCCGCCGAAGATCAGCTCGAGGTGCAGGTCGACCTCGGCCTCGGGCAGGTAGCGACCGTAGTAGGCCGCGATGGGCGTCGGATCCGGGGCCGCACAGTGCGGGCACGCCTCGGGCCGCCACCCGTTCTGCGGCGCGTCCGCGCGCGTGCGCACCTCTTCCTCGAGGGCGTCCAGCGTCAGGTCGAAGTCGAGCTCGGGGAACCCGATCAGCCGCGCGGCCGTGCGCTGGCAGTCGTCGCACCAGACGACGAAGACGCCGAGGTCCTCGCTCTCCAGCCCGAACCGCCGGAGGACCGGCCGCCGATACCGGAGGCAGAAGCGCTCGTGCGCCTCGAGCCGCAGCGCACGAAAGCGGAGGGGCTCGTCGGGGAAGTGGAGCAACACACCCTCGCATCGACCGCGACGGCGACTTCTTGAGCGGAAAGTTGCGGTGGGCCGATTTGCGAGGCCGTGGCGGATGAACCGGCTGGCGGGCCGGCCACCGCAGCGACGTCCGAGGGCAGACGTCCCGCGCACACCCTCCACGTCCGCCTCGCCCCCACGCCCACGACGCCACGCAGCCAAGCATCCAGCGCAGCGCGCGAGACGAGCACCTACCACCCACGCTTCTCGGCGAACGGTCAAGGCCCCGACTCTGGCGTCATGATTTGGCGGCGGCGTCGCCCGTTTCAGGAGCGGCTTTGCCCGCCTTCTTTTCAGAAAATGCGCGGCTGTCGGCGCCGTGATGGAGTCGACCCCAGCGCTCAGGTCGCTGGCGGGCAATGGCGCGAGAGGGCGACGCCGCCGCCAAATCTTGCGAGACAAGGTCGGCTGGCCTTGTCCGTGAGCCGCCGCGGCCGTCAACTGGCGCGGCGCCAGAAGGCCTGCAACTCAGCACCCACGCTGCTGTCTCGCCTTCGTGAGTCCGAACGGGTCCAGGGCGGAGCCCTGGCCGGTGGGAGCTCGAGGGAGGTACGGAGTACCTTCCTCGAACCTTGGCGATCCGCGGCGCGCCAGCCGCGAAGAGCGCGTGGGCGTCGCGGGGCGCCCAACCCACGAGCCGCGGCGCCGCAAGGAGCCGCCGGTCCTCAATCAATCGCTGGCGCCGCCCCCACGTCCGACGGCTGCGCGGTCCCGCCGCGAAGCTGCGCGGCGACACGGGTGCGGCGAGCGCGCCGCCGAGGCCAGCCGATCAGACGCGGTCCTTGAAGCTGCCCGTCCCCGTGTCGATCCGCACGCGGTCACCTGCCTGAATGTAGAGCGGCACCTGCACCCGAATCCCGGTCACCGTCGTCGCCGTCGTGGTGACGCCGCCGCTGGCGGTGTCCCCCTTCGACCCGGGCTCGACCGACTCCAGCTCCATCTCCACGAACTGCGGCAGCTCGATGCCCACCACCCGGTCGTTGTAGACGACCGCCCGCACCTCGAGGTTCTCGACCAACCACTGGGCGTCGTCTCCCAGATCGTCGTCGCGCAGCTCGAACTGCTCGTAGTTCGCCGCATCCATGAAGTGGTAGACGGTGCCGTCGTCCTCGGGCGCGCTGTACAGGTACTGCGCGGGCCGGTGCTGCAGGTCGGGCTCCCGGAACTTCTCGCCCGACTTGAACGTGCGGTCGCTGATCTGCCCGCTGAGCACGTTGCGCAGGCGCGCCTTCACCAGGGTGGCGGCGCCGCGCGCGCTCGGGCTCTGGGTCGCGACGCTGACGATGGTCCACGGCTGGCCGTCGATCTCGACGCGCACGCCCTTCTTGAAGTCGCTGGTCGTCAACATGGGATGTCTCCGGAGAGAGAGGAACGGGGCGGGCGGCTCAGCGCTTCTTCAGCGGGCGCCCGTCGATGGCCTCGAGGGTGGCGAAGATGGCCTTCTCGGCCTCGGCGATCTCGGCCTCGTACCCGCCGAGGTACAGGCGCCCGTAGGCGCCGAAGGTCACCACCTCGAGCAACCGCACGTCGGCGGCCTTCTCGGCCTCGTTGGCGGCGATGCACGCGTAGCCGGCGGGCTCGCACTCGAAGACGTACAGCGTCTGGCCCTCGCCGATCATGTCGCCGTGGCGCATGCGGTTGATCAGCATCGCCTGGTGCCCGTCGACGCCGGTGATGCGCTCGCTGGTGCGCACTTCGGGCTTGATGCGGTCCTGCTCGGTCAGGCCGTAGTGCTCGAGGATGGCGTCGCCGGCGGCCCGAATCTGGCCCTGATCGAAGCTGTGCAGCTCGAGCACGCCGAACGCGCGCTCGACGATCATCAGGCCGGGCTGGGCGCTGGTCTTCTTGAGCGCGACGTCGGTGACGGCGTTGACCGACATGCCGGGCGCCACCTCGACGAACAGCACGGCTTGCCGTTCGAGGGGCAGAAAGCCGGGCGACACGGTCTGCAGGAAGCCGGTGAGCTGGGGCTGCAGGACGTCGATGTAGGTGAACGTACGCAGGTCGATCAAAGCGAGTCTCCGCGGCGGCGACGGCGCGAAAACTAACCCCTGCGCGCGCCGCGCACAAGAGAGGCAGCGCCCCGCGGCGCACGATGCGGCGCGACCCTCGCGCCGCACCTCGCATCTTTGCCCGCAGCCCGCTGCACCGGTTGCGCACCCCAAGGGGCGTGTTTAGGCTACCGCCCGTCGCGGCGCCGCCTCGCGCGGGGCCGGTGCGGCACAGACCAGGAAATTTCGAGGCACGGGCCGCGCGACGGCCCTCAGGAGTCACGTCGACATGAGCATCCAGGTTCAGCAGGACGCCCCCAACTTCAGCGGCGACGCGGTCATCGACGGCGAGTTCAAGAACATCTCGCTGTCCGACTACAAGGGGAAGTGGGTCGTCCTGTTCTTCTACCCGCTGGACTTCACCTTCGTCTGCCCGACCGAGATCACCGCGTTCAGCGACGCGATCGACAAGTTCCGGGCGATGAACACCGAGGTCATCGCGTGCTCGGTGGACAGCAAGTTCAGCCACCTCGCCTGGATCAACACGCCGCGCAAGCACGGCGGCCTCGGCGACATCGACATCCCGCTGCTGGCCGACATCAGCAAGAACATCAGCCGCGACTACGGCGTGCTGCTCGAGGACGCCGGCGTCGCCCTGCGCGGCCTGTTCATCATCAGCCCCGAGGGCAAGCTGGTGTACCAGGTCGTGCACGACCTCAACGTCGGCCGCAGCACCGCCGAGGTCCTGCGCGTCCTGCACGCCTTCCAGAAGTCGGCCGCGACCGGCGCGGTGTGCCCCGCCGACTGGGACGAGGGCGCCGACACCATGCAGGGCGATCCCGAGGGCTCGAAGGCCTGGTTCGAGAAGCACGGCTGAGCCTCCGCGGGTGGCGGCGCGCGGTCGGGGCGCTTCGCCGGGCACGCCCGGCGACGGCCACGGCAGCGTTCCGTCGCCTCGACAGACCGCGGGTATGCCTGCGGCGCCGCGCCTCGCCGTGACCGCCGCCGGACGCACCCCGCTCGACCCCTCCTCGCGCCCCGCCCCCCGCGTCGGCCGCGTCCCGCGTGCGTCGCACGGGGCGCTCGACCGACCCCGTCAGCGAACCGGAGGGGCTGTCAGCTATCAGCGGTCAGCCCGCCGGCTTCGCCGAGCTTTCAGCTTTTCTTCACCAGGGCGTGGGCCGCGGCCTGAGCGTGACCTCCCGACGAGCATGGGCGCGTGGGCGCGCCGCCCCGCTGGGGGCCGAGGGCGCCGTCCCTCGCTTCGATCGCCGCGGCCGACCGGGGCGCGGCGGTCGGAGCCCGGCTGAGAGCTGACCGCTGACCGCTGATAGCCCGGCCGATCCACAGTGCCGCCCCGACCGCCCGCCGTCCGTCTCTGCGCCGAGCCTCCGGCCCGATCCCCGTCGACTCTGACCCCGTTTTGGCGTAGAAAGCCCGCGATGCACGCGGACACCGTCTTCGTCGAAGGCCTCGAGTTCGTCGGACTTCACGGCGTCTTCGATCACGAGCGTCGGGACGGCTGCCGCTTCCGCGTCGACCTCGCCGTCGACGTGGACGCCGCGGCGGCCGCCGCCCACGACCGCCTGAGCGACACCCTCGACTACGGCCGCCTGGCCGATGCCGTCCTCGCCTGCAGCGCCGCCCACAGCTTCCGCCTGATCGAGTCGCTGGCCGAGGCCATCTGCGCCCACCTGCTGGACGCCTTCCCCATCGGTCGCGTCGAGATCACCTTGCGCAAGCTCGATCCACCGGTCGCCGGCACGCCGGCCGCCGTGGGCGTGCGCCTGACGCGGATCCGGCGATGACGCCCGACTGGCGGCGCGTGGGTGCCCTGGCCGACTTCGCGGACGGCGAGGTGGGCGGGGCGCGCGTCGCGCTCGACGATGGGCGCGAGCTGAAGCTGGCCATCGCCCGACGTGGCGACGCCGTCTACGCCTTCTTCGATCAATGCCCGCATCGCGGCGCCCCCTTCAGCGAGCTGGGGCTGCTGGACGACGAGGGCAACCTGCTCTGCGGCTGGCACTACTGGGCGTTCCGTCTGTCGGACGGCGCCCACACGGTGCTGCCGAACCTCGTGGTGCCCTGCTACCCGGCGCGGGTGCAGGGCGACGCGGTGCTGGTCGACATCACGGGGGCGCGACGACCGGCGGTCGCCGGCATCGAAGACCCCAAGGAGGAGGACGCATGAGCATCGAGCACATCGGCCCCGGCCGCACGACGCACGCCCGCCTGCGGGCCTGGGTAGAGCAGTTCGCCGCGCTGACGCGACCCGAGCGCGTGTACTGGTGCGACGGTTCGGAGGCGGAGTACGACGCCCTCTGCCAGCAGATGGTCGACGCCGGCACCTTCCTGCGCCTGAACCCCGCCAAGCGGCCCAACAGCTACCTGTGCCGCAGCGATCCGCGCGACGTGGCGCGCGTGGAAGACCGCACGTTCATCTGCAGCAACAGCCGCGACGACGCCGGCCCGACCAACAACTGGGCGCACCCCAAGGAGATGAAGGCGACGCTGCGCGCGCTGTTCGACGGCTGCATGCGGGGCCGCACCCTGTACGTGGTGCCCTTCAGCATGGGGCCCTACGGCTCGCCCATCGCCCACGTGGGCGTCGAGCTGACCGACTCGCCCTACGTCGCGGTCAACATGCGCATCATGACGCGCATGGGCCAGGGCGCGCTCGACGCGCTGGGCGAGGACGGCGAGTACATCCCCTGCGTGCACTCGGTGGGGCAGCCGCTCGAGCCGGGCGAGGCCGACGTCGCGTGGCCCTGCGATCCGCAGAACCGCTACATCACGCACTTCCCCGAGACGCGCGAGGTGTGGTCCTACGGCAGCGGCTACGGCGGCAACGCGCTGCTGGGCAAGAAGTGCTTCGCCCTGCGCATCGCGTCGGTCATGGCGCGCGACGAGGGCTGGCTGGCCGAGCACATGCTCGTGGCCGGCGTCGAGCGCCCGGACGGCTCGCGCACCTACCTCGGCGCCGCGTTCCCCAGCGCCTGCGGCAAGACGAACCTGGCGATGCTGGTGCCGCCCGAGGGCTACGAGGGCTGGCGCTTCTGGACCGTCGGCGACGACATCGCGTGGATCAAGCCGGACGCGGACGGCGTCCTGCGCGCCATCAACCCGGAGGCCGGCTTCTTCGGCGTCGCGCCGGGCACCAGCGACGCCTCGAACCCGAACGCGATGGCGGCCCTGGCGAAGAACTGCATCTTCACCAACGTGGCGCTCACCGACGACGGCGACGTGTGGTGGGAGGGCATGACGGCCGAGCCGCCGGCGCACCTGATCGACTGGAAGGGCCGCGACTGGACGCCCGACTCGAAGGAGCCGGCCGCGCACCCCAACGCCCGCTTCACCGCCCCGCTGCAGCAATGCCCCAGCTACGACCCGGCCTGGGAGGATCCCGCCGGCGTGCCGATCAGCGCCTTCATCTTCGGCGGGCGCATGCGCCACACGGTGCCGCTGGTGTTCCAGGCCTTCAACTGGTCGCACGGCGTCTTCCTGGCGGCCACGATGGGCAGCGAGGCCACCGCCGCCGCCGAAGGCCAGGCCGCCGTGCGCCGCGATCCGATGGCCATGCTGCCCTTCTGCGGCTACAACATGGCCGACTACTTCACGCACTGGCTGAACGTCGGCCGCCGCGTGCCCAACCCGCCCCGCATCTTCCGCGTCAACTGGTTCCGCCGCGACGCCGACGGCCGCTTCCTGTGGCCCGGCTTCGGCCAGAACCTGCGCGTCATCGAGTGGATCCTCGACCGCGTGCAGGGCAAGGGCTACGGCATCGAGAGCCCTCTGGGCTGGATGCCGCGCTACGAGGACCTGAACTGGCAGGGGCTCGACTTCCCCGAGGCCGAGTTCCAGACGCTGATGTCGGTGGATCGCGACGACGTCCGCCGGCTGGAGCTGGGCGCCGACGATCCCTTGGATCAGTTCTTCGATCGCCTGCCCAAGGAGTTCGTCTACGAGCGGCAGCTGCTGCGCTCGCGCCTGTGGCGTAGCCCCGCGCACTGGGAGCCCCAGCACTGAGCGCAGTGCCCGCCGACAGCGGGCCGTGGTCGTGGTCGTGGTCGTCGTCGTGGTCGAACCCGACAGAGCGCCTGCCCGCCGATTCGAGCGCAGCGCTGGACGACAGCCCCACCACACGAGCCCCGGCGGGGTCTGTTCATCACCGTGCGCCGCGCCCATGCGGGCGCTCAGCCAGGACCAGGTCGACCACGACCACGACCACGACCACGACCACGACCTGGGGCGCCGAGGCGCCCCGACCGCAGTGCTACGGCGCGATGCACACCCCAGGATCGGCCCCGAACTGCAGGCACTGCCCGCCGGGCTGACACGGCACCCGGTGGTCCTCGTTGGCCTCCATGGCGTCGTTCGGATCCGTCTTCAGGCAGCTGCACACCGTGCGGTTGCGGTCGAGCGGATCGTCGCGGCACACGCCGCCGGGGGCGCACACCGCCGTCGCGCCGTCGCGATCACAGCGCTGATCGCCGCGGTAGCACTGGCCGGTGACGGGGTTGCAGCGGCGCTCGTCACCGCAGTCGGCGTCGCGGGCGCAGCCGGGCTCGCAGCGACCCGCCGCGCAGGCCGAGCCCTCCTGGCAGGTGACGCCGGCGCAAGGGTCGCCGGCGTCGGCGCAGGCGTTCTCGACGCAGGTCTGGCCGGCCGGGCAGCCGGCGTCGTCGCGGCAGCCGATGCAGCGCTGCATGTCGCAGATGGGGCGCGCGGCGTCGCGGCAGTCGAGGTTGCTGTTGCACTCGACGCCCATGGGCGGCGCCACGCAGGCCCCGGTGAGATCGCACACGCTGCCGAGGGCGCAGGGGTTGCCGGGGCCGCACTCGACGCAGGTGCGGTTGATCGGGTTGCACACCGGCAGCGCGCCGCCGCAGCCGCCGCAGGCGTCGCAGAAGCCGCTCGCCGGCAGGCACGCGCCGCCATCGCAGCGGAAGCCGTCCGGACAGGCGCCGTCGACGCAGGCCTCGACGCAGTTGCGGCCCAGCCCCACCGGGCGACAGAACAGATCCTGCGCGCAGTCGCCGTCCTCCTGGCAGCCGCCGCAGCGGCCCGCGCGCTCGCTGCACTGGCCGGTGAACTCGCTGCACTGCTGGCCGGCCGGGCAGCCGACGACGGCGCAGCTGTCGCAGCGCGCGCCGCTGGGGATGCAGCGGTTGAACAGGCAGGCGAAGGCGGGCGGGCAGTCGGCGTTCTCGGCGCAGCCGGGCACGCAGGCCTTGCCGCCGATCAGGTCGTTGCAGCCCGCGCCCATGCCCAGGCCGGCGCAGTCGCCGTCCTGGGCGCAGGCATCGCACAGGCCCTCGGGCAGGTCGGGCGCGACCGGGGCGTCGCCGGCATCGGGCGCGGGCGGCGCGGCGTCGACCACCGGCGCGGCGTCGGGCGCGGCGTCCGAGACGGGCGCCGCGTCCACCAAGGCGTCGGGCGCGGCGTCCACGACCGCCGAGGCGTCGTCCGCCGGCGCGGCGTCGACCACCGGCGCGGCGTCGCGCATCGGCGCCGCGTCCACGCGCGGCGCCGCGTCGCTCCGTGGCGCCGCGTCGCCCGGCGCCCCGCCGCCGCCGTCGGCCTCGCCCCCCGCCGCGTCCGGCGCCGGCCCGCCGCCGCCCGTGTCGTCGTCGTCACAGCCGACCGCCAGGGCCAGCACCGCCACCATCGTCCACATCGCCGCGCGCATGGTCGTCTCCCCGTGTGCTGCCGTCCCTCTACCCGAAGGTCCACACGAAGCACAACGCGCGCAGCGCGCGGCGTCCGATCGGGCCGCCGCGCCGGAGCCGTGGTCGTGGTCGTGGTCGATGCAAGCGCGGGCACGGCGCGCGGGCTCGGGGAAGCGTTCAGTCGACGCGGACCTCGCCTCGATATCCGACCCTCGGGCACCGGCCGACCACGACCACCACGACGACGACGACCACGGTCTCCTGGGGTCCATCGCCGTGGTCGGGCGCAGGTGGCGCTGCAACGGGGCCCCGGGCATGGACGCGCCCCCGGCCCAGGTGGTAGATGGCAGGTTCCGCATCCGGGGGGATCCATGCGACGGATCGCGTTGTTCTTGGGGGCCGCGCTCTTCTGGGCCTGTGACGACGGCGACGACACGAACACGGTCGTCCCGGTGCCCGACACGGGCGTCGAAGACGCGCGGGTGACGCCGATGGACGGGACGCCGCCGGACGCCGCCCGCCCGGACGCCGCGCCGCCGGCCGACGGTGGGGCCGACGCCGCGGACGCCGCCCCGACCGACGCGGGCGACGCCGGCGTCGCCGCCTGCGCCAACCGCATGGACGACGACGGCGACGGCCTGATCGACTTCCCCCTCGACCCGGGCTGCGCCGACGCCGCCGACACCGACGAGGTCGATCCGGCCAACCCCGCGTGCAGCGACGGCGACGACAACGACGGCGACGGCCGCACGGACTTCCCCGACGATCCCGGCTGCGCCGACACGGCCGACCCCAACGAGGCCAGCGCGTGCGGCGCCACCGAGCACGACGTGCAGGACATCTCGAACCTGACGATGGTGCAGGGCACCACCGTCGGCCGCCCCGCCGTGCTGAACGGCTGCCGCACCAACAACGCGCCCGAGGCCGTCTTCCGCTTCACCTTGCGCGAGAACGTCGAGCGCATCGTCGCCAGCACCGACGGCTCGGCCTTCGACACCCTGCTCGGCATCCGCAAGGTGTGCGACGACGACGCGGACGATCAGTGGTGCAACGACGACGAGGCCGACGGGGTGCGCACCAGCTACCTCGAGGTGCCGCTGGCCACGCGCGGCGACTACTACGTCATCGTCGACGGCTTCCTCGAAGAGCAGGGCCCCTTCACCCTCACCCTGCGGGCCGAGCTGCCCGACGGCCTGCCCTGCCCGCCCGAGGGCGGCATCGTGCAGTGCCGCCTCGGCAGCGCCTGCGTCGATGGCCTGTGCGCGCCCGCCGCCTGCGCGAACCGGCAGGACGACGACGTCGACGGCCGCCTCGATTACCCCAACGATCCCGGCTGCGAGAGCCCCAGCGACGACGACGAGACCGATCCCGAGGTGCCGCCCCAGTGCGCCAACGGCATCGACGACGACGGCGACGGCGACATCGACTACCCCGACGACGAGAACTGCCGCGCGGCCGGCGACGACGACGAGTTCCCGCCGCCCGCCTGCAGCGATCGCCGCGACAACGACCAGGACGGCCTGATCGACCTCGGCGATCCCGGCTGCCAGGGCGATCCCGAGCGCGACGACGAGTTCAACGTGCCCGCCTGCCGCAACGCGGTCGACGACGACGGCGACGGTGCGATCGACTACCCGACGGATCCCGGCTGCGCGGTGCCCGACGACCAGGACGAGACGGATCCCGACCCCCTGCCCGCCTGCAGCAACGGCGAGGACGACGACGGCGACGGCCTGACGGACTGGCCCGAGGACGTGGAGAGCTGCCTGTTCGCGGCCGACCCCACCGAGGACGATCCGTGCGCGCGCGCCGAGCCGGAGCTCATCGCCGGCCTCGCCACCACGCGCGGCAACACCAACGACGCGGTCAACGACTTCGAGGGCACCTGCGGCCCCGGCTCGGGCGCCGAGGATCTGCTGCTGTGGCGCGTCGCCGAGGATCGCCCGCTGGCTGGCCTGGTGCTGGACACGCGCGACAGCGACTTCGACACGGTGGTGTACGCGCGCGCCGGCTGCGCCGGGCCCGAGCTGGGCTGCGACGACGACAGCGGCGACGTCTTCGGCTCGGCCCGCCTCGAGCTGGGCCCGGCCGGCCCGGGCAGCGACCTGTGGATCCACGTCGACGCCGGCAACCCGCGCGTCAGCGGCATCTGGCGCATGCGCATCACCGCGTCGCTGGCCGACGGCGCCAACTGCGGCCCGCCCGGCACCTGGACCTGCGCCGACGGCCTGGCCTGCCGCGCCGGCACCTGCGAGACCGCGGCCTGCGCCAACGGTGAGGACGACGACGGCGACGGCCTGATCGACTACCCCTTCGAGCCCGGCTGCGACGCGCTGAGCGACGACGACGAGACCGATCCAGCCGTCCCGCCCCAGTGCGCCAACGGCTTCGACGACGACGAGGACGGCCTGACCGACTTCGGCGAGGATCCCCGCTGCGAGGCGGCCGCCGACGACTTCGAGGGCGGCGACTGCGCCGACGGCCGCGACAACGACGGCGACGGCAACATCGACTACGACCGGGACGGCGACGGCTTCCGCGACATCAACGCCGACTTCGAGTGCGCCTGCGCGAACGACGAGCTCGAGACGCGCCAGCCGGCCTGCCAGGACGGCTGCGACAACGACGGGGACGGCTTGATCGACCTCGAGGACATCGGCTGCGACGGCCCCGACGACACCAACGAGTTCAACCCGCCCCAGTGCTCGGACGGCGTGGACAACAACGAGAACGGCGTCGCCGACTACCCCGCCGACCCTGGCTGCAACAGCGAGGACGACCCGCTCGAGGAGACGCTGGACGTGCTGCCGGCGTGCGCCGACGGGGTGGACAACGACGAGGACGGGTTCGTCGACTTCGCGGGCGGTGACGACGGCTGCATCGCGGCGGCGGACGACAGCGAGCTGGGCCCGTGCGACGAGGAGCAGCCGCTGCTGCCGCCGCTGCCGGTGCGGGGCAGCACCTTCGGCGGGCTGGACCAGCACACGCCGGGCTGCGGCTTCAGCGAGGCCCCGGATCGCATGTTCCGGGTGCCGGTGCCCTACCCCGCGCAGGTGACGGTGGACACGCTGGGCAGCAGCTTCGACACGGTGCTGTACGCGCGGCGCGCGTGCGTGCCGACCGAGGGCTGTCCGCTGATGCCGCCGCCGGACGGCGACGGCGGGGCCGCGATCGACCTGGGCGTCGAGGACGCGGGGATCGAGCCCGACGCGTTCGTCGAGCCCGACGCCGACGCACTCGACGCCGGCGCGCCGGACGCCGCCGACCTCGGCCCGGCCGAGGACGCCGCGGGCGAGGCCGACGCGCTGGTCGACGCCGCGATCGAGATGCTCGGCTTCGGCGCCCTGGGCGAGGCGGATCTGGGGGCCGAGGATCTGGGCGCCGACGACCTCGGGGTCGAGGACCTCGGGGTCGAGGACGCCGGTCCGGCCGACGCAGGCGCGGAGGACCTGGGCCCCCCCGTCGAGCTCGACATGGGCCCGCCCGACGCGCTCGACCTCGGGCCGCCCGTGGAGCTGGACCTGGGCCCGGGGCCCGACGCGGCCCAGGACGCCGCCCCGGCCGACGCCGGCCCGCCCCTGTGCATGCCCGAGCCCACCGAGATCGCCTGCAACGACGACGCGCAGGGCGTGCAGAGCCGCATCACCTTCCAGTGGGAGGGCGGCGACGTGTTCGTGGTCGTCGACGGGTTCGGCAGCAACAGCGGCGACTACACGCTCAACGTGCGCGCCACCTACCCCGCGGGCGGACAGTGCGGCCCCGAGGAGGTGCCCTACGCCGTCTGCGCCGACGGCACCGCCTGCCAGCCCGACGACGCGGCCGGCTTCCCCACCTGCCAGCCCGCCCCCTGACGAAGCCCGAGAGATGGCCGGACCCCGCAAGTACATCGCCGTCGCTGGCAACATCGGCGCGGGCAAGTCCACCCTGGTGGACTTCCTGCGCTATCGCTTCGACCTGACGCCCTTCCACGAGCCGAACGAGGACAACCCCTTCCTCACGGACTTCTACGCCGACATGCGGCGGTGGTCGTTCCACAGCCAGATCTTCTTCCTGACGCACAAGTTCCGGCTGCACCAGCAGCTGACCGACCACCCCGGCACGGTGGTGCAGGATCGCACCATCTACGAGGACGCCGAGGTCTTCGCGAAGAACCTGCACCGCACGGGGCTGATGTCGGACGACGAGTACGGCATCTACCGCACGCTGTACGACGGCGTCGTGCAGACGCTGCGCCCGCCCGACCTGATGATCTACCTGCGCGCCACCGTGCGCACGGTGCGGCGGCGCATCAAGCTGCGCGGGCGCCCCGAGGAGCAGGACCTGCCCCTGGCCTACATCAAGCGGCTGCACGGGCTGTACGAAGAGTGGTTCGACGCCTACGACCGCTCGCCCACCCTGGTCATCGAGATCGACCGGCTGGACTACATCCAGAACATGGTCGACCGCATCGAGGTCATCCGGACGATCGAGCGCTATCTCTGACCGCGCGCGGGTCGACCTCCGGCGCCGCCCCGCGCGGACGACCGCCCCCCGTTCGACCCGCTGTGCGGCCTGACCGCACGCCCCGCACCGGACCTCCGAACAGCCCAATCAGCCCTTGACCGCCCCCTGGCAGAGGCCTACATTGCGAACGCTTACGTTGACGTTAACGTCAATGTTTGACGAAGAGGGGCGACGATGGCCAACGGGGGCGACAAGGCGATGACCATCGGGCAGCTTGCCGCGCAGGTCGGCAAGACACCCCGAGCGCTGAGGTTGTACGAGGAGCTGGGTCTCATCATCCCTCAGGGGCGCAGCAAGGGCGGCTTCCGCCTCTATGGCGACGAGGCGCTGGCCCGGCTGCGCTGGGTCATCGAGCTGACCGAGCTGGGCCTGCCCCTCGCCGACATCCAGGGCATGCTGGCCGACATCGCCGCGGCGCAGACCGGCGGCGCCGGGATGGACATCCTGCGGGCCCGCTATCTCGAGCGGCGCGCCGACATCGAGCTGCAGATTCGCCAGCTCGAGACGCTCCGCCGCGGACTGGACAAGGCCCTCGGTTACCTCGAACGCTGCCGCCCCTGCACCCGTGGCCCCATCCCTCGAGCCTGCCACGGGTGCGTCCAGACCACCGGCGACGCGCTGCCCGACATGGTGCGCGGCCTGCTCGCCCAGCCGCCGATCGACCCCAGCGACCCCTGCCAGCGACTGAACGCGAACGACGAAGAAAGGTCGTGACCATGATTACGCCGAACGAACCGCTGCTGACCCTCGAAGAGGAGCAGGCCCTCGTGACGCGCGCCCAGGGCGGCGAGGTGCGGGCGATGGATCGCCTGCTGGGCGCCCACTACAAGCAGATGTACCACGTGGCCCTGAAGATCACGCGCGACCCGGTGAAGGCCGAGGACGTGACGCAGGAGGCCGCGGTGCAGGTGCTGCGCCGCATCGAGCAGTTCCGCAGCGAGGCCCGCTTCGGCTCGTGGTTGTGCCGCATCGTGGTCAACACCGCGCTCTTGCGCCACCGCCGCGAGAAGCGCCTGGTGCCCACGCCGGAGATCTTCTCGCCCCTGGCGGCGGCGCGCGAGCCCGGGCCGGACAAGCTGGCCAGCGATCGCGAGCTCTTGAAGATGACCGACGCCTTCCTGGCCGACCTGCGCGATGGCGACCGCGAGCTGTTCCTGCGCCGCTTCGTCGACGGCCTGTCGCTGAAGCGCATCTCGAAGGAGACGGGGCTGTCGCTGCCCGCGCTGAAGAGCCGCTTCCACCGCGCGCGCCTTCGCCTGAAGGAAGAGAGCGACCGGGCCTCGTGGGGCGCCGACTGGGTCGAGGACGCGGCGGCCTGAGCCGCCCGCGTCAGGCCCCGGCGGCAGCGGCCGTCGTCGTGATCGCCAGCCAGGTCAGGAAGGCCGCGTAGGTCGTCGCCAGCAGGCCGCCCTCGATGCGCGTCACCTTGCGGTCGGTGACCATCATCAGCCACATCACCGCGGTCAGCCCGATCATCAGCCCCAGCTCGACGGTCATCTCGGCCACCGGCGCCTTCATCGGGCGGATCATCGAGGCCGTGCCCAGCACGAAGGCCAGGTTGAACAGGTTGCTGCCCACGACGTTGCCGATGGCGATGCCCGGGTGGCCCTTGACGGCGCCCGCGACGCACGCCGCCAGCTCGGGCAGCGAGGTGCCCACCGCCACGATCGTCAGCCCGATGACGCGCTCGCTGATGCCGAAGTGGCGCGCGATGACGGTGCCCCCGTCCACCATGAAGTGGGCGCCGCCGACGAGGCCCACGATGCCCACGGTGGTCAGCAGGATCGACTTGCCGAGGCTGTCCGGGCCCTCGGACGCCTCGGGCTCGTCGCTGCTGACGTCGGGCGTCTTCAGCCCCATGATGGTGAAGCCGACGGCCACGCTGCCGAGCACCAGGCCTTCCCACAGCACGACCACCCCGTCGACGAAGAAGTAGACGCCCGCGGCGGTGGTCAGCAGCAGCAGCGGCAGGTCGCGGGTGAGCAGGGCCTTCGACTGCACGACGATCGGGTGGATGAGGGCGGTGACGCCCAGCACCAGGCCGATGTTGGCCACGTTGCTGCCCACGATGTTGCCGACGGCGATGTCGTCGACGCCGCGATAGCCGGCGATGAGCGAGACGACCAGCTCGGGCAGGCTGGTGCCGTAGGCGATGACGGTCATGCCCACGACCAGGGGCGGGACACCGAAGCGCTGGGCGAGGCCGACCGCCCCGTCGACCATCCAGTCGGACGCCTTGACCAGGGCGACCAGCCCGCCCAAGAGAGACACGACGGCGAGGAGCATAGGGGGTTCGACCTCGAGGTTCGGGTGGGGGTGTGCGTCAGAGATTGAGCGCGCACGCAGGATGCGCGCCCGCGCTGCAAGGTCGCGCGGCGAGCCCCGCGGCGGCGTCGACGACGGCGCAGTCCCCCTCCCCGGCGGGCGCATCGTCGAGGGGCTCGCCGTCGGGCCACCGCCACGCGCCGTCCACGCGCCGCGCGGCGATCCAGCGCGGCGTGCCGCCCGCGCGCCCGGTGGCGGCGATCAGCGCTTCGGGATCCACGCGGCGTAGATCGGCCAGGCCGCCCCCTTCGGCGGCGCAGACGGCCGCGGCCGTGTCCGCGTCGACGACCGCGGCGCAGATCAGGTGGCCCAGCGGCGGGTCGCCCAGGTAGCCCACGGGCGCACAGTCGACGCAGGCCAGCAGATCGCCCCCGGTCAGCGGGTGCAGCGCGCCGGGCAACACCTGCGCGAAGCTGGCCTCGTCGGCGCAGCGCCCCTCGGCGTCGGCCGGCGGGCGACAGACGCCGCCGCCGAAGCGGGGGGCGCAGGCCAGGCCGGGCGCGCACGGCGTCTCGGCGCTGCAGGCCTCACCGACGGCCGCGTCTCCGCCCGCGCCGCAGAGCGCCAACTCGAGCCCATCCTCGACGCGACACGCCGCGCCCGCCGGGCAGTCGACGGTGGCCTCCTCGGGCCGACACGGCAGGGTACACGCGCCGATGCCGGGCCGCTCGAGCGTGGCCAGGCAGCGGGCGACGGCGGCCAGCGGGTGCCCGCCCTCGTCGGCGTCGCGGTAGCCGTCGGCGCAGGGATCGAGCGGGGCCTCGGTGTCGGGCACGCAGAAGCGCAGGCAGCGCGCCACGCCCAACACCCGCAGGCAGCCGAGCCCCTCGCCGCAGTCCTCGGGCCCTTCGCAGGCGGCGCCCTCGGCGTACGTGGCCGCGGGCGGCAGACACACCGGCGCGCCGTCGCGATCGACGGTGCACTGCTGGCCGGAGGGGCACCCCGTGTTGTCGGTGGGCTCGCAGCGCCGCGCGCTGCTGGTCTCGCCGCAGCCGAGGGCGAGGGCGAGGATCGGGAGGAGGAGGGCTGGGCGCACGCGCGGGAGGATACCGCGGATTCGGCGGCGCGCCGTTCGCTTTCCTCCTGGGTGACCCCGCCGCGGCGACGCGCCGTGCGTCGCGCCACGCGCCGCGCCCCCTGCTACCCTGCGCCGATGATCGATCTCGAGACGCTGCGCGCCGAGGCGCGCCGGGTGGGGTTCGAGCTGGCGGGGGTGGCGCCGGTCGAGCCGGCGGGGGGCGGGTGGTTCGCGCCGCACGCCGCGCGCCTGCGGGCGTGGCTGGACGCCGGGCACGACGCGGACATGGCCTACATCGCCGAGCGGGCGGCCGAGCGGGTGGTGCCGGGGCAGCTTCTGCCGGGGGTGAAGTCGGCCATCGTGCTGTGGCTGCCGCACCGCACGCCGGACGTGCCGCGGCCCGAGGGCGCGGTCGGGCGGGTGGCGGCGTACGCGTGGGGCCGCGACTACCACAACCTGGCGCGCAAGGGGCTGCGCAAGCTGCGCAAGGCGCTGCTGGCCCTGCATCCGGGGCTGGGCACCTACCTCAGCGTCGACACCGGGCCGGTGCTCGAGCGGGCCTTCGGCGCGCGCGCCGCGGTGGGCTGGATCGGCAAGTCGACGATGCTCATCCACCCCCGCCTGGGCACCTTCGGCTCCCTGGCCGTGCTGTTCGTCGATGTGGCGCTGCCCGTCGCGCCGGCCACCCACCCGGATCGCTGCGGCACGTGCACCGCCTGCGTCGACGACTGCCCGACGGACGCCATCGGCCCCTGGGGCGTCGACGCGAACCGCTGCATCAGCTACTGGACCATCGAGCACCGCGGCGTGATCCCGCGCGCCATGCGGCGGCCGCTCGGCGAGTGGGTGTTCGGGTGCGACATCTGCCAGGACGTCTGCCCCTGGAACCGCGACGCGCCGCGCGCGGACGCTGCGCGCTGGCAGCCGGTCGCCGCGCGCGCCTGGCCCGACCTGGTCGCCTGGATCGGGACCCCCAGCGCCGAGCTCGAGGCGCAGATCGAGGGCAGCCCCCTGCGCCGCGCCGGCCCGCAGGGGCTGCGGCGCAACGCGATCATCGCGGCGGCCAACGGCCGACACACCGTCGCCCTGCCCGCCATCGAGCAGGTGCTGCGCGCCGATCCCGATCCCGTCCTGCGCGCCACCGCCGCCTGGGCCGCGCAGGCGCTGGGCAGCCCCGACGCCCGCGCGCTGGCCGCCGCCGACCCCCATCCGCTGGTGCGCGCCGAGGCCGCGCCCGACGCGCGCATTGCGCGCGACCCCCGATTGGGGTAGGTGCAGGCGAACCGACCGGAGGAACCCATGGAGCTCGACCTCGACGCGGTGGGCAAGGCCATCGAGGCGCCCCCCTTCGCCTACGACTGGAAGACCTGCGCCACCTACGCCCTCGGCATCGGCGCCGGCCCCGACGAGCTGGCCTACACCTGGGAGAAGGCCCCGCACTTCAAGGTGGCCCCCAGCTTCGCCGTCGTGCCGACCATGCCCATCGTCATGGACGCCCTGGCCCGCGTGCGCGCCGACTTCCGCACCCTGGTGCACGGCGCCCAGACGCTGACGCTGCACGCCCCCATCCCCAAGCAGGGCACCCTGCACAGCGAGGGCCGCATCCGCGAGGTGCTCGACAAGGGCAAGGGCGCGGTGGTCATCATCGAGACGAACACCCGCGACGCCGACGGCAAGGCGCTGTTCGACACCGAGTGGTCGATCTTCTGCCGCGGCCAGGGCGGCTTCGGCGGGCCGCGCGGCGAGTCGGAGGCCGCCCCCGAGGCGAAGGCCGGCGCGGCGCCCGCCTTCGAGGACACTCTGCAGACGGCGCCGAACCAGGCGCTGATCTACCGACTGAGCGGCGATCTCAACCCCCTGCACGTCGATCCCGCGCTGGCCACCAAGGTGGGCTTCGAGGGCCCCATCCTGCACGGCCTGTGCACCTACGGCTTCGCGGTGCGGGCCGTGCTGCGCCGCCTGTGCGACGACGATCCCGCGCGTCTGGCGTCCTTCACCGCGCGCTTCAGCCAGGTGGTGTACCCCGGCGACGCGCTGACCGTGCGCGCCTTGCCCGCCGCCGAGGACGGCGTCTACCTCCTCGAGGCCGCGGTGGGTGATCGCACCGTGCTCTCCAACGGCGTGGTGCGGCTGCGTTGAGCGACCGCCGCGTCTTCCGCTACGACCGCGGCCGGCTGGCCCGCAACCTGGCCGGCCTGCTGCCCCTCGCCGGCTTCCCCGTCGTGCTGCACCTGACCGGGCTGGCCGACCCGGTGCTGTACGGGCTGTTCGGCGTCGCGGCGGCCACGCTGGTGGCGGGTGTGCTCTACAGCGCCGCGCGCTTCAAGCTGGTCATCGAGGACGCCGGACTCGACGTGCGCGGCCGTCTGCATCATCGCCGCGTGGCCTTCACCGATCTGCGCGAGGTGCGCGTGCGCCGCGGCCGCGACAAGGCCGCGCGCTTCATGGGTCCCCCGCCCTTCCGCGAGCTGGTGCTGCGCACCGACGACCGCCGCCTGGTCGTGTCGAGCCTGCCCCTGGGCGAGGAGAGCTTCGAGACCGTCTGCGCCCTGATCGCCGAGCGCCTCCCCGAGGGCGTCGACCTCGGCTGAGCGCCGCGCCGGCCCCGCGCCGGCCCCATCATCGACACGACCGCCGGGCCCGACGTATCCTGCGCCGGGGACTTTCCGACCGAGACGGGGGCATGGATGCGCGGAGTGGGTGGCTGGCTGGCCTGTCTGGGCCTCGGGTGCGTGGCGCTGTGGGCCACGCCCGCGTGGGCGGGGGGCTGCGTGCCCACCGGCGCCGAGGTGTGCGACAACGTCGACAACGACTGCGACGATCAGGTCGACGAGGGCAACCCCGACGCGGGGGCGGCCTGCGACACCGACCAGATGGGCGTGTGCGCCGAAGGCGTCACCACGTGCCTGGGTGGCGAGGTCGTGTGCGTCCGGACGACCGACCCCCAGCCCGAGCTGTGCGACGGCCTCGACAACGACTGTGACGGCGAGATCGACGACGGCAACCCCGAGGGGCGCCGCGCCTGCGAGACGGACGAGCCGGGCGAGTGCCGCGCCGGGCTGACCCGCTGCATCGGCGGCGCGATCGCGTGCGTCCGCCGCAACGACCCCCAGCCCGAGCTGTGCGACGGCCGCGACAACAACTGCGACGGCAACACCGACGAGGGCAACCCCGGCGGCGACGTGGCCTGCAACACCGACGAGCTGGGCGCCTGCGCCGAGGGGCGCACCCGCTGCGTCGGCGGCGCGCTGGCCTGCGTGCGCACGCTCGATCCCGGTCAGGAGCTCTGCGACAACAGCGACAACGACTGCGACGGCAGCGTCGACGAGGGCAACCCGGGCGAGAACGTCGACTGCGTGGTGCCCGGCGCCACCGGCATCTGCGGCGTCGGACGCACGCGCTGCAACGACGGCGGCATCCGCTGCGATCCCCTGGTGCGGCCGGACGACCAGGTCGAGATCTGCGACGGCCTCGACAACGACTGCGACGGGGCCGTGGACGAAGAGGTGGCGAGCCCCGAGCCGGGCGTCATCCCCGACGTCGGTGACGCCTGCGACGCCGGCTGCGGGGCCGGCACCATCATCTGCAGCCTCGGCCGCCTGCGCTGCGACGGCCCCACCACCGGCAGCCCCGAGAGCTGCAACGGCGCCGACGACGACTGCGACGGCGTGGTCGACGAGCTGGCGCCGGGTCAGGGCGACGAGTGCGCGACCGGCTTCGACGGCGTCTGCAGCCCCGGCACCACGTCGTGCCTCGAAGGCCGCATCCAGTGCGTGGGCATCTTCCCCTTCGACACTCAGCAGAACGCGCCCGAGCTGTGCGACGCCGAGGACAACGACTGCGACGGCAACTTCGACGAGGGCAACCCGGGCGGCGGCTTCGCCTGCGTGACCGCGCAGCAGGGCGTCTGCGCCGCCGGCCAGACGGCCTGCATCAACGGCAACCGCACCTGCCGCCCGCTGCAGCAGCCCTCGCCCGAGATCTGCGACGGCCTCGACAACAACTGCAACGGCCAGGCGGACGAGCAGAACCCGGGCGGCGGCGTCCCCTGCGACACGATGCTGCCCGGCGAGTGCGCCGCCGGCGTGCTCAACTGCCGCGAGGGCGCGCTCTCGTGCGATGGCCTGAACGTCGCCGGCGACGAGATCTGCGACGGCCTCGACAACGACTGCGACGGCAACACCGACGAGGCGGTGCTGGGCGTGGGCGAGCCCTGCGACACCACCCTGCGCGGCCTGTGCGCGCGGGGCGAGCGGGCTTGCATCGAGGGCGCGCTGGTGTGCACCCAGCTCACGCAGCCGGTCGAGGAGGTGTGCGACGGCGAGGACGACGACTGTGACGGCATGGTCGACGAGAGCGACGCGCGCGTCGATCAGCCCTGCCCCACCGGGCGCCCGGGCGCCTGCGCCGACGGCATCAACCGCTGCCAGGGCGGCCTCCTCGTCTGCCAGCCGCAGGCCCAG
>JAUHXL010000582.1 GCA_030426945.1 bacterium
CCTCGTCGCAGGCCCGCTCGGCGTGCGGGAAGTCACCGGGGCCATAGCCCAGATCGGCGAAGCAGGGCTGCAGGTGCAGGGGTCGGGGGTAGTAGATCGCGTGCCCGATGCCGCGGGCGTCGAGGTGCGCGGCCAGACCGTCGCGATCCTGGGCGCGCACGACGTACTGATTGAAGACGTGCTCGGCGTCGGGCAGCACGGTCGGCGGCGTGATCAGCCCGCGCTCGACCAGCCCCGACTCGGCCAGCAGCGCGTCGTAGGCGGCGGCGTTGGCGCGCCGCGCGGCGGCCCACCCGTCGAGCAGGGGCAGCTTCACGCGCAGCACCGCCGCCTGCAGGGCGTCGAGCCGGAAGTTCCCGCCCACGAAGTGGTGGTGGTACTTCGGCTTGCTGCCGTGCAGCCGCATGATGCCCACGCGCTCGGCCCGCGCGCGGTCCCGGCAGGCCACGCCGCCCGCGTCACCGAAGGCGCCCAGATTCTTGGCCGGGAAGAAGCTGATGCAGGTGTACTCGCCGAAGTGGCCGGTGTGCTTGCCGCGCAGCTTCGCGCCCTGCGCCTGCGCGGCGTCCTCGACCACCACCGGCCGGTCGGCGTCGTCGTAGAAGGCGCCGAGATCGCAGATCTGCCCGAACAGGTGCACCGGGATCACCGCCCGCGTGTTCGGCCCGATGGCCGCGCGCACGCCCGCCTCGGTGAGGTTGAAGGTGCCGGGGTCGATGTCGGCGAAGACCGGCCGCGCCCCCAACCGCGAGACGACGCCGGCGGTGGCGAAGAAGCTGAAGGGCGTCGTGACCACCTCGTCGCCGGGGCCGATCTCCATCGCCATCAGGCAGGCGAGCAGCGCGTCGGTGCCCGAGGAGACGCCGAGCGCCACGGGCAGCTCGAGGTAGGCGGCGAGCTCGGCCTCGAAGGCCTTCACCTCGGGCCCCATGATGAAGTGCTGGCTGTCGACGACGCGGGTGATCGCCGCGAGGGCGGCGTCGCGGTACTGAGCGAGCTGGGCCTGGAGATCGAGCAGCGGGATGGTCATGGATGTTCCTGTGCGGTGAGGGGTCAGCCGGCCCGCGGGCGCCAGCCCTCGAGGACGTCGGCGAGCAGCCCGAGGCGATCCTGGCCCCAGAGGAGGATCGGCGCGTGATCGCCGATCCGGGCCTCGAAGCTGGGCACCCCGCAGGCGCCGGCGGCCGCGGCGGCCTCGGTGTTGTCGCGCAGCGCCGCCTTGACCGCGGGCGTGGCCGCGCGGTCCAGCAGGTCGCGGGGATCGAAGCCGGCGGCGGCGAGCACCGCGCAGAGCACGGCCTCGTCGTCGATGGGGCGGTCCTCGGCCCAGGCCGCCCGGTACAGGTGCGGCGTCACCGCCGGCTCGGCGACCGCCACCCGCAGCGGCGTGATCGTGCGCAGCGGAAAGTGGCTGGGGAAGCGGAAGGGCACGCCCCAGTGGCGGGCCCAGTCGTCGAGATCGCGCGCCAGGTAGCGGCGCTTGGCGGCGTTCATCGCGAAAAGGGGCACGTCGGGCGTGCCGATGGCCCGGAACAGCCCGCCGAGCAGGATGGGTGACCACTCGAGCGTGGCGCCGTGGGCCTGCGCCACGCGCTCGATCTGGGTCGAGGCGAGGTAGCTGAAGGGGCTGGCGAAGTCGTGGAAGAAGCGGACGTGGGCCGGGCCGCGCAGCGCGCGCTCGACGAAGTGCAGGCGATCCTGGCCCCAGTAGAGGGTGTCGCCGACCACGAAGGCCGGGACCCCGAAGGCCCCCGCCGCGGCGGCCTCGGCGGTGGTGTCGAAGAGGGCCTGCTTGACCTCGGGCGCGTCGACGCGGGTGGCGTCGAGCCCGAAGGGCGCCGCGACCTCGGCGAGCACGGCGCGATCGGTGATGTCGCGGCCGTGTACCCAGTAGGCGGCGAAGAGGGCGCTCGCGAGGGCGGGCAGGGCCGCGGGGGGCGCGGCGCACAGCAGGCGCATGGCCTCGACGCTGCGCCGCGGGTGGCCGGCGGGCATCGTCAACGGGACACCCCAGCGATCCGCCCAGCGCTGCATGTCGAGCAGGTTCAGGCGGGCGCGGGGGGCGCTCAGCGTGGTGTTCGGGTCGTCCGGCCCGCCGACGTGCCGCAGCAGGCCGCCGAGCAGCACCGGCACCCAGCGCACGGTGGCCCCGTGGCGCGCCGCGATGGCCTCGATGCGCGTCGACGCCAGGTAGGCGTAGGGGCACACCACGTCGAAGTAGAAGGTGACCTGCATGCGCGGCATTGTGGGGCCCCGCCGCGCGCACGTAAAGGACCGGAGACGTTTGCCGTTGGCCCCTCGCCGCGGCTAGGGTGCTCGGAATGACGACCGCGTCACACTTCGACATCGGCCCGGTGCGCGTGGCGCCGGCCACGGTGCTCGCGCCCATGGAGGGCATCACGGATCGCGCCTTCCGGCGGCTGATCCGCACCCTGGGCGGGTGCGGCCTGACGGTGACCGAGTTCGTCAGCAGCGATCAGCTCAGTCGGCAGAACCGGCGCGCCTGGCAGATGGCGGAGCTCGACCCCGACGAGCACCCGGTCAGCATCCAGATCTACGGGCGCGATCCCGACGCGATGGCGCGCGCCGCGGTGTTCTGCCAGCAGCTCGGCGCCGACATCGTCGACCTGAACCTGGGCTGTCCCAGCAAGGCCGTGACCGGCGGCTGCAGCGGCTCGGCGCTGATGAAGGAGCCGGCGCTGGCCGAGGCCATCTTCCGCGCCGTGCGGGCCGCCGTCGACGTGCCGATGACGGTCAAGATGCGGCTCGGCTGGGACGACGACAGCCTCAACGCGCCCCTCATCGCCGGCCTGGCCGAGGCGGCGGGCGCTTCGATGGTGGCCGTGCACGGCCGCACGCGCATGCAGATGTACAAGGGCGTCGCCGACTGGGCGGGGGTGCGGGCCGTGAAGCAGGCCGTGGGCATCCCGGTCGTGGTCAACGGCGACGTGCTGACGGTGGACGACGCGCTGCGGGCCCTGGCCGAGTCGGGCGCGGACGGCGTCATGGTGGGGCGCGGCGCGCTGCGCGATCCGTGGATCCTGCGGCGCATCGCCGACCGCCTCGCCGGGCGCGCGCCCTACGAGCCGCCGCTGGCGGATCGCCGGGCGCACCTGCTGCGCTACTTCGACCTGCTGCGCGCGGACTCGAGCACCGACCGGCGGGCCATCGGGCGCATGAAGAAGGTCACCGGGTACTTCACCCGCGGGCTGCCCTTCGGCGCCGATCTGCGGCAGGCCATCTATCACAGCCACGCGATCGACCCGATCTATGCGGCCGTCGACGCGTACTTCGAGCGCCTGGGGCAGAGCGGCATCGACGACGGCTTCGCGCGGGTGCACCCGGACGACGAGACGCCGGACCGGGCCACGGACGCCCGCCGGCTGGAGCGGGCATCGTGAGCGACCGGCATACGACCTGGCTGACGGCGCGGCTGGACGAGGCGGGCGCGGTCGCCGGCACCGTCCACGTCATCGACGGCGGCGTGCTGCGGCTGACCGCGGCGGTGAACATTCCGCCGCCCGTGCGGGCGGTTGTGGAGACGATCCCGGAGGGGAAGGGGATGGCCGGCCTGGCCTGGCGCCGCCGGTGCCCGGTCGAGACCTGCGATCTGGAGACGGACACGACGGGTGACGTGCGGCCGGGGGCGAAGGCGGTCGACGCCCACGCCGCCGTGGCGCTGCCCGTCTTCGACGACGACGACGCCGTCTGGGCGGTGGTGGGCTTCGCCTTCGCGGAGTCCGGCCAGCCCGACGTGGCGCGTCTGCGCGCGCTCGCAAGGGCGCTGCCGCGCTGAGGCGCGCGCCCGCGAGGGCGGTTGAGGGGGGACCATGAACGCCAGCATCTGGTGGTTCGCGTTCGGATATTTTGCCTGCTATGTGCCTTACAGCGCGCTGACCAAGGCGGTCTCGAGCGGCATGGTGGGCGAGGGGCCGGTCGCCGGCTTCCGCCTGCTGCCGTACTCGGTGCTGGTGTCGGCCATCGGCATGGTGATCTTCATCACCGCGATGGGGTGGTGGAAGTACGCGCCCACCCGTCGCTTCGGGCGGGTGGCCGTGCCGTGGCCGCGGCCGCTGCTGGTGCTGTCCGGGCTGTGTACGGGCACGGTGATCATCACGACCACGCTGGCCTACACGTTCTCCGGCGTCTCGATCGTCTTCATCATGCTGCTGATGCGCGGCGGCGTGCTGGTGCTCGCGCCGATCGTCGACGCCCTCACCGGGCGGCCCACCCGCTGGTACTCGTGGGGCGGGCTGGCGCTGAGCATGGGCGCCCTGGTCGTGGCCTTCGCCGAGCAGGGTGGCTACGCGATCACCCTCATCTGCGCGGTGGACGTGATCTTCTATCTGATCGCGTACTTCGGTCGCTTCCGCCTGATGACCGGGCTGGCGAAGACCGACGACCAGAGCGTCACCCTCAGCTACTTCGTGCAGGAGCAGATGATCGCCAGCCCGGCGCTGTTCGTGGTGCTGGCGATCCTGGCCTTCGGCTTCGGCGGGGGTGAGGCGGG
>JAUHXL010000056.1 GCA_030426945.1 bacterium
CGTCCAGAGTCTGATGAAAGGTGGGCTCGAGCTCAACCGGCAGGGTCAGCGCCCAGTCGATGAAGTGGAAGACGTCCAGTACGACCTGCCGGTCGAAGCCGCGGGCGTAGAGTGCGCGCACGATCTCGACCTTCCAGCGCAACCGCGCCTGGGGATCCCGCCGCGTCTCGAGCGCGCGGCGGTGCGCGGCGATGACCGCGTTGAAGGGGTTGCCCGCGTGCGCGGGATCGTCGGGGTCGAGGTCCAGCAGCTTCGCGGTCGCGAACCGCATGCTCAGCTCGCTGCCCCACAGGCCGGTCCGGAATGCGTCCGGCCGCCAGTCCGGGTTGTCGTCCGCGAGGATGGCCAGGCTGGCGCAGGGGCGCTGGTACCGATCGAAGATGCGGTACCCGAAGACGAACATGCGCGCCGGCAGCTCGGCGTCCTTCTGCACCTGCACCTCGACGTGGACGAGCAACCAGCGCTCGTCCCCGCCGTGCCCGTACACCCGAACCAGCAGGTCTACGTGCCGCCGCCCGGTCTTTGCTCGCCGGGTGATCTTCTGCAGCTCCTTGTCGAGGAACACGTAGCCCCGCGCCCAGTCGATGCCCGCGTGCACTGCGGGGAAGAACCGCTGCATCGCCGCCGGGAACAGGTCCCGCAGGATGTCTTTCCAAGGGGTGTCGAAGTCGTCGGCTTCGGTCATCGCGCCGCCTCCCGTCCGTTGCGCGGGAGACGTCATCGGACAGCGGCGGCGCGTGTTGCAGGAAAGTGACGTCGGGCGGGCGGTGCGCGGTTGACCGCGGAAGGGGGTCGCCTCGAGCGGCCGGCGGCCTGCGCCGCCTCCCTCCTGCCTGACCGCCGCGTCCCACTGATTTCAGCCCTATTGCGAAACTTCACTTGCAGCGGAACGCGCAGGTTGACACAACGATGGGAGCATCGAAGCAAGGGGGGCGGCATGGCACACGATCTCACGGGTTCGGTCGGACGCGGCGGCAAGAACCGCGAGGCGGACATCAAGCGCGTTCAACAGCTACTCAACGCCGTGCCGCGGTCGAAGGGCGGGCCCTCGCCCTTGCTCGAGACCGACGGGCGCAAGGGCGGGCGCAACTGGATTCGCACCTACGACCAGATCTCGCTCTTCCAGTTCGCCAACTTCGGCTGGCAGGACGGGCGCGTCGATCCGGGCGGCAAGAGCTTCCGCAAGCTGGTGGACTACGAGAAGGGCGCGGCGGGCAACTCGGAGCGCACCGGGCAGGCGGCCAACCTGTCGGGGTCGGTGGGCAACCAGGGTCAGAACCGGCGCGACGACGTGCGGCGCGTCCAGCGCATCCTCAACGCGGTGCCCCGGCGCGCAGGCGGGCCGCGCCAGCGCCTCGCCGAGGACGGTGCCACGGCTGGCAACAACTGGAACGCCACGATCCTGGCGATCATGGAGTTCCAGTCGAAGCAGCTGAACTTCCGCGACGGCCGCATCGACGTCAACGGCCGCACCTGGGGCAAGCTCTCGCCCTACGAGCCCGACGCCAAGCGCCCGGCCGCGCCGCCGGCCCCGCCCCCGGCGCCGCCGGCTCCGCGCCGCAACACCTCGCCGCCCATGACCGACGATGGCCGCGTGCAGGTCTGGATCGACCGGGCCTACCGCGAGATGGGCAGCATGGGCGGCAACGATCAGATGCGGAAGAACCAGTTCGCCTGGAGCTTTCTGATCACCGAGCGCAAGAAGAGCCACGCCGCCACGCAGGACATCTACCTCGCCGCCGCCGAGCACTACCTCTACGCGCGCTTCGAGTCCTCCACGGGCATTCTGGGCTCGGGCATGATGATCATCGGCGTTGGCCTGTACGACCTGGTCAAGGCCACGCCGGGCATGCTCGAGGTCTACAACTGGTACCTGCGCAAGCAGGGCGAGCGCCCCGCGTCCCGGCCGACCTGGCTCTCGACCAAGTGGGGCGCGCAGGGGCTGGCCGACGGCACCGCCGACTACATGCGGGGCGCCTTCAGCTGATCCGCGCGCCGCCGATCGCGGCCCGCCCTTGACCTCTTCCCCCGCTCGAAGGCCTCTCCGGCGCCGCCTTGTCTCCTCCTCGACCGGCGCGGCGGCGGGGCGCCGGATGACACTCTCCGAGCCCGGCGCGGGCCCGGTGTGCCGAAGATTGCTGGCCCTTTCTGGCATGTGCTAGCGTCCCTCCGATGCGCCGCGCCCCCTCGATCGCCGCCGCAGTCGTGCTGTTGTGCAGCGCGGCGCGCGCGCAGCTGCCCGAGCTGACCCCGCTCGAGGACGACACCCCCGACGCGCCCGCCGAGGGCACCGCCGCGCCGCCGGTCGAGGCGCCCGTCATCCTCGAGGAGTTCGAGGTCGACGAGCGCACCGTCGTGCTGTCGGCGGCCCGCACGCGCACCACGATCCAGGAAGCTCCCGGCATCATCACCGTCGTCACGGCCGAGCAGATCCGGCAGCGCGGCTACCGCACGGTGAACGACGTGCTGCGGTCGGTGCCCGGCTTCGAGGGCGGGCGCTTCGAGGGCAACGGCTGGTTCGACGAGGCCACCGCGCGCGGTCAGCCGCGCACGCTGCTGATCCTGATCAACGGCGTGAACGTGACCGAGTCGCGCAGCAACTCGCTGAGCCTCGACCGCAAGATCCCGGTCGAGATCATCAAGCGCATCGAGGTCACCTCGGGCCCCGGCGGTGTGCTCTGGGGCAGCAACGCGCTGCTGGGCGTGATCAACATCATCCTCAAGGACAGCGCCGATCTCGACGGCCTGCTCGTCAGCGCCGGCGGCGGCCACGGGCCGGGCGCGCAGGCCGCGGGCAAGGGCCACGTGGCCTACGGTGGGGAGCTGCTGGGCGGCAAGCTGCGTCTGTTCACGGCCCTCGACTACTACACCGACACGGGCGCCGAGCTCGAGGTGGACGCCCGCAAGGTGCTCGGCGTGCTGCCCGAGCCCGCGCCCGATGGCAAGACGGTCTACGAGAACACCCCCGGCCTGACCGACTTCAACAGCCGCGACTACTGGGTGTCGCACACGCTGGTGCTGACGCTGTTCGACACGGTGACGCTGGACTGGTTCCTCCAGTACGAGCAGGACCACCGGCAGATCGCGACCGGCGGCGCGCTGCTCGAGGGCACGCGGCGCGCGGCGGACGGCAGCCTGGTGCCCGCCGTCGAGGAGACGCTGGGCAACGACTCCATCCAGGTGGTGGGCCTCAACTGGCGCGACCGCTTCTTCGACGACGACATGGGGCTGAGCGTGAAGCTGCACGGCACGCGCTTCAGCGTGAACGAGCAGCCCTTCTGGGCCTTCCCGCCGCGCGCCATCGACGGCGTGTCGGCGCTGGAGGACGGCGTCCGCATCGACCTCGAGATCGGCCAGCTGTTCCGCTACGGCGCCAACGTGGACGCCGACGTGCAGCTGGGGCGCGACCACCACCTGGTGTTCGGCGGCGAGCTGTTCCAGGAGCGCCTGCGCGACGGCCGGCGCGGCGACCGCCTGCGTCAGCCGGTGCTCATCCCCGGCCTGGCCGACCCCGAGGCCGAGGATCCGCTGGCGCAGAAGGGCATCTACAACGCCCAGCGCTGCCCGCCGCCCGGTACCCACGAGGTCGCGCTGGGCGAGGATCGCGTGGCGGTCGACTTCTCCAGCGGCTGTCAGTTCGAGGAGCGACTGCTGCGCGACACCGACCGCGCGGTGGGCGCCCTGTACCTGAGCGACGAGTGGAAGCCCCTGCGCACGGTGGCGCTGCAGCCCGGCGTGCGGCTGCAGCTGTCGGACAGCTACGATCCGGTCACCCTGTACTCGGCCGCGCTGGTGTGGAACCTGGTCGACAAGGTGTTCCTCAAGCTGAACTACGCCGAGGGCTTCCGCCCGCCGAGCTTCGAGTCGACCCGCATCAACGATCTGTCGATCAGCACGGTCAGCTTCGAGTCGGACAGCAGCCTGCAGCCGGAGCTGAGCCAGGCCACCGAGGTCGAGCTGAACGCCGTCGTGCTCGAGGATCTGGGCGTCTTGCGCCGCATCTACCTGCGCGGCGACTACGCCTACACGCTGCTGACCGACGTCATCCGCAACGTGAACGGACAGTTCGCCAACTCGGGCGAGCGCGGCATCCACTCGGTCGAGTTCTTCGCGCGCGCCGACTTCCGCGGCGACCACGAGCTGTGGTTCGGCGGCCACTTCACGCACGCCGAGGACTCGGTCTTCGGCCCGGTGCGCAACTTCCCCAACTGGGTGTTCACCGGCGGCGGGCGGGTGCTGCTGTTCGACAAGTACCTCGAGCTGTCCACGGTGTTCACCTGGGTCGGCCCGCAGGAGGACATCAACCGCGCGGCCGACGGCGGCGTGCCGCTGTTGGGCTTCAACGCGGTGGACGCGGTCGACGTCGAGGTGAACCGCATCGACCCCTACCTGCTGCTGAACGCGGGCTTCCGGGTGCTGCGGTTGTGGGAGGATCGCTTGGAGATCAGCGCCTTCGCCTACAACCTGCTGGGCCAGCGGCGCTACGACCCCGACTTCTTCTTCGACGATCGCGTGATCAGCCGACCGCAGCCCCGCGAGACGTGGAGCGCGTTCGGCCAGGCGACGGTGCGGTTCTTCTGATGGTGCGCGCGCTCACCCTGCTGTCGGCGATCACGCTGGGCCTCGCGGCCGGCTGCGTGGACATCTATCGGGGCGCCATCGTGCAGTTCAACCTGCGGCGCGTCGATCGCAGCGCGCCCGGCGAGCACTACACGCTGTACGCGGTGGTGAACGGCGGCGCGGTGCCGATCGCGGCCTTCAAGGTGCTGAGCGCGGCGCGCGACTGTGGGCAGGATCCCGATCTGGTGGCCGACGTCGACCTGGTGCAGCGCTACGACGACGGGGCCGATCGCGCCACGCTGTGCGGCACCGACCGGCGGCTGGGGCTGGTGGACAAGATCGACCTGGCGACGGCGACGCTGGCGGGCGGCGTGAAGGTGACCACCGACGTCGACCTGCGCGACGCGACGTCGGTGTTCCTGAGCATCGAGCCGGACGGTGACCGCGATCCCGCGCCCGATCGGGTGGTGATGCGCGCCGAGATCGGCGATGGGGTGGCGCCCTATCGGCCGCAGGCCATCGAGTGCCGGCGCGACTTCTGCGCGACGCTCGACCCGGACGATCCCGAGAAGCCCAACGACGCGATGCTGTTCGAGCAGCTGTGCGGCGACAACATCCCGGCGACGCCGCGGGCGCGCCGCGGCGTGCGCAAGGGCGTGCTGCTGCGGCTGCCCTACGCCGACATCTGCGCGGCCGTCGAGACCGGTGAGATCGCGATCGTGCCGGCGGAAGACGAGACGTTCTTGTGAGAGGTGCCATGACCGCGACCCACGCTCGCCAAGCCGCCGCCGCGGCGCTCGTCGCGGCCCTCACCATCGGCACGCTGGTGGCCTGCGACACCTTGGAGTGCGGCGACGGGACGCACCGCGAGGGCGACACCTGCGTGCCCAACGTGCAGGTGGCGTGCGGCGACGACACGGTGTTCGAGGATGGCAAGTGCGTGCTCGATCCCGACCTGGTGCTGCCCGAGGCGGGCGTGGCGCCGGACGCGGGGGATCCGTTGATGTGCGGGCCGGGCACGAAGCGCGAGGGTGATCAGTGCGTGCCCGACGGCCCGTCGCCCCGGCTCGACATGGGGCCGACGCCGATGGACATGGGCATGGGCGGCGCGCCCGGCGACATGGGGCCCGAGACCGACGGCGAGCCGCCGGCCGAGGACATGGGCGTCGAGCCCGACGCCGCGCCGCCGATGCGGTGCGCGGAGACCGGGCTGCCCGCCGAGCCGCCCGCCAACTGCGGCAACGTGCCGGGCACGTACTGCGTGGTGGGCACGGCCACCGACTTCCTGACCGGCTGCGCGCTTCCGGCCGACGCCAACCTGATCATCGCGCTGATCGATCCCATCGCCGCCGCGGGCGGCGCGCCCCCGCTGGCCGTGGCGCCGGTGGGCGAGGGCGGCACGTTCGCGCTGCAGGCCAGCGCCGACGCGGCGCAGCTGGCCATCGTGATCGACGAGGCGCCGATGGCGCCGGGTGACAACTGGACGCGCTCGGTCAGCGGCGTGCTGGCGGCGGCGCCGGCGCTCAACGAGGTGTACCGAGCGTCGGCCTTCGCCAGCGATCAGGCCACGCAGGCGCGCTGGAACACGGCGCTGGGCCTGGGCGAGGGCGGCCTCGAGGGGCGCGGGTTCCTGGTCGGGCGGGTGCTTCAGATCGGGGGCGAGGGCCTCATCCCGCTCGCCGGCGCGGCCGTGCGGGCGCGCAACCGCGACCTGCTGGCCTGCGCCGAGGACGCCCCCTGCCTGCGCTTCTTCGGCGACGATCCGCGGCTGATCGACTTCCAGGACGTCGGCGCCGGCACCACCGGGGCCAGCGGCGGCTTCCTGCTCATTCACGATGGGGGCCCCGCGCCGCTGCAGGACATCTTCTACGTGCAGGGCCGCGAGGGCACCTACGACGACCTGCCCGCCGGCGCCAACCGGGGCAGCGGCTTCCACACCGCGCTGGTGCCCCGCGCCGCCCGCCCGTAACGCTCGGCGCGCGCGACCGTAGGCTGGGGCGACGCTTCGAACTCATCGCCCCCCGCGGCGCCCCGGCGCCGCACGAGCCTGCGAGGAAATCCATGCTGCGCCCCCTGCTGACCACCGCCGCCGTCCTGCTCGCCCTCACCGCCTGCAACCGCGGCCAGACCGCCCCCGGCACGCCGCCCCCCGCCGCCGCCCCCGACGACGCCCCGGTCGGTGAGCGCTTGAACCTGTCCGAAGACGAGTGGAAGAAGCGGCTGACGCCCGAGCAGTTCCACATCTTGCGCGAGGACGGCACCGAGCGCGCCTTCACCGGCCACCTGCACGACCACAAGGGCGACGGCGTCTACCGCTGCGCCGCCTGCGGCGCGCCCCTGTTCGACTCGAAGACGAAGTTCGACTCGGGCACCGGCTGGCCCAGCTACTACACGCCCATCGAGAAGGGGCGCATCACCGAGAAGAAGGACACGAAGTACGGCATGGTGCGCGTCGAGGTCGAGTGCGCCCGCTGCGGTGGGCACTTGGGCCACGTGTTCAACGACGGGCCCGCGCCGACCGGACTGCGGTACTGCATCAACAGCGCGTCGCTGAGCTTCCAGCCGCGGGCGGAGGTGGGGAAGGGGAAGGCCAAGGGGGAGGCGAAGGGAGGGAAGTAGCCGGTCCACCGGGCCGGTCCTCCTCGTCCCCTCGGCGTCACGAGCCTCTCGACGTTGGCAGTACGGTCCGGGTGAGGCCTGCGCCGCGAACGGGACCGGTGGCGCTACGTGCGGGGGGAAGAAGCTGCTACCCTCGCCGCAGCGTCGGGGGGCCGGTCGCCTTGGTGCAGCGTGCGCCCCTGACGATCCTCCCGACTGGAGGACTACGGCGACGACATGGCGACCGCAGACCAGATCAAAGCGCTCATCAAGAGCCACCTGCAAGCCGACGACGACCGCTTCATGGCCGTGGCCATGCAGGTCGCGGCGCATTCTGCTCGCCAGGGACACGGTCGTGTGGCCGACGAGATCCGCATGATGGTGGATCAGGCTAAGGCCGAGCGCCGTAAGGTCGCTCGGCCCGTCCCCATCGCTACCCCGAGGGGCGAGCTGGCCGCGCTCCTGTCGGTAACCTACCCGGACACGCGACTGTCCGACATGGTGCTGCCGGATGAGGTCAGGACCCGGTTCGACCGGATTCTTCGGGAGCAGCGCGGGCGGCAGAAGCTGCTGGCGCATGGGCTTCAACCGCGCCGAAAGCTGCTGCTGGTCGGGCCGCCTGGGTCTGGGAAGACCATGACGGCCGCCGCGCTATCTGGAGAACTGCGTGTGCCGCTCTACACGCTCCTGCTGCACGGCCTCATTACGAAGTTCATGGGTGAGACGGCCGCCAAGCTGCGGATGGTCTTCGACACGCTCGCCGAGAACCGCGGCGTCTACCTATTCGACGAGTTCGACGCCATTGGCGGGCAACGCACTGTAGGCAACGATGTCGGAGAGATTCGGCGAGTGCTAAATTCGTTCCTCCAGTTCTTGGAGCAAGACGCGTCGTCGAGCTTGATCATCGCCGCGACGAACCACCCCGAGGTCCTTGACCGGGCGCTGTTCCGGCGATTCGACGACGTGATCGAGTACGACATACCGCCTGCGAAGCTGGCGCTCCGGGTCCTCCAGAACAACCTCGCATCGTTCGACGTGAGGGACATGGACTGGATTGCAGTCGTCCAGGCGGCCGAAGGCTTGAGTTCTGCCGACATGGCGCGTGCATGTGAGTCGGCGGCGAAGGATGCCGTGCTGGACGACACCCTCCTGGTGTCCACGAGTTCCTTGGTTGCGGCGCTACGCGAGCGGCACAGGGGCAACAGTCGATAGAGGAGCGGGCGCTTCATGCCGAACGGGCAGCGGGTACACCGCAGGCACATCCACGTCCAGGGCACGGCACAGGCCGAGCCGTACACTTACCCCCGACCAGTACGCCCGGCGTCGACGCAGACTCCGACCCGTGGCCGCACAGCCCATGCCGACGGCCTGCTCGCGGCACTCGACCTGGCGCGTCGGGCGCTCGGCGAACTCCACCAGCAGCGGAGCGCGGCGGGGGTCGTAGAGGAGCGAGGGCTGTACCTGGAGTTCGAGAGCGATCCAGGCTTCGAGCTGGTCCTTGGCGGTCTGGACCGTCGAAAACAGGGGATCGAACTGGTCGCGGTTCGGGAGCGCGGAGACGTGATGTTGGCGACGGTCTTCGTCCCCGAGGGGAAGCTCCAGAACTTGGAGCGCCTGATCACCAAGTATCGCGACGAGGACACCGCGCGAGGACAGCCGAAGAACCGGGCGCTCGTAGAGAGCATCGCCCACTTGCGCCAGGCCGCGTTGGAGTCGTTCTGGACGGACGACGCAGACCAGCTGCCGGCCCTGAACGTAGCCGTATCGTGGGAGGTGTGGCTACGGGCCGGCAATGATCGCAACCGTATCGTCGGTGAGTTCTTGGAGCTTGCCGACGCGGTCGGTTTGCGTGTTTCACCGTGGAGGCTCTTCTTCAAGGAGCGAACCGTCGTACTCGCGTCGGGAACCCGCGAGCAGATCGCGGCGTCCGTGGAGTTGCTGGACTGCGTGGCCGAACTCCGACGGGCTAAGGAGGGTCCCGACTTCTTCACGGGGCTGTCGCCACGAGAGCAGGCCGCGTGGATCGAAGACCTTCGCGGCCGAATACAGCTCCCCGAAGGCAACGCTCCCGCCGTGTGCGTCCTTGACACCGGCGTCAACAGTGGGCACCCGCTGCTGGCAGGAGCGCTCGATCCGGCCGACTGCTTGGCCTGCGATCCGGAATGGGGTTCGGCCGACCATCATGGGCATGGGACGGAGATGGCGGGACTCGGCCTCCTGGGCGACCTCACCGAACCACTTGCGGCGACGGGTGTGGTGACCGTGGAGCACCGGCTGGAGTCGGTGAAAGTCCTGCCGCCCCCTCCGTTGCCGCCGAACGAGGCGATCGCCTATGGCGCGCTGACGCAGGAGGCAATGAGCCGGATCGAGGTGGTTCAGCCCGACCGGAAGCGCGTCTTCAGCATGGCCGTGACGACCCTCGACTTCCGGGATCGGGGTAAGCCGTCCTCTTGGTCCGCCGCGCTCGACGACGCCGCAGTCGGGAGTCTGGACGACCACCCCCGGCTGGTTGTGCTGGCGGCAGGCAACGTGGAGCGCCGCAACTGGCGGTACTACCCGGACGGAAACGACACGGACCAAGTGCATGACCCGGGACAGGCGTGGAACGCTCTGACCGTGGGGGCCTGCACCGACAAGGTCGTCTTCGATAATGCGGCGTTCCCGGGGTGGACCCCGGCGGCTACTCCGGGTGGCCTGAGCCCGAGCAGCACGACTTCGCTGACCTGGGCCAACCAGTGGCCGAACAAACCGGACATCGTCCTCGAGGGGGGCAACGGGATTCGAGAGCCGGGCAACGGTGAGGTGGACACCGATGACCCGCTCCTGCTCCTGACCACGAACTGGCAGCCAACGCGCCGCCTGCTGACCGCCACCGGCGATACCAGCGCAGCGTCCGCACAGGCGGCTCGGCTGGCGGCGACGATCATGGCGCGCTATCCGACCTTCTGGCCGGAGACGGTCCGAGGGCTCGTGGTCCACTCGGCCGAGTGGACGGACGAGATGATGCGGGTCACGGCGGGGCTCACGCCGAGCAGGCGCGCTCGGCTGCTCCTCCGACGTTACGGATACGGGGTCCCCGACATCGACCGCGCCTGCTGGAGCGCGTCGAACAGCCTCACGCTGGTCGCGGAAGAGACACTCCAGCCCTTCGAGAAGCCGGGGTCCGAGGTCCGAACGAAGGACATGAACCTGCATGCGCTACCGTGGCCCCGTGCGGAGCTGCTGGCGCTTGGCGAGACGCCCGTGGAACTGCGGGTCACGCTGTCCTACTTCATCGAGCCGAACCCCGCCCGTCGAGGTTGGATTCGGAAGTTTCGCTACCAGTCTCATGGCCTGCGCTTCGCAATCCGTGCGCCCGCCGAGGACCTTCAGGACTTCCGCGCTCGTGTGTCCAAGGACGCGCAGGACGAGGACCGAGGAGCCGCCACGCCGGATGATCCCGGCTGGATGGTCGGCCCGACCCAGCGACGGCGGGGGTCGATCCACTCCGACACATGGAAAGGCATCGCCGCAGACCTCGCGCAGCGCGGCCACCTGGCGGTCTATCCCGTGGGCGGTTGGTGGAAGGAGCGACCACACCTCGGCCGCTGGGAGCGACGAGTGCGGTACTCGCTGGTGGTCACGATCAAGACCCCCGAGATCGAGATGGACATCTACACGCCGGTCGCTGCCCAGGTCGCGGTCGCGACCGTGGTCGGTACGTAACCGGCAATCTCCTGCGGTGCCTGCAGCAGCCCGCTGCACATATGATGGGCCGGTCCACAAACGTGTCGGGCGGTTCGCACAGCCCACTGGGCGGTCACAGCTCGCCCAAACGGAACCTGCCGGTTTCTCGGGACCGGGGGCCTCAGGCGAGCGGTCTTGCCTCGGTTGCCGCGCGCAGGAAACCGCCCATTCCCCTCACTCCAGCCGCAGGCGCCCGAACGCTCCCGGCACGTGGAACTTCGGCTTGGGCGTCCGCGGCGGGCTCCACGCCAGGTAGGCCCGGCGCGCCTTCCCCTCCATGCGAAACAACCCCAGCGGAAGCACCGCCCCGCTCTTCAGCGCCGCGGTGATCGCCCGGTTCGTCAGCTTCGCTTCGATGGTCGCCACGCGCCCCGCAGCGTCCTGGGTGGTCGCGACGCGGGCGTCGCTGTTCCAGGCCATGTCCTCGCGGGGGCGGCCGGCCAGGTTCACCTTCAGGTCGAACACGTGGCCGAAGGGGCCGAGCTCGATCTCGAGGTAGGCCTTCGGGGTGGATGGATCCGGGTCGAGGAACAGCTCGAGGCAGTCCTCTTTGTAGAGCTGGAAGCGCTCCTGCGCGACCGGCCTGGAGCGGTCGGTGTTCAGCCCCGTGTCGTGCAGCGTGGCGTGCAGGTACAGGCCGTCCGGGCCCCAGGCGAAGCGCACCTCGGTGCGGTGTGGGGTCGCCGCGCCGGCGTAGTCGGTGGTCCAGACGGCGGGCGTCGCGCGCTTCCAGACGGGCTCGTCGGCGCGGCCGTCGAGCGTGATGGTGTCCGCGCCGAGGGCGACGGCGGTGACGGTGGGGCGGTCGGTGGTGGGTGCCTCCGTGGCGGGCGCGGCGGTCGTGCCCCGGATCTCGAAGCCGGCCATCGACTTCAGGTGGTAGGGGCGCGGGCGGTCGAGCAGGACCGCCCCGTCGCCCACCACGTTCACCGTCGCCAGGTCCAGGTCCAGCTTCGCGGCGGCGGCGGTCAGCACGGGTGAGGTGCGGTGGCCGCCCAGCTCGGCGGCCAGCGCGGCGTTGTCCCACAGGCCCAGGTAGGCGGCGACGACGCGGTCGACCTTCACCGGGTGCGTGCCGGCGATGGCGACGGGCTCGGGCGTGGGGGTCAGCACGACGAAGCCGTCGCCGCTCATGGCGGGGGCGCCCTCGGCGAGCACGACGTGGGGCGCCTCGAGCAGCATCAGCGCGGCGATGCGGTCGGCGAACACCTCGAGGGCGCTGACGAACTCGGCCACCGGCGCGGGCTCGCCCGCCTTCTTCTTGCGCCGCCACGGGCCCAGCTCGCGGTGGGTGCGCCAGCGCTGGAGGTACGCGGGCGCGGCGTCGCTGTAGTAGACGGTGCCCTGCATGCCCTTCAGGCCGGCCGAGAACACCGCGAAGCGGTGCGCCTTGATCTTGGGCAGCGAGATCACGAGGCCGTGGGCGAGGTGCTCGGCCAGGGCCTTGGGCATCAGCACCGTCTCGATGCCGGTGCCCTCGAGCCCGCTGACGGCCAAGGGCTTGCCGGGCTGGTCGCCCTGCACGTCGAAGACGCCGTCGTCCTGCAGCGCGACCATTGGGATGCCCTCGGCCTCGGCCAGCGCGCCGTAGCCGCTGACGGTCATCAGGCGCTGCCAGTCCATGGGCGTCGCGCCCCAGCCCTCGGCCAGCGTCAGGCGCGTGTGGCCGCGCGCCTTCAGGCAGCGGATGACGCCGCGCACGAAGGCGGGGTCGGTCGTGCGGCCGCGCAGACCGTCGTCGCCGCCGCTGCGCTTCGGGTTCTTGAACCAGTTGAACCCGCCGATGTTGGGCTTCAGCAGGATGGGCGTGTCGGCGGGCACGCGCGGCACGGCGGCCTCGCAGGCGCGGCGGCCGAGATCCTCGGCGGTGCCGCCGGTGAGCAGGTGCACCGGGCTGTCGTCGGCGACGAGGCGGGCGCGGGTGCGGGCCATCAGCGCGGCGCCGTCGACGGTGCCTGCGGTGACGACGGGCACGCCGGCGTCCCAGGCGGGCGAGGCGCGCGTGACGGCGTCGGGGGTGGCGTCGGGCGACGGGGGGGGCGCGGCGTCGGCGGGCGCGGGCGCGGCGTCCGGTGGGGCCGGCGCGACGTCGGTCGGCGGCGACGGCTGTTGGTCGGGGCGGGCCGCGGCGGGCGGCGCGTCGGGGCCGCCGCAAGCCGCGAGGAGGAGGGTGAGGGTGAGTGCGCGCATGGCCGGCAGAGTACCTCAGCCGGGGGGCGGGCGGCGCGCCGGCGGGGTTGCGCTGCCTCGGGGCGCGTCGGCGCGGCCTGGCGGCGCGTCGGCGCAGCCTCGGGGCGCGTCGGCGCAGCCTCGGGGCGCGTCGGCGCGGCCTCGCGGCGCGTCGGCGCGCTGCCGCGCGACGCCTTCGTCGATCACGACGATGACCACGACTACAGCGTCAGGTGGAAGGTCGTGCCTTCGGGGCCGGTCTCGAAGGTGCAGTCGCCGCCGCGGCCGCGCGCGATGGCGCGCACCAGGGCGAGGCCCAGGCCGGTGCCGCCGGCGTCGCGGCGCGTGGTGAAGAAGCGGTCGAACACGCGGGCGCGGTTGCCCTCGCTGATGCCCGGGCCGTCGTCGCGCACGGTGAGCTCGAGCTTGCCGTCCGCGCGGCGCGCCACGACCTCGACCGGCGCCTCGCGCCGATGCCGCAGCGCGTTGTCCACCAGGTTCACGACGGCCGAGGCCAGGTGGTCGGGCGCGATGTGCAGGGTGTCGGGGGCGTCGTCGAGGCGCACCGTCACGGCGTCGCCGTGGCGCGCCAGCAGCTCACTGAGCGTGGCCCGCACGTTCACCGCCTCGCCGGGCGGCGGCGCGTGCTCGACGCGCGCCAGCCGCAGCAGCTCCGTCACCAGCCGCTGCATGCGCGCGGCGTCGGCGTCGATGTTGCCCAGGAAGCGCGCCCGCTGCGCGTCGTCCATCTCGGCCCAGCACTCGCTGAGCAGCTCCGCCGCGCCCCGCACGCTGGTCAGCGGCGTCTTCAGCTCGTGGCTGACGTTGGCGGCGAAGTCGGCGATGTAGTCGGCGCGCTCGCGCAGCTGCGCGGTCATCGTGTCCAGCGCCTGCGAGAGCTGGAACACCTCGGCGGGCACCTTGCCGCCGGGGCTCAGCGGGCGGCGCGCCTCGCCGCGCGCGATGGCCTCGGCGGCCTCGGTGATCGCGCGCACCGGGCGGGTGATGCGCCGCGCGAAGAACAGCGACACCGCGCCCACCAGCAGCAGGCTGCCCACCAGCGCGTACAGCAGCGTCTGCCGGTGCTGCCACAGCGCCTCGAGCGGATCGATGGCCGTGCGCGACATGCGCACCACGCCGACGACCCGGCCGTCCTCGAAGAGTGGCGTCGCGGTGAACAGCCGCACCTGCCCGCGCCGGCTGATGCTGTGCAGGGGCGGCGGCGGCTCGTCGCTCATCCTCGGCCGGCCGACGGCGGTGTACTGCCCGGCCAGCGCGCCGTTGACCTCGGGCAGGTGGTCGAGGCAGTCGCCGAGCTGCGTGCCGGTGCTCGCGACCACGCAGCCCTCGGCGTCCAGCACCCGCGCGCCCGACAGGTTCACCAGCTTGGCGCGGTCGAGCAGCGGCTTGATCGCGCGGCCCGCAGCCCACGCCGGGCCGTCCATCACCCGCGTGCGCCGGGTGGGCGGCGGCTCGGGCGGCGTGAGGCGCTGGTTCAGGTCCACCATCGGCTCGATCGGGAAGAAGCGATCGTTCCGCGCGTGCGGCGGCTGGATCGGGGGCGCGTCGCCGGGCGGCACGCCCTGGGCGGCGTGCAGCGCGGCCCGCCAGGCCTCGCCGATCAGCACCGACTCGGCGATGAGCCGCGCCTCGGTCTGCCGCACCAGGTGCGTCTCGTAGATGCGCAGCAGCACCACGGCCAGCACGGGCACCAGCAGCACCAGCACGTTGACGCCCAGCAGCAGGCGCTGGATCGAGGGTCCCCGTCGTGCCATGTCCGTCCGCTGCGCCCTCGTGGTCGTGGTCGTGGTCGTGGTCGTCGTCGAACGCGTTCAGTCCCGGCGGTGGGTCGTCGGCGTTCCCGGTCGTGCTGTCGCCGCCCACGCGGCGCGCTGGAGGCGTCGAGCCACTCAGTCGTCCAGCGCGCGCAGTCGATAGCCCAGGCCGTACACCGTCTCGACCGGATCGCCGCCCACGGCCGCGAACTTCCGCCGGATGCGGCGCACGTGGCTGTCGACGGTGCGATCCTCGAGGTGGTGGCCGGGGCCCCAGGCGCGCTCGACCAGCTCGTCGCGGGTGTAGGCGCGGCCGGGCGCGCGCAGCAGCGCGGCGAGCAGGTTGAACTCGGTCACGGTCAGCGTCAGCTCCGCCTCGCCCCAGTAGGCGCGGTGCCGCGTCAGGTCGAGGCTGAGCTGGCCGTGCCGCCGGATCTCGGCGGCGGGCGCCGACGGCGCGGCCGACTGCGCGCGGTCGACCTCGACCCGCCGCAGCATCGCCTTCACCCGCGCCACCAGCTCGCGCGGGCTGAAGGGCTTGGTGACGTAGTCGTCGGCGCCCATCTCGAGGCCCAGCACGCGGTCGAGCTCGTCGTCGCGGCTGCTGAGGAACAGGATGGGCACGGGGCTCCTGGCGCGGATTTGCCGGCAGACCTCCAGGCCGTCGGCCTCGGGCATCACGATGTCGAGCACCACCACGTCGAAGGGCTCGGCGGCGAAGGCGTCCAGCGCCGCGCGCCCATCTGCCGCCTCGACCACCCGGTGCCCCGCCTTCTGCAGCGCGAACCGCACCACCTCGCGGATGTGCCCGTCGTCGTCCACCAGCAGCACGTCGGCCATCGATCCCTCCTCACCCCGCCGAGTCTACGCGTCGGCGCGGCGGCGCAACACCACGGCGCCCATCAGCGCCAGCAGCAGCAGCGCGGCCCAGGTGGCGGGCTCGGGCGCGGCGTGGCCGGCGAAGCCGTTGCCGTAGGCGGCGCCGGGCACGCCCTCGGGCGGGGACACCGGCACGGGCTGCTCGGTGACGGCGCCGGGCGCGTCCACCACGGGCGTCTTGTCGATCGCCAGGAAGGCGGTCCACCGGCTGAGCACGCGGTGCTTCAGGCTGAGCGTCACGACCTCCTCCTTCAGCGCGTCGCGCAGATCCTCGCGCTGCCCGGGCCGGTCGTGGGTGTGCATCCGGTCGGCGATCTGCTGGCGCGCCCAGGTCAGCGGCAGCGCCTCGGCGGTGGGGGCGTGCGCCGGCAGGTCGAGCGTCACCGGCAGGGCCACGCGCTTGCCGCCGACCTCGCCCCGCACCGTGATCGGGTAGCGCCCCGGCCGCGTGTAGCGCGCCAGCACGCGCACGCTGCGGCCCAGGAAGACGTCGGGCACCTCGGCGGGCGTCGCCTCGCGCACCGGCGCCTTGCCCCAGTCGATGGTCACGTCGGTCAGGTAGGGCGCGGCCAGGGCCTCGACCAGCCGGTCGGCGGCGTACTCGACGTCCTCGTCGGGCCGCACGATGGTCGCCGTGCCGCGGCCCACCCGCCCCATGCCCTCGAGCAGGTAGCGGTTGGTCGCGTTGCCGATGCCCAGCGCGAACAGCCGCGCGTCGCCGCGCAGCCGGTCGAGCAGCCCCAACACCGCGTTCTCGTTGCCGATGTAGCCGTCGGTGAGGAACACGACGATGCGCAGGTGCCCGTCGGGCAGGGGCGGCGCGAAGGCCGCCTCGACGCCGGCGGTCATCTCGGTGCCGCCGCCCCCGCGCAGCGTGTCGAGGTAGGCCCGCGCGTAGCGCAGGTTCTCGGGCGTGGCCGGCACCGGCACGCCCTTCAGCTCGTCCGCGTCGCTGGCGAAGCGCACGATGCGCACCCGGTCGGTGGGGCGCAGCCCGTCCATCATCTGGCGGACGAAGCGCTTGCTGGCCTCGAGGGGCACGCCGGCCATACTGCCCGAGCAGTCCAGTACGAACACCACCTCGCGCGGCGTGATGTCGGCCGGCGCGGCGGCGCGGGGCGGCTCGATCAGCAACGACACCACGCCGTCGTCCACGCCGCGGTAGGCCGTGACGCCGACCGCCGGCTGCTCGGCGGCCAGGCGGTAGCGCACCTCGAAGTCCTGGTCGTCCTTCACCTTCGGCGCGATGGGCGTGATCACCCGGCGCTCGGGCCCGTCGGCGCGCACGTCGACGGCGTGGCTGGGGCTGTCGATCCAGGTCACCGGCGTGCCGGCGTCGAGGTGCAGCGCCACGCGCACCCGCGGATCGAGGCCGCCGGCCGCGAACACCGGCTGGGGCGGGCCCACGACGGGCGCGCCGGCGTCGTCCGCCCGCGGCGTGTAGCGCGGCCCGACCACCAGCGGCACGTGGAAGCGGTAGTCGCCGTCCACGCGCGGCACCGGGTGGGCGTAGCGCAGCGTGACCTTCAGCGGCTCGCCGGGCAGCAGGTGGGCCACCTGCTGGGTGAAGACGTTGGGCCGCTGCTGGGTCAAGAGCGCGGCCTGCTGGCCCTTCGCCTTCGCCTCGGCGAAGTCCTGCTCGGCCTCGTGCTTGCGCCGGATCTCGCCCTCGATCACCCGCCGCCCGTTCTCGAAGGTCATCGCGTACACGGCGGCGTCGGCGGGCAGCGGGAACACGTAGCGCGCGTGCACCGGCTGGTCGTGCGGGTTGTGGAAGGTCTGCACCACCTCCACGGTGGCCAGATCGCCCTGGACGCGGGCGGTGATGTCCGTGCCCAGCAGGGGCAGCGGCGTGGGCACGCCGCCGACGTCGACGAGGGCGCCGTCGGGCAGGACGGGCGGCGCGGCGGCGGCGGGCAGCGCGAGCAGCAGCAGCAAGGGCAACGATCTCATCGGGGGGCCTCCTCGGTGGGCAGGTCGAGGGCGCGCGCCAGGCCGGCCGCGAAGTCGGCGCAGCGGGCCGGCGCGGCCTCGCAGGTGGTCCAGGGGGTGGTGCGCTGCACCAGCGACCAGGTGGCGCGCGGGGCGCGGGCCCAACGCCAGGCGACCTCGCCGACGGTGGCCGCGGTGTGGCCGGCGTCGTCGACGAACAGCGTCTCGACGCGCCACACCCGGCCGTCGGGGCCGGTGGCGCGCCACAGCACCTCGGGCACGCCGGCGCGCACGCCCAGGCGCTCGACGGAGAAGCCGGCGCCGCGCAGGCAGCGGTCGGGCCCGTGCAGGTGGCGCAGCGGGGCCTGCGTGCGGACGACCAGCACGCCGATGGGCGCGCCGCGATCGTCGGCGAAGTGCGCCTTGCGGGCGGCGCCGCCGAAGCGGGTGAAGTAGGCCGCCTCGAGCGAGGTCAGGGCGGCGTCCTCGCGGCGCCAGTCGCCGAGGTGGGCAGGCAGCTCGGGCGGGGGCAGCGGCGCGCCGACGTCGAGGGGTCGGGCCGGCGCGGCCGAGACGCCCAGAGCGGCGGCCGCGAAGAGCCAGGCGGGCAGCGGGCGGAGGCGCGGTGGGGGGGACGGCGCAGCGATCGGGGCGACGCGCCGCGCGGGCCAGCGCGCGGCGGCCCACAGCAGGGGGGCTGCGCCCAGGGCCAACGCCACCAACCCGATGAGGTCGTGCGCCGCGCCCTCGAACACCGGCCAGCCCGCGCGGGCGCCGACGAACAGCAGCGCGACGCGGGCGGCGTTCGCCAGCAGCGCGCCGCCGACGATCAGGCCCAGCAGCGTCGCCGCGCGCCCCGGACCGAGCCGACGACGGCACGCGATCCCGGCGCCGACGGCGGCCAGCAGCGCGAGACCCTCGGCGCCGCTGCAGGGCAGGTCGACCAGCAGGTCGACGCCGGGGTGGCGCAGCAGCGCGCCCTCGCGCACCAGCGCCGGGAAGAGCGGCCGCAGGGCGCCCTCGGCCAGCGCCGCCGAGGCCAGCCGCAGGGGGAAGCCGAACAGCCGCTGCGCCGTCTGCGCCAGCGGCAGCGCGCAGGCGAACAGGGCGGCCAGCGCCGCCGGGTGCACCGGCCAGGGGCGGCGGTGCAGCCGCAGCGCCAGCGCCAGGGCCGCGATGTCCACCACCAGGGCCAGCCCGCCGACGAGCCGCACCGCCAGCACCTGCCCGGCCAGCCGCACGCCGGTCGTCACCGCCAGCAGCGCCAGGGCCAGCCGGGCGGCCCGCGCGTCGCCCGGCGCCGGCCCGCTGGCCCACGATCGCGCCGCCAGCGCCAGGCAGCCGAGGGCGATCCACGGCCCGCCACCCTCGACGGCCGGATCCAGCCACCCGGCCACCAGCCAGCGGCCCGGCGCCCACAAGAGGGCGATCAGGCCGAGCCCGAGGCCCAGAGGGGCGAACCAGCGAGGGGTGCGTTCGAACATGCCCCGAGCATGGCGGCGCCGCGTCGACGCGCCCGGGCGACGCCAGGGCAGCTCCGCGACAGGATCGTGCAGAAGGTGTGCAAGCGGGCTGCCTGGGTCTGCTCACGAGCCGTTGGTGGTCGCTCCGACCGGCTGTCAGCGATCAGCTTTCAGCTCTCAGCCGGGCCCGTGCGTCGTGCCGAGCGTCGATCGTCGGTGCAAGGTCGGCGCGCGGGTTTCCGGGCAGGCGGTCCCAATGATCGCGGCCGAGCTGATCGCTGACCGCTGACAGCTGATAGCCCGGCCGACGTGGCGGGGCGGGGGGTGGACCAACGGGTGTGAATCACATCCGCCCGCACGGCCTCACTCCGCGTACAGCGGGCCGAAGGCCACGGTCGGGGAGTCGCCGCGCAGGCCAGCGAACAGGGCCTCGAGGCGGCCCTGCGCGGCGGGGCCGGCGGGCTCGCCCAGGGCCTCGAGGAAGCGGGCGGCGCCCACCCGGCGGCAGATGCACAACAGCGCGAAGACGTGCTCGCGGCGGAGGGCGGGCCACAGGCCCTCGCGATCAGCCACCAGCGGCGCGACGGCGCGGGTGTCGCCCGCTCGGGCCAGCATGGGCAGCACCTCGGCGAGCCGCGGGCGGTGGTCGAGCTCGGCGAGCAGCAGGTCGACGGCCTCGGGCGCGCCGAGATCGACCAGCCCCCACAGCGGGCCCACGCGCCAGTCGCTGCCGGTGCGGTGGTACAGCCGCAGCAGGCGCGCGGTGGCGGCGTGGTCGCCGAGCAGGCCGAGGACGACGGCGGCCAGGCTGCGGCCCTCGAGGTCGAGCGCGTCGAAGGCGGCGCGCGCGGCGCCGACGCCCGCCGACCCCTGCCAGCGCAGGCCGGCCAGCAGGGCCTGGCTGGCCAAGCGGCGCTGGCGACCGTCGCTCCACAGGGTCAGAGCCGCGGCGTGGGTGCCGAGGCGCGCGGCCACCGCGACGGGGGGGTGGTTGCCCAGCGCGCCCAGCCACTCGGCGAGGTGGGTGGGGGTCAGGCCGCGCAGCTCGGCGATGAGGGCGTCGAGGCTGCGCGGGGCGCCCTCGGGGCGCGGCGGGCGCCGCCGACACAGGGCGCGGAACAGGGTGGCCGGCGTGGGATCGGGCCGCGTCGCGCGGCGCGCGCGGCGGCGTTCGAAGCGATGCATGGGAGACTCCCGCGACGTTGCGGGCTCCCCTATCGGACAGCCGAAGCGGGTGTTGCGCGAAAGTGCCGGAAAAAGTGCGCCGGCCCACTCAGTCGGTCAGGAAGGCCGCGCGCGCCAGGTGCCCCAGCTTCACCTCGACCAGCTCGGCCAGCGTCTCGCGATCCTCGACGACGCTGTCGTCGGCGCGGGTGATGTGCGCGTCGCCCGCCTTCACCGCCGCGAGGACCACGTCGGTGAGGGCGTCGTGATCGCGGGTGCCGTCGAGGTGGGCCAGCAGCGCCCGGTCGACCGCGTCGAGGGCGATGCTCTCGTGCCGCAGGTTGGTGGCGGCGTCGGCGCCGGCGCGCGCCTTCAGCCGGGCGAAGCGGGTGGTGCGCGGCGTGGGCCCCGGGGTCGTCGCGATGCCGCGATCCCAGCAGGCCACCTCGACGTGCCCGTGGGCGAAGAGCTCGAGCAGGGTGCTGCCCAGGTCGGCGGCCTCGGCGCCGACCTCGTGGGCCAGCGTCGTCACGGCGCGCGAGGCGGGCCAGGCGCGGGACAGCGCCGTCAGGGCCTGCTCGACGACCGGATCGCGCGTCTCCACCATCGCCCCGTCGGGGCCCTTGAAGCCACCCTCGATGGGATCGAGGTTCGTGGTGACTCGCAGCCGCGCCATGCGGTCGCCGCGCAGGGTGCGTGACACCGGCGCGTCCCGCCGCACCAGCAGCGAGCGCCGGAAGAAGCGCACCGTGAGGTAGTCCATCCACTGCTCGATCTCGACCTGCCCCCGCGCGCGCCGGCCCAGCTCGGCGGCGGCCTCGTCGCCGAGCCGCTGGGGCAGCCCGCTGGGGAAGTCGGCGTCGCACAGGTAGCTGAGCCCGGCGGCCTCGGCCTGCTCCACGAAGTCGCGGAAGTAGAGCGGTTGGTTGTCGTCGACGAGGTGCTCGAAGAACAGGTAGGCGTCCGACAGGCTGTCGATGGTGTCCAGCTCGTCCTTCAGCCAGGCCGCCGCGCGGCTGCGCCCCACCGGCAGGTGCGCGCGCAGCATCGCCACCATCTGGCGCCCCGCCTCGGCCCGCGCCTTCGGGGGCCCGTCGGTCGGCACCTCCCGCCGGAGGAGGTCGCGGATCATGCCGCGCATGTGCCAGCCGGGCAGCGTGTTGTAGCTCACCAGGGCGACGCCGTTCGGGGCGAGGCGCGCGCCGCACACCGCCAGGATGTGCCGCTGCACCGGCGGCGGCACCCACGAGAACACGCCGTGGCAGACGATGAAGTCGAAGGGCTCGCCCTCGAGCGGCACGTCGAGGATGTCCTGCACGCGCAGGTCGACGTTGTCGAGGTTCAGGGCGCGTACGTCGCGGCGGCCGACGGCGATCTGCTGCGCCGCCCGGTCGACCCCGACGAAGCGCGCGCCGGGCAGCCGTTCACCCAGCGGCACCAGGTTGCCGCCCAGGCCGCAGCCCAGCTCCAGCATGCGGCAGCGCCCGGTGGGCGTGGGCTCGAGCCCGAACAGCACGCCGAACGCGCCGAGGCGGTCGGGGTGGGTGAAGGCGAAGGGGTGGTCGTCGTAGAGGAACGCGTCGTACAGGTCGGTCACGAACACCTCGCGGCGGCTGCCTCAGCGTGGCCGATGCCGGCGCGAGGGTCAACGGCGGCAGCGGTCGACCAGGGCCTCGAGCGCGTCGAAGTCGAAGGGCTTGGTCAGCACGCCGTCGGGCTCCGCGGCCGCGATGTCGGCCCGGTGATCGGGCGTCGCGTAGGCCGTGATGATCACGATCGGCGCGGCGGTGCGTTCGCGCAGCGCGCGCACCGCGTCGGCGCCGGCCAGCCCGGGCAGGCGCCAGTCGAGCAGCACGAGATCGGGATCGACGCGGGACGCGGCCTCCACCGCCAGGTCGGCGCGCTCGAAGGTCTCCACCGCGCAGCCGTAGGCGCCGAGGGCCGCCTGAAGGATGGCGCGGTTGCTGCGCTCGTCGTCGATGACCATCACCCGCATGGTGCGTCTTCCTCGTTCGCTGGCACCGACAGCACGAAACGTGATCCGGAGCCCGGCGTGCTGTCGACCGTCAGCTGGCCACCCATCGCCTCGGCCAGATAGCGCGCGTGCGCCAAGCCCAGGCCCAGGCCGCCGCGGGCGCGCGTCAGGGCGGGCTCGGCCTGGTAGAAGGCGTCGAAGATGTGCGGCAGGTGCGCGGGATCGATGCCCACGCCGGGATCCGCCACCGCGACGTTCAGGCGCGACGCGCCCGCGTCCCACGTGGCCGCCACCCTCACCGCGCCCGCCGGCGTGTAGCGCAGCGCGTTGTCGACCAGCGCCGCCACCACCTGAAGCACCAGCTCGGGATCGATCCAGAGCGTCGGCGGCACGTCGGGCGCGATGGCCAGCGCCAGCGTCACGCCCTCCACCTGCCGCGCGGTGCCGAGGGCCCGCTCCAGCAAGGCCCGCAGGTCGCAGGCTTCGGACGCCGCGGTCACGCCCTGCGCCCGCAGCGCGCGAAAGTCGAGGATGCGCTCCACCACCGACTTCAGACGCTGCCCGGCCGCGAGGATCTCCTCGACCGCCTCGCGGGGGCCGGCCTCGAGCGCGCCGTTGCGGCGCAGCAGCAGGCGGGCGTAGCCCAGGATGGGGGTCAGGGGGGTGCGCAGCTCGTGCGAGACGACGTCGAGGAACTGCTGCTTGAGCCGGCTGGCCGTCTCGGCGGCCACCAGCGCGCGCGA
>JAUHXL010000583.1 GCA_030426945.1 bacterium
CCGCCCCTGCGTCCCCGGCCCCGCCCCCACCGTCGTCACAACCCGCGAGCATCATGGCCGCGCACACGAGACACCCGATCGCCTTGTTCATGTCGCCTCCCCAGCGCCGTCCCGACTGCGTACCCCGGACGGCGACTTCACGGCAATGTCCCTGCGCCTCACCCTCTTTACGACCCGCCCTGGGGACGGCACCCTGCCCGCACCGATCGACTCCGAGGAGGCTGCCGTGCTCGATCTCGAGCGCCTGAAGCGCATGCGCATCCATCGACGACCGCTCGGTCAGTGGGTGGTCGCGAACGTCGGACTGGCCATCGACTACCGCTTCCCGCGCCGCACGCGCATCGACGTCGAGGGGGTCGCGAACCTGCCGCGCGACCGCCAGGTGTTCATCGCGATGAACCACACCGACGCCTACAACTACTGGCCGCTGCAGTACACGATGTACCGGCGCGGCCTGCCCTTCACGGCGACGTGGGTGAAGGGCAAGTACTACGAGAACGAGGCGATGGGGTGGTTCATGGACCACACCAACAACATCCCCCTGCCCTCGCGCGGCTACGTCATCACCACCGAGTTCCGGAAGGGCACCGGCGACCGACCCGACATGCCCACCTATCGGGCGCTGCGCACGCTGATCGACACCGGCGACGTGGTGGATCCGCTGCCCGACGCGGCGGCGCGCTTCCTGAACGCGCGCGGCGGCCCCGACGCCTTCCTCGAGGCCTTCGACCGCCTGTTCGACCAGATGATCGACGAGGTGGTGCGCCTCAACCGCGAGGCCCTCGAGGTGGGCTGCAACGTGCTGGTGTTCCCCCAAGGCACGCGCTCGAAGCGGCTGTCGAAGGGCCACACCGGCCTCGCCCAGATGAGCCAGGCGCTCGGCGCCGACATCGTGCCCGTCGGCTGCAGCGGCAGCGATCACTGCTACCCGACGATGCGCCCCTTCTCCCGCGGCGGCCACATCACCTACCGCGTCGGCGCCCCCCTGCGCCTCGACGGCCCCGCGCTGGGGCCCCACCGCGTGACGCAGCCCTTCCGCCCCCTCGACAAGCGCGCCACCGAGCCCCACGTCGCCGCCTTCGAGGCCATCACCGACGTCGTCATGCACGCCATCGACGACCTCGTCGACCCCGAGTACCGCTTCGCCCCCGACCTCAGCTCCGACGGCGTGCAGGGCATCGACCGCTTCGTCTGAACGCCCGGGGTGGTGATCAGCGCAGGCCGGCGCGGACGCCGAGGTGGTCGCTGGGGCGGACGCTGTCGACCTCGACGTCGAGGAAGCGCTCGCCCTCGAGCACCTCGGCGGCGGCGTCGACGAAGACGTAGTCGATGCGGCGGGCCGGGGCGTCCGAGGGGAAGGTGGGCCCGGGCGCGTCGCCGTGCACGGCGGCCCAGGCGTCGGTGAAGTCGGCGGCCAGAGTGGCTGCGACGGCGTCGCCGCCGGGCACCTCGTTGAAGTCGCCCATCAGCACGCGCAGGTCGCCCGGCTGGGCGAGGCCGTCGAGCACACCGATCGCGGCCTCGGCCTGCTGCACGCGCTGGGCGGCCTGGTCGGCCTCGGCGGCGAGATGGGTCACCGCGGCCACGGCGGGCCCGAGCGGCGTCTGCACCCGCACGGCGGCGGCGGCGCGGGGCAGGCGCTCGGCGGGCAGCGCGGCGTCGGCGCGCCCGAGCACGTCGAAGGCGCTGACGATGGCCACCCCCTCCTGCCACGTGTCCCAGGCCAGGTGCGTCTCCCGGCGGTGATGGGCGTAGACGCGGCCAGTGCGCGCGGCCAGCGCGTCGAGCAGCAGGGGCAGGGCGTCCTCGCTGTCGTCGGGCGCACGGCAGACCTCCTGCAGCGCCAACAGGTCCGGGTCGACCTCGGCCAGCGCGTCCACCAGCAGCGGCAGGCGGCGGTCCCAGTCGTCGCGCAGGCAGCGCAGGTTGGCGGTGGCCAGCACCAGCCGCGCGCGCCGCACGATCAGGCGCGCCGCGTCCGCGGGGTCGTAGCCGTCGGCGCTGCCCTGCCGGTCGCCGTCGCGCCGATCGCAGTACAGCGGCCCGAAGCCCGGCGTCTCGAGGCGCCACGCGACGTCGCGCGGCCCCGCGAAGTCGAGCGTCAGCGTCGCGGCGTACTCGACCTCGTCACCGCATCCGTCGCACGCGTCGTTGCGCTCGGCCGGCGTCCACATCCAACCCGCGCCGCCGGGGCGCGTGCCGGGCGGGCCGTGGCCGATGGATACGGTGGACGGGTGGTCGGCGGCGAACACCGGATCGAGGTAGGTGCGGCCGAAGAACGTGGGCGACGGATCGGCCACCGCCGCGCGGGCGACGGGTGGCCATTGGTGGCCGCACCACGCGGCCTCGGCCGGGGGCGGCGCGGCGGCGTCCGGTCCCGGGGCGGCGTCCTCGGTGACCCGGGCGTCTGCCTCGATCGCGCCGTCGGGGGCGGGCGCGGCGTCCAGCCGCCCGGCGTCCGCGCGCGGCGCCCCGTCGGCGCGTGCATCCTCGAGCCCCGCGTCGTCCCCCGCGTCCAGCGCCGCGGCGCCGTCGAACCCGACCGCGTCCATCGCCACGCCGCGATCCGCCACGCCCCCGTCGCCGGTCGGCCGCGCGTCGCCGCCGACGTCGCCCGCGGCCCCCGCTTCGGCCCGCGCGTCCACCGCCCCGCGCGCCCCCGGCTCCGCCTCCTCGCACCCCGCGGCCAGCAGCGCCAGCCCCAGCGCCCAGGCGCGCATCAGTTGATCGCGTTCGGCACGGCCAACGTGAACGGCGCGATCTCCGCGTCGAAGGCCTCACCGTCCGCCGACAGCATCTGGTAGGTGCCGTGCATCGTGCCCACCGGCGTGCGTAGCGGGCAGGCGCTGGTGTACTCGAAGGCCTGCCCGCTCTCGAGCAACGGCTGCGCGCCGACGACGCCCGGCCCGCGCACCTCTTCGACGTGTCCCGTGCCGTCGGTGATGATCCAGTGCCGGCTGATCAGCTTCACCGGCACCGGGCCCTCGTTGATCACCCGCACCTTGTACGCGAAGAAGTAGAAGTCCTCGTCGGGCGTCGAGCGCTCGGGCACGTACTGCGACCGGACCTGCACCCGGACGCCCTGCGTCATCGCCTCGGACATGCTCGCCTCCCGCCGCCCACCGCGGGCGTCCACCCGGCGTCATGCCGCGCGCGCCGCCGTTGTGCAAGGCGCACGGGCGCGGGCGGGCTTGTGCGCCGCGCGACGCCCCGCGTACCGTGCCGAACACCATGCGAATCCTGCTGCTCTGTACGCTGACGCTGGCCGCCTGCGGCGCCTCCTCCCCCGGCCCGACCTCCGCCACCGCGGTGCCCGCCGCCGACGATCCCGCCGCCGTCGTCCGCGCCTGGTTCGCGGCCGTCGCCGCGCGCGACGCCGACGCCGCCTACGCGCTGGGCACGCCGGACTGGGCCGCCAAGGAGCGCGCCTGGTCCAAGGGCTTCAGCCACGCCGTCTTCGTCGGCGGCGACCGCATCGAGGCGCGCACGGTCCACCCACCCGAGGTCGAAGGCGACACCGCGACGGTGCGCGTCGGCGCCACCATGCACCGCGCCGACGGCACCGAGGACGGCGAGGGCATGCGGTTCACGCTCACCCGCACGCCCGCCGGCTGGCGCATCAGCGACCTTCGATAGGTGCGTGTGGTGGGCGGCCTCCGACCCCGAGCGCGCTGCGCCCCGCGCGCGGAGCGCGGGGTCAGTCGTCGTCGAAGGTGCCGTGGCGGCCGGCGCCGGCGTCGAAGCGCTGGGCGCCGGCGAGGGCCTCGGCGTCGAGGGCGCGCAGGCCGTGCGCCAGCTCGTTCTGCAGGGCGGTGGGTTCGTCCAGGCGCCACTGCTCGAGCAGGGATTGGCGGTCGCCGCGCAGGCACACTTGGGGGAAGGCGGCGATCTGCGCGGCCAGCGCCTCGGCCTCGGCGCGGGCGCGGCCCGGGGGCACGACGCGGTTCGCGAGGCCGATGGCGAGGGCCTCGTCGGCGTGGACCGGGCGCCCGGTGAGCACGAGGTCGAGCGCGCGGCTCTGGCCGATCAGGCGGGGCAGGCGCACGGTGCCACCGTCGATGAGCGGGACGCCCCAGCGGCGGCAGAAGACGCCGAAGACTGCGTCCTGCTCCATCACCCGCAGATCACACCACAAGGCCAATTCGAGCCCGCCCGCGACGGCGTGGCCGGCGACGGCGGCGATGACCGGCTTGCTGAGCGCCAGGCGCGTGGGGCCCATCGGGCCGGGGCCGTCGGGCGCCACCCGGTTGGGGCGACCCGCCGCCACGGCCTTCAGGTCGGCGCCGGCGCAGAAGGTGCCGCCCGCCCCGGTGAGCACCGCGACGTGGGCCGCATCGTCGGCCTCGAAGTCGACGAAGGCGTCGTGCAGCGCCTCGGCGGTGTCGCGGTCGACGGCGTTGCGCACGGCCGGTCGGTCGATGATCACCGTCGTGACCGGCCCGGCGCGCTCGACGCGGACGGTGCTCACAGCGTCAGCGGCAGGTTCAGTCGCATCGGATC
>JAUHXL010000584.1 GCA_030426945.1 bacterium
GCGACACGGACGAGCAGCGCGTGCTGCTCCGGTGCCGCGTGGCGGCGCCGACCCCGCTGACCGCCTTCGTCACGCACCTGTCGATCCACGCGCACGAGCGCCTCGCGCAGGCCGTCGACGTGGGCGCGGCGGCGGCGGCGGTGGAGGGCCCGGTCGTCGTGATGGGCGATCTGAACGATCGCCCGGGCACCCCCCCCATCGCGGCGGCGCGGGGCGATCTGATCGACTGCTTCGACGCCCGCGGCGAGGGCCCACCCGAGACCTTCAGCGTGGTCGATCCGCATCGGCGCATCGACTACCTGTTCGTGGGCGGCGGCCTGGTGCCTCACGGCCCCGCCCGCGTGGTGCGCGCGGCGCGGGCCAGCGACCACTTCCCGCTGACCGCCGCGGCCGTCGCCGTGCCCGGGCGCAGCGCGTGAGCGCCGCCGTGGCCAGCCGCCCCGGGCCGTGGTATCAGTGGATCGCTTTGCGCGCCTCCCTTCGCGATCGTCACGTCTTCCGGGCCGCGCCGCTCGTACTCACGGCGGTGATGCTCGCGGGCTGCCCGGAGCCGCGCAACGCCGGGCCCGAGGGCACCTGGATCGGCACGGCCCTCAGCGCGCGCCCCCCGGATCCGCCCCCGCTGGGCGAGCGCCCGCCGCCGCCCCCCGCGGCGCGCGCCGAGCGGGCCGCCGCGCCCAGCGAGGACGCGGGCGCCGCGCCCGACCCGAGCCCGACCGTGGAGCCCGCCCCCCAGGGCGAAGCGACCGCGCTCGGCGCCACCGCCGGCGATGGCGCCAGCACCGTCGACGACCTGCTCGCCGAGGCCCGCCGCCTGCTCGAGGCGGGCAAGCCCGACGCAGCGCTGCTGGCCGCCCGGCGCGCGGCCATTCGAGACGTGAACAGCTTCGCGGCGCACCTGCTCGTGGGCCGGGCCAGCGCCGCCACGGGCAGCTTCGGGGCCTCGCTGCAGGCCTACCGCAACGCGGTCAACCTGAAGCCCGACGACGTCGAGGCCTTGTACGGGCTGGCGCTGGCGCAGGTGAACCTGGGCCAGGGGCGCGACGCGCAGACCACGCTGGCGAAGCTGCAGCAGGTGCGGCCCGACGAGCCGCGGCTGACGGCGCTGCTGGCCAAGGCCCGCGCGTTGGTGGGCGACGCCGAGGGGGCCGCCGCGCTGGAGGTGAAGGTCGGGGGCGACGGGGCGGACCTGCGGGCCGCCAGCCTGCTCGCCGGCGCGGGCAAGTACGACGAGGCCGCCGCCGCCTACGCGCGCGCGGCGAAGGAGAAGCCCGACGATCCCGTGCTGCAGCTGCAGCTCGGCAGCGCCTACGCCTTCGCGGGCAAGCTGGAGCAGGCGGCGGGCGCCCTGACCCGCGCCACGCGGCTGGCCCCGACGGACGCGCGCACCTGGAAGCAGCTGGCGGCGGTGCGCGAGCGGCAGGGGGACGCGGCGGGCGCCCTCGTCGCCTACGAGGGGCTGATGAAGCACGTGCCCAACGCCGATCCGTCGGGGCGCCTCAAGGCGAAGATGGCCACGCTGCGCGAGCGTGGCAAAGCGGCCCCCGAATGAGCCATGATGGTCGACGACCCCTGACCCTGGAGCGGCGGTTCGCATGGCGAAGCTGATCGTGATGACCCCCGACGGCGCCCAGACGGAGCACGAGCTGCGGGCGATCAACACGCTGGGGCGCCACCCCGACCAGACGGTGCAGATCCTCGACCGCGTGGTCAGCAAAGAGCACTGCCTCGTCAACTATGGCGAGAACCATTACTGGCTGCAGGACATGGGCAGCCGCAATGGCACCTACGTCAACGGCATCCAGATCCGGGGCAAGACGCGCCTGCGCGACGGCGACACCATCACGCTGGGCAGCACGCGCGTCATCTATGTGCAGAACCCGCCCGAGGACACCCGCACGTCGGCGGTCAACCAGGTCACGATCAACCCGACCCACAAGCAGGACTCGGCCACCGCCATCCGCAGCAAGGTGCAGGCGGCCGGGCGCAACGCCCAGCAGTTCGTGCCCGAGTCGCAGATCGCCGACGAGAGCGTCCTGCGGGCCGACTTCGAGAAGCTGCGCATCGCCTTCGAGCTCAACCAGGCCCTCGGCACCGAGCTCGACATGGACACCCTGCTCGACAAGATCCTCGAGAAGGCCTTCGAGTTCACCAACGCCGACCGGGGGGTGATCCTGCTGCTCGACGAGGCCGGCGTGCCCGTGCCCAGCGCGGTGATGAACCGCCGGGGCAGCGACGAGCAGCTCGAGCTGTCGCAGACCATCCTCAACGAGGTGATCGAGAACCGGAACGCGGTGCTGTCGAGCGACGCGACGATGGACAGCCGCTTCGGCGGCAGCCACAGCATCATCCTGCAGGGCATCCGCAGCACGATGTGCGTGCCGCTGATGTTCAGCGACGAGCTCCTGGGCATGATCCACCTCGACACCCGCATCGCGACCGGGGTGTTCACCGAGAAGGATCTGCAAGTGCTGACGGTGTTCGCCAACCAGGCCGCCGTGCAGCTGGCCAACGCCCGGCTCGCCAAGCGCGCCGAGAGCGAGGCCATCGCCCGCAACAACCTGTCGCGCCTCTTGTCGCCCAACCTGGTGGAGCAGGTGGTCAAGGGCAGCATCGCCATGGAGAAGGGCGGTCAGCTGCGCGAGGCCACCGTGCTGTTCTCGGACATCCGCGGCTTCACCGCGATGAGCGAGCGGCTGGATCCGCAGACCATCGTCTCGATGCTCAACGAGTACTTCGAGATCATGGTCGACATCATCTTTCAGAACGAGGGCACCCTCGACAAGTTCGTCGGCGACGAGATCATGGCCGTGTGGGGCGCGCCCGTGCACCAGACGGACCACACCGAGCGCGCGGTGCGCGCGGCCCTCGAGATGATGAAGGCCCTCGACGACTTCAACCGCTTCCGGGTGGCCAACGGCGAGGACGCCATCCACGTCGGCTGCGGCATCAACTCGGGCAAGCTGGTCGCCGGCTACATGGGCTCGACCCGCACCATGTCGTACACGGTCATCGGCGACACCGTGAACCTCGGCGCCCGCCTGTGCAGCCACGCCTCGCCCGGTGAGGTGCTGGTGTCGACGCCGGTGATCGAGCGGCTGGGCGCGCAGGTACGCTACGAGGAGCGCCCGTCGGTGAACCTCAAGGGCAAGACGGGCCAGATCCCCATCTACCGCGTGCTGCAGCTGGTCTGATCGGCGCGGGCCTCGGCCCGGCGAACCAGGGGGCGCGCTGGATCAGTGCACGCTCTGCTGGGGGGATGGCGCCTGGCTGACGCTGGGCTCGCCCTTCGCCATCACGATCTCGCGGTTCTGGAAGATGTTGTTCAGGAAGCCGCGCTCGTAGCCCGAGCCCTCGAGGCAGCGCACCTGATGCTGCAGCTCGTCCCAGGCGGCGTCGAGCGCGTCCTCGGCGTGGGCGTCCTCGCCGACCGCCTTGAACACCTGATAGCGGCACAGCTCGACCTCGGCCTGCATGCGCATCAGCCGCGGATCGTGATCCAGCGCGCTGCGCATCGCCGCCTCGAGCTCACCCAGGCGCGCCCGCGCCTCGCTGGCTCGGTCGAGCACCACCAGCCCGCGCAGCTGGATCACCAGCGCCTGCACCAGCCCGCGCAGGTAGCCGATCTCCATGGCGCGATCCGCCGCCTCGCCGGCGTAGCGCAGCCCGCCCGACACCAGCTTCTCGCCGCGCGCGAAGGTGGCGAAGTTCATCGCCAGCGTCAGCAGCGCGTCGACGTACTGGGGCTCCTTCTTGGACTGCCGCCCGAGATCCTTGAGGCACAGCCCCAGCAGCGACACCGCGTCGTCGAAGCGCCCCCGGTTGACCAGGATGCGCCCCTGCCCGATCACCGCCGCGGCGTGCACCAGCCGGTCGCGCGCCTTGTCCACCCGCCGGAGCACCGCCGCGAACAGCTGGTTCGCCTCGTCGAAGTCGCCCATCAGCGCGTGCAGCTCGCCCAGCTTCAGCAGCACCAGGCTCTCGGCCCGCGGCGCGTCTGCCTCGGCCAACAGGGCCTCGGCGCGGCGCAGCACCCGCTGAGCGTCGAGCAGGCGGCCGAGGGACCAGTACAGCTCGCCCATGGCCGCGACGATCAGCGCCTCGCCGAAGAGATCGTCCCCCTCGACCGCGGCGCGCCAGGCCTCGAACAGATCGCGCAGCGCCTCGGGCAGGTGGCCCTCGCCCGCGTGGAAGACGCCGCGCGCGTGCAGCAGGCGCGCCCGCCAGCGGGGCGCCGCGTCCGTGGCCGCGGCGAGCGCCTCGTCGAGGAAGATGCGCGCCTCGGCCCGCTGCCCCTGCTGCCAGCAGTTGAGGGCCAGCGCCAGCCGCGTGCGCTGCCAGATCGGGCCGCCGGCTTCGCCGAGGTTCATCGCGGGCAGCAGCTGCGCCTCCGCCGCCGCGTGGCGCCCCTCGAGCACCGCCTGCGCGGCCTCGGTCAACACCAGCCCCTCGGCACCCTCGGGGTTCCCGGTGGCCTCCACCAGCGCCCCGA
>JAUHXL010000057.1 GCA_030426945.1 bacterium
CTGGCGAAGGGCGTCGGCACGGTGGGCGGCGGGCGCTACGCCGCGGCCCACGGCGTGGCGGCGGCGGTGGTGGTGGGCGCGGCGGTGCTGGTGCTGGTGCGCCCCTGGAGCGGCGCGTGAAGCCGACGCGCCGCGGCATCCTGGGCGCGCTGGCGGGCGCGGCGACGATCAGCTGGCTGGCGCGTGATCGCGCGGTGGCGGACGCCGGGCGGGTGTGGGCGGGCGCGCCCGTGCGGCTGCGCTTCGCCGAGGCCGACGCCTTCGCGCTGACCTTCTCGGACGGCCACCGCGCGACCATCGCGGCGCCGAGCGGCGATGCCCGCTTCTTCGCACCCGATCCGCCCGTGCCCGGCCTGTACGTGCTCACCTGCACCCCGCTGCGCGCCGGCCGCCCCTGCGGCGCAGCGGCGCAGGTCGAGGTGGTGCGCACGCGCCGCGTCTTCGGAGCCTGAGCCGGTGGGCCGCGTCCTCCTCCGCGCCTTGGCGCTGCTGCTGACGCTGCTGTGGGCCGCGCCGGCGGCCGCGCAGTACGGCCTGCGCATCAAGATCGACCGCTACCAGCGGGCCACCCTGCCCGAGATCAAGCTGTGGGTGACGGTGCTGGACGGCACGCGCCCGGTGGACGCCTCGGTCTTCGACGGGTTCAGCGTCTTCGCCGACGGCCGGCTGGCCGAGGAGGCCACCTACGAGGCCTTCGACGCGCTGGGCCTGCCCTCGGCGGTGGCGTTGCTGGTCGAGACGCCGGATCCCGTCTACTGGCAGTCGCTGACCCAGGGCCTGTCCGCCGGGTTCCGCGACCTGCCCAAGGGCTCGCCGGTGTTCGGCATGGCGTCCGGCGTACACGACGTGCGGCTGCCCGAGCGCGACTGGTCGACCGACGCCGCGGCGCTGCCGGCGACGATGGCCGCCGAGGTGTCGGCGCGCCCGGCCGACGGCACGCGCCTGCGCGAGAGCCTGCGCGCCGCGCTCGAGGCCTTCCCGCTCGCGCCCGGCCTGGAGCCGGAGCCCAACGACCGCCTGCCGCCACCCTGGCAGGGCGAGGATCCCTTCCCCTTCGACCGCGTGCTGTACGTGGTGGCGCACCGCTCCCTGGTGCCGGACGAGGCGCGCGACCGCCCGGTGCCCATGCTGCGCCAGCTGGTCGACCTCGCGCGCCGCCGCGGCGTGCGGATCATGGCGGTGGGCGTCGTGCCCTTCGATCCCAGCGATCCCGCCGCGCTCGAGGCGGGCGAGGTCGACGAGGTCGACGATCCGTCCCGCGATCTGAGCGTGCTGGCGCGCAAGACCGGCGGCACCTACCGCGGCGTGACCTCGTTCGACGACGTGGGCCGGGCCATGGCCGAGGCGCGCGACGAGCTGCTCAACCGGGTGGTGGTGACCGCCGACGCGCCCAACCTGCGCCGGGGCGACCGCAGCTGGTTCGCGGTGCGGGCGCGGGTGCGCGGGCGGGCGCCGATCAACGCGCGGGAGTTCCCCGCGCGCATCGAGAACGAGCTGAGCTGGTTCGGGCGCGCGCTCGACTGGACCGCCGACACCTGGGAGAAGTGGCCCTGGTGGGCGCGGACGCTGGTGATCGTGATCGGCGCGCTGCTGGTGATCGCGGTCGTGCTGGTGATCGTCATCAAGAAGGCGCGCAAGCGCAGCGCGGCGCGGGAGGTCGCGGCCAAGGCGCGGGCCGCCAAGCTGGACGCGCGGGCGCCCTGCGCGGTGTGCGGCAACATGATGATGCCCGACTGGACCGAGTGCCTGTTCTGCGCGCAGGCGGCCGCGGCGCAGCGGCCGATGCGGTTCCGGTTGGTGGGGCGCAACGGCGACCACGCGGGGCGGGCCCTGCGCTTCGACAAGGAGCTGGTGGTGGTGGGCAGCGAGGCGCACTGCGACGTGCGGGTGCTCGACCGGGGGGTCGCGCCGGAGCACTGCGGCCTGCGCGACCGCGGCAACGACGAGTTCGTGCTCAGCGACTTCAACACCGACGCCGGCACCTGGGTCAACGGCCAGCGCATCGCACAGGTGCAGATCCACGAGGGTGATCTCATCCGCGTGGGCGACACCGAGTTCATCTTCGGGATCGAAGCGTGACGACAGGCAACGACTTCCTGGTCTACGACAGCTCGCGCACCGAGAGCATCGGCACGCGGGTGATCACCTACAAGGAGCCGGGGGCGCTCAGCTTCTACGAGCCGCCCATCACGCCGCCGCGGCGCAACTTCCTGCCCAAGGGGCGGCTGCTGAAGGATCAGGACCGCGAGCGCCAGGTGCGGCAGATTCTGCTGCACCACGACGGACACGACACGGCCAACGAGACCTTCCGGACGCTGATCCACCGGGGCCTGTCGACGCACCTCATCATCGACTGGGAGGGCGTCGTCTGGCAGCCGCTGGCGCTGTACGACATGGCGTACCACGCGGCGCAGGTGAACGAGATCGCCATCGGCATCGACCTGAACAACCCGATCCACCCGGACCGCCAGCGGGGCAGCAAGGGGCACCGGCCGCCGCCTTCGGCCGCGATGATCAACGGGCGGCGCCACGTCGCGGTCGGCTACACGGACGCGCAGTACCGGGCGCTGGTGCAGGTGATCAACGGGCTGCAGCGCATCTTCCGGGGCATCAAGGCCGAGGCGCCCATCGGGCCCGACGGGGGCGTGCTGGACCGCAAGCTGGCGGCGCCGACGGCGTTCAGCGGGGTGCTGGGGCACTGGCACGTGTCGGCGACGAAGTGGGATCCCGGGCCGGGGTTCGACTGGGAGCGCGTGCTGATCGCGCTGCGCGGCAACAGCTTCAACTTCCCGGTGACGCTGCCCGGCACCGAGAACCTGGCGCGCATGCCCAAGCAGCGGGCGCTGAACCTGAGCGAGCCCTACTTCGATCACATCGAGCAGGGGGACGGCGGGTACTTCCCGCTCGGGGCCGGGCAGGCGTGGCACACCGGCGTGCACCTGCGCGTGGACGAGGGCACGCCGGTGACGGCGCCGGCCAACGGGCAGGTGGTGGTGGCGCGCAACGCCAAGCCGGACCTGAAGCTGGGCAGCCCCAACGTGGTGGTGATTCGGCACGAGCCCAAGGTGGCCGGGACGACCATCAAGTTCTTCTCGGTGCTGTCGCACCTGCGCTACGTGCCCTTCACCGGCGACGAGACGAAGGTGCCCGCCTGGATGCGCAAGCTGGCGGCGAAGGGCGGCGAGTACAACTGGACCGGGCCCGACCGGCCGCCCGCGCTGCCCGGCTTCGAGCCGCTGAAGCGAGAGGACGTCGCGCTCGCCGAGATCCCGGTCGAGGCGGGCGAGGTGATCGGCTACGTCGGCACGTTCAACCCCGCGCTCGACGACGGCCCAGGCAGCCCCGAGGCCCGGCCGCTGCTCGACTTCGCCTTGGTGTCGCAGGCGCCGGTGCTGCCCGACCAGCTCGGCCTGCTGTTCGTCGACGAGGACGAGGACGAGGACATCCTGTGCAACGCCCGCACGGTGTGGCGCCACGTGGTGGACGACCCCGAGGCGCTGCGCGGGCTGACCGAGGGCGGCTACCCCGTGCCGCCGTCGGTGATCCAGGAGTTCTACCAGTCGAAGGCGCTGCGCCGTGAGTTCCGCTACATGGCGGTGAAGCACGCGACCGAGTGGAGCGCGCGCACCGACTTCACCGGCCTGTTCGGCGGCGGCGTCGAGTTCGAGTGGTACCTCGAGCGGCAGGTGCGCGACTTCCTGGGGCGGTACCAGAAGTTCTTCTGGTGGGACGACGAGGTCACCGCACACACCGGCCTGCCCGCCGATCGCCGCGTGTGGGCGTACCACCCGATCATGCTGCTGGTGCGCATGGCCAAGCTCGAGGCGCGCAAGGCCTTCGACCCCGGCGACGCCGGCCCCGTGGAGGGCGTCGCCGACCTCGACCGCGCGCGCCGCGAGGACGCCGCGCTCGAGGCCGAGCAGGGCGAAGCCCACGGCCACGGCGGCGAGATCCAGGTGAAGGGCTTCGACGTCGACGAGGCCCGCCAGCAGACCCGCGACGCGGTGGACGACGCCTGGCTGAACAGCTGGGATCCGGGGGAGTGGCAGCCGGAGTAGGGCGGTGTTGGCGGGGGGCGGAGGGCTGTGCGATCCTCCGCGCATGAAGCGACCCTACGTCGAGCGGCTGCGCGTCCAGAACTACGGCTGTGTGCAGGACTGCGAGCTGACGCTCTCGCCCCTGCACGCGCTGGTGGGGCCCAACGACAGCGGCAAGAGCACGTTGCTGGCGGCGTTGGAGACGCTGGGGTTGTTGGCGGCGGCCGATCCACGTCGGCGCGATCCGGACCGAGCCAGGCAGTTGTTCGCGCGCTTCGGTGGGCCGCTCAGTGGGGCCGAGCGCCAGTTTGGTGTGGTCGTGGCGGAGGCAACCTGGCGTGTTCGCAACCAGCGGGGCGATATCCGCGAGGCCGTCGAAGCTGGTGACTCAGGGGGTTTCAGTCGGTTTCGGCTGAACTCTGCGGCGCCCAGCGCGGTGATTGACCAGGGTTCTCCCAACAGCGCACATGGCCGGGTCCGCCAGGCCATCGCCGGCGCCACCCTCCTCCGCCTCGATCCCGACGCTTTGCGCGCGCCCGCACCGCTCATCCCGGACGGCCAACCCGTCCGCTTCGCCGACGACCGAGGGCGCGGCTTGCCGGCGATCTACGACGCCCTGCAGACCCGCGACATCCAGCTCATCGCCGACCTGAACCGCGACCTGCAGCGACTCTTCCCCGCGTTCAAGTCGCTGCGGTTGCGCAACACCGACGCTCAGCAGAAGGCCATCGGCGCCGTCCTGCAGGACGGCACCGAGGTCGCGGCCAGTGAGCTCAGCGAGGGCAAGCTCTACTATCTCGCCCTCGCCGCGCTGCCCCACCTGGACCCCACGCCGCTCGTCCTCATCGAGGAACCCGAGAACGGGCTGCACCCGGCGCGAATCGCTGACGTGATGAGGGTGCTGCGCGCCGTCTCCGAGACCACGCAGATCCTCATGGCGACCCACAGCCCGCTCGTGATCAACGAGCTCGAAGGCCACGAAGTCTCGGTCATCACGCGCGACCCGAAGACCGGCACGCAGGCGGTGCTGTTGAAGGACACGCCGAATTACGAGGCCCGGTCGAAGGCCTACGCCAACGGCGAGCTGTGGCTGAACTACTGCGACGGTGAGACCGAGGCGCCGCTGGTTCAGGGTGGCCCGCGTCCGTGAGCGCACGGCGGGTCTTCCTGGTCGGTGAGGGGCCGAACGAGCTCGGCGGCTGGGCCAAGGAGCCGTCGTACGTCGACCCTGGCGAACTCGGCGTCCTCCAGGCCCTGCTCGAGCGCATCGCGCCGGGTCAGTTCGAGGTGGTCGCCGCTCGGCGCTGGAGCGCAGGTGGCCGCAGCTTCCAGCGCGGCGGCGCCACCACGGCCGAGGCACGGCGCGTGGCCGCGTGGTTCCTCGACGCGCAGGAGAAGGACTGCGACCTGCTGGTCTACGTCCGCGACGAGGACGGCGACAGCACCCGCGCCGCGTCGCACGCCCAAGGCCGCGCCAAGGGCGTCACCGACCATCCGACGGTCGACGTCGTCGGTGGCCTCGCCGTCCAGGCCATCGAGGGCTGGCTGCTCGCCCTCCGAGGTGAGCCCAAGAGCGAGCGCGTGAAGGCCCGCGCCGGCAAGAAGCGCGTGAACGACGCCGGCCTCATCTGCACCGCCGACATGGTCGAGTGCGTCCGCGGCGCCGACCTCGACCGCCTGCCCCCCGACGCCCACTCCCTGCGCGCCTGGCTCGATCAGGCCCACGCCGTCTTCGCCCCTCAGCAGCCCCCCTCGCAGCGGTAGTCCACGACGCCGCCGCGGCGGTCGCGGTCGATGGCGCAGCAGGCCTCGAGGGTGGCGCGCAGGCGGGCGCGGGCGCGCTGGACGCGGGTGCGGAAGCCGCTGGGGCTGAGGCCCAGGCGGCGGGCGGCCTCGACCTGGGACAGCCCCTCGATCTCCACCAGCCTCAGGGCCTCGCGGTCCGCGGGCGGCAGCGTCTCGAGCATCACCGGCAGCCAGCTCGCGACCTCGTGCTCGATGGCCTCGGCGTCCCGCGCGGGGGCCTCGGGCTCGGGCGGCGGGGCCGCGCGGCCGGCGCGGCGGAAGTGATCGGCGACGACGCTGCGGGTCACCGCGAACACCCAGCCGCGCAGGTGACGCGGGCGCTCGCCGTCGGCGAGGCGGCGGTGCAGGCGCTCGAAGACGTCCTGCGTGACGTCGTCGGCGTCGCAGCCCGCCACCCGCTTGCGTACGTAGCCCCGCACGTCGCCGTACAGCGCCGCCACCGCGTCGGGCGCGGCCGCGGGCGGCTCGATCATCTCGCTCAGCTCGGGCAGCAGGGCGCACCTCCGGGGCAGCAGGCGCCGGTCCCACCGGCGGCGGTCTTCGTCGCGGCGCCGTCCGTGTCGGCCAGCAGCGCATAGATCTCCCAGCGGTGGCCGTCGGGGTCGCTCACCCACACCTTGTCCTGCAGCGCGTAGCAGCAGTCGGTCTCGCCTTCCACCAGCACGTCCAGCCCCGCCGCCTCGAGGCGCCGGGCGGCGGCGCCGACCTGCGCCCGGTCGCTCACCCGCAGGCCGAAGTGCGTGGGCAGGGGGGCGGCCGCGGCGTCGGGATGCGCGTTCAGTGACAGCACCACCTGCGGCGTGTCGAAGCGCGCGTAGGTGGGGTGCAGCTTGTCGGGGGCGACGTCCAGCAGCGCGCGGTAGAAGTCGACGGCGGCGTCCAGCGTGCGTACGCCCAGGCCCAGGTGCATCTTCGCGGTGTTCATCGGGCACTCCTCGGTGGTTGTACCCCGAAGACGCGCCCCCGCCGGGATCGACGCAGGTCCGAGCTCGGCGTCACCCCCGGTCGCTCAGCAGCCGGCCGGCCAGCGCGTCGATCGCCGGGGCGAGCTGCTCGCGGGTGGCCACCGGCATCGCCGACACCAGCGCGTCCAGCGTCCGCTGCAGCAGCGCGACGCCGCGGCGGCTGCCCTTGCGCACGTTGAGCGTCAGCGAGTCGCCCAACAGGCTCAGCGCCTCGTCGTAGCGGCCCAGCTCGCCCAGCGCCCGCGCGGCCCCCTCGACGCTGGCGGCCAGCCCCAGCACGTCGCCGGCCTGCTGCTGCACGTTCAGCGCCCGTTCGAACCAGGTCAGCGCCTCGGCGGGCGCCCGCCGCAGCAGCTCGAGCCGCCCCATCGTCTCCCAGGCGCGCGCCCGCTCGCGCTCCAGACCCAGCTCGGCGTAGGCCTCGGCCGCCCGCGTCGCGTGCTCGAGGCCCACCCGCACCGCGTCGGCGGCCCGGCCGGGCCGCGCCTCGGCGTGCAGGGGCAGGCGCGCGATCAGGTGATCCGTCTCGGCCAGCTCGAAGCGCGCCTCGTCGTCCTCGGCCGCCCGCGCCTCGAACACCTGCCGCGAGGCCTCGAGCAGCCCGTGCGCGCGCACGGGATCGCCCAGCCGCACCCACACCGCCGCCTGATCGTTGAACAGCCGGGCCGCCTCGACGGGCTGCCCCGCGCCCTCGAGCGCCCGGGCGGCCTCGGTCAGCAGCGCGAGCGCCGCGTCCAGCGCCTCGGTGGTGCCGATGTCGAACAGCACCTGCGCGTGCACCTGCGCCACCCGCGCGCGCAGGCTGGGCGCGTCGTCGGCGCCGCCCATCGCCTGCGCCTGCTCGATGGTCGCCAGCGCCCCCTCGAGGGTGAAGTCGTGGCCCGGGCCCACCGACGCCGCCTGATAGCGCGCCAGCTCGGCGAGCAGCTCGATGCGCTTGTGCCGGCGTGCCCCGCTGTGGGGCAGGTTGTCCAGCGCGTCGATCGCCTGGCGCACGTAACGCACGGCTTGCGTGGGCGCGCCGACCTGCGCGGCCTCGCCCGCCGCGGCGAGCAGGTGGTCGATGGCTTGGGGCCAGGCCCCGGCGTCGGCGAGGTGCTGGGCCGCGCGCCCGGAGTCCGGCGCGGGCGACCGGGCGGGCGGGGGCGGCGGCGGCGAGGCCTCCGCCGGGGCCAGCAGCCGCGCCAGGCGCAGGTTCCAGGCGCGGGCCAGGGAGGGCAGCAGCCCGCTCAGCAGGGCGTCGCGGTCGGCGTGCGTCAAGCGGAACCGCGCGTCCCCGTCGTCCTCGAGGGCGACGCCGGCGTCCGCGGCCACCTGCAGCGCACCCAGCACCGCCTCGGGCGGCAGCCCGAGCAGCGCGCCCACCGTCGCGGCGTCGAAGGCGTCGCCGGCCAGCGCGCCCGCGCGCAGCACCCGCCGCACCTCGGTGGGCAGGTCGGGCAGGGCCGCGGGCGGCGGCGCGTCCGCGGCGGTGATCACGGCGTCGTTGCCTTCGACCCGCCGCAGGCTGGCCAGCAGCTCGGCCGCCGCGCCCCCGTCGGCCCGCCGGGCCACGAGGATCAGGGGCAGGCGCAGGCGGCCCGGGCTCTGGAACCAGCGCCCCAGGACGTCCAGCGTGGTGGGATCGGCGGCGTCGATGGCGTCCAGCACCAGCACGGCGGGGGTCGTGTCGGCCAGGTGGTTGAAGGCCTCGAGCAGGCCGTCGGGATCGTCTCCGGGCGTGGCCTCGCCCAGCAGCGTCCGCCGCAGGCCGGCGCGCACGCGATCCGTGGCCAGGTCCAGCAGCGGCAGGCGCGTGCCGAGCAGATCGTCGGCCCGGCGGCGGGCCGCGCGCAGCGGGCCGAGGGGGCCGCCGGGGCTGTCGCAGGCGACGCGGATCTCGATCCGGTCCGGGGGCAGGCGGGGCGGGGCGGCGCCCACCATGGCGAGGGGGCGGGCGCACTCGATGCGGGCGGCGACGCGATCCATGGCGACCTCCGGCGGCGGGGCGCCCGCGTTCTGCAGCAATCCGCGATCCAGCGCGGGGTCGGGCACCTCCCAGGTCCACTGTCACCGGCTGGTGCCGCGCGGGCCACGGCATCCGAGCGCGTCGACGGGCGTCTGTCCAATGAACGGAGGGGCAGGTTCCATGCGGCCGTGCGCGCGAATTGGCACCGTAACGCCCCGCATTGTTAGGCTTCGGCCGTCGACCCTTGGGGAGGGGACCATCGTGAACCGCACTCGATCGCGCCGCTGGCTCGTCGCTCTGCTCACGCCGCACGCCCTGGCGCTGGCCCTGGTCCTCGCCGGCTCTTCGGCCTCGGCGCAGGACCTCGTCAAGCCGAAGATGCTGGTGGTCTTCGACTCGTCGGGGTCGATGACCTGGACCCCGGCGCGCCAGGTCGAGTGCGTCTGGTCCTGCGGCCTGCCCCAGCAGGGCCCCTGCTACAACGACGCCACCGGGTGTCCGCGCGGCGTGCCCTGTCTGGACGATCTGCGGTGCGCGCCGTGGACATATGGTGACGGCTCGCTCGCCTATCCGGGGTTGGATCACGACGGCAACGGTCAGCCCGACGACAGCCGCATGTACATCGCCAAGGAGGCCCTGAAGACCACGCTCTTCGGCACCGCCGAGCTCGAGTTCGGGCTGATGCGCTACGCCCAGGACGAGGGCAACCTCATCCGCTCGACCGGGCGCTGCAGCGGGTGCAGCGGGCAGAACCTGGCCCGATCGGAGTACGACGCCTTCCCCTTCGGCATCGGCCAGGGCGCCATCAACTACGATGGTCAGTTCATCAGCTGCCAGCGCGGCGGCGAGGTGCTGGTGCCCATCGCCGATCAGACCGGCAACGAGATCCTTTCGTGGATGGATCACGACGAGGACTTCCCCTACAGCGCGCAGGGGGACCGCGAGCTGCGCGCCGACGGCCTCACGCCGGTCGCCGGCTCGCTGCGCTCGGCGCTCGCGCACTTCCGCGACACCGTCATCCCCGCCGATCCGCGCCAGGAGTGCCGCAGCTACTTCGTGCTGCTGCTGACCGACGGCGAGGAGACCTGCGAGGTCACGCCGCAGGGTCTGCCCAACCAGGCGGCCCTCGAGACCGCCGCCCGCGACCTGCTGCAGCTGCGGGTGGGCGGCCGCGCGACCCCCGTGCGCACCTTCGTCATCGGCTTCGGCGACGACACCATCGGCAGCCCCTACCTGCAGGCCATCGCCGAGGCCGGCGGCACCGGGCAGGCCTTCTTCGCGACCGACCGCGTCAGCCTGCAGCTGGCGCTGGCCGAGATCGTCCAGGCGGCCATCCCGCAGGAGAGCTGCAACGGCCTCGACGACGACTGCGACGGGCAGATCGACGAGAACCTGCTGCGCCCGTGCGACACGGCCTGCGGCCAGGGCACCGAGACCTGCGTCGACGGCCAGTTCCGTGGGTGCACCGCGCCGATGCCCACCGAAGAGGTGTGCGACGCGGCGGACAACGACTGCGACGGCCTGACCGACGAGGGCGGCGGCGGCGCGCCGATCACCCAGGCCTGTGAGACCGAGTGCGGCGGCGGCCAGCAGATCTGCGTCGACGGCGTGTTCGGGCGCTGCGACGCGCCGGAGCCGCGCGACGAGGTCTGCAACAACCTCGACGACGACTGCGACGGCAGCACCGACGAGGACGTCGTGCGGGCCTGCTCGAGCGCCTGCGGCGTCGGCCAGCAGATCTGCAACGCCGGTGTGTTCGGCGCGTGTGATGCGCCGCGCCCGCAGGCCGAGACCTGCGATGGCACCGACCAGGACTGCGACGGCAACATCGACGAGGCGATCACCCGCCCCTGCCAGAGCGCGTGCGGGCTGGGCACCGAGACCTGCAACGCGGGTCAATTCATCGGGTGCACCGCGCCGCTGCCGCAGGACGAGATCTGCGACGGGCGCGACAACGACTGCGACGGCACCATCGACGAGGCGCTCAGCCGCGCCTGCCAGACGGCGTGCGGCGAGGGCACCGAGACCTGCACCAACGGCCGCTACGCCGGCTGCACCGCGCAGCGGCCCGAGGCCGAGGTGTGCGACGGGCAGGACAATGACTGCGACGGTGAGATCGACGACGGGGTGCAGGTGGCCTGCCAGACGGCGTGCGGCCAGGGCGTGCGCGTGTGCGCCGCCGGCAGCTTCGGTGACTGCACGGCCCCCACGCCACAGGCCGAGACCTGCAACGGCGTCGACGACGACTGCGACGGCCGGGTCGACGAGGCGCTGACGATGGCCTGCGAGAGCGAGTGCGGGCGCGGCCTGCGCCGCTGCGTCGACGGGGACTTCGGTGAATGCAACGCGCCCACGCCGCGCGCCGAGGTGTGCGACGGCGTCGACAACGACTGCGACGGTCAGATCGACGAGACGCTGACCCGCCTCTGCCGGACGGCCTGCGGCGACGGTGAAGAGGTGTGTCGCGAGGGCCAGTGGTTCGGCTGCGACGCGCCGCCGGTGCGTGACGAGCTGTGCAACGGCATGGACGACGACTGCGACGATCGCGTCGACGAGCTGGTGTTCCAGCCCTGCCGCAACGAATGCGGCGAGGGCGTCGCGACCTGCGTGGACGGGGCGTTCGCCGCGTGCGACGCGCCCTCGCCCGCCGCCGAGGTGTGCGACGGCGTCGACAACGACTGCGACGGCGAGACCGACGAGGCGCTGGTGCGCAGCTGCTCGACGGTGTGCGGCGACGGCGAGGCCACCTGCCGGGGCGGGCGCTATGTCGACTGCACCGCGCCGCAGCCCTCGGCCGAGACCTGCAACGGCGTCGACGATGACTGCGACGGCATGGCCGACGAGGCGATCACCCGCACCTGCGTGACGCTGTGCGGGCGGGGCACCGAGATGTGCGTCGACGGCGGCTTCGCCGGCTGCGACGCGCCGCAGCCCGAGCCCGAGGACTGCAACGGTCAGGACGACGACTGCGACGGCCTGGCCGACGAGGATCTGACGACCACCTGCCAGGACGCCTGCGGCAGCGGCATCATCCGGTGCGTCGGCGGCGAGTACACCGAGTGCACGGTGCCGCAGCAGGAGATCGAGCGCTGCGATGGCCTCGACAACGACTGCGACGGCGCCATCGACGAGGGATCCGATCTCTGCGATGCGGGCCAGGTGTGCGCCTTCGGGAACTGCGCGGATCCCTGCATCAACAACGAGTGCAACGGCAACCTGCAGTGCATCGACGGGTTCTGCATCAGCGATCCCTGCCGGGGCGTGCGGTGCGAGGCCGGGCTGTTCTGCTTCCTCGGTGACTGCGTCACGCGGCCCTGCGTGGGGGTGCGCTGCGGCGCGGGCACCGAGTGCAGCAACGGCGTGTGCGTCGAGCCCGACTGTTACCTCGACGGCTGCCCCGGCGAGCAGATCTGCCTCAACGGCGCCTGCGGGGACGATCCCTGCCAGGGCCTGACCTGCGACGAGGGCGCCTTCTGCCGTCGCGGTGAGTGCGTGCGAAGCTGCACCGGCGTCGAATGCGGCGCGGGCCAGACCTGCCGTGACGGGGCGTGCTTCGACGATCCCTGCGCCGGCGTCGACTGCCAGAGCGGGCAGCGCTGCTTCGGTGGGGTGTGCAGCCGCGATCCCTGCCTCACCGTGCAGTGCCCCACCGGGCGCGTGTGCGAAGAGGGGCTGTGTGTCGAGGAGCCCTGCAACGGGGTGACGTGCCCGGACGGGCAGGGTTGCCTCGAGGGCGACTGCGTGCCCGGCGACGATCTGCCCGACGTGGGCGTGATGGCCGACCTCGGCGCACCCCTCGACGATCTGGGGGTGCGCGACGCGGACGTCGGCGGCGGGACGCCGCGCGACGCGGGGCTGGACATGACCGCGCCACCCATCGGCGCCGAGCCCGGCGACGGTGGGTCGATCGGGGGCGGGGCGGGCGGCGACGGCGAGAGCGGCTGCGACTGTGACGCGGGCGGTGGCGGGCCGGGGCCGATGGCGGCGCTGCTGGCGCTGACCGTGCTGGGCCTGGGGCGCCGTCGGCGCCGCGCGGGGGACGATCGATGAGCCCGGTTGTGGGGGAGGGAGCCGTGGGGCCGAAGTTTGGGGCGCGGGGACCGTGGGGGCTGGCGTGGCTGCTGTGCGCGCTGGTGCTGACCGGATGCCCCGACGACGCGCGGAACACCGCGCCGGCGGACGCGATGGTGCCGGACGCCGAGATGCTGTGCGCGCAGACCGGCGAGCGGATTCAACCGGAGCGTTGCGACGCCCGCGACAACGACTGCGATGGGCAGACCGACGAGGACTTCGACTTCGCCGGGGACGTCAATCACTGCGGCGGGTGCAACCTGCGCTGCGACTTCGGCAACGGCCGCGCGGCGTGCATCAACGGTGAGTGCGAGTTCGCGGGCTGCCCGCCGGGCACCTTCGACGCCGACGGTGATCCCACCAACGGCTGCGAGGGCGCCTGCGACGGGACGCCCAGCGACGAGGTGTGCGACGGCGCCGACAACGACTGTGATGGGCGCGTCGACGAGAACTTCGACACGCGGGTCGACATCACCAACTGCGGCCAGTGCGGGACCGAGTGCCAGTACCTCAACGGCGAGGCGCTGTGCGACGACGGGCTGTGCCGCCTCGCGCGGTGCCAGCCCGGCTTCGGCAACCTCGACGGCGACGTGGACAACGGCTGCGAGGCCGTGTGCGAGCCCGAGAACCCCGGGCCCGAGGTCTGCGACGAGGAAGACAACGACTGCGACGGCATGGTCGACGAGGGCTTCGACCCGATGACCGACGGCGAGAACTGCGGCGGCTGCGGCAACCGGTGCGCGTTCGCCAACGCCGCGGGCACCTGCGACATGGGCAGCTGCCGGCTGGTCGGCTGCGAGGCCGGGTTCACCGACGCCGACGGGCGGCCCGAGAACGGGTGCGAGTCGCGCTGCGAGCCCACCAACGGTGGGGTCGAGATCTGCGACGACGTCGACAACGACTGCAACGGCACCATCGACGACGGCTTCGACAAGGAGACCGACCCCGAGAACTGCGGCGGGTGCGGCGCGGTGGACGAGGGCTTCATCTGCCGGCTGCCCAACGCCGAGGTCGCCTGCGGCGGCGGCGTGTGCGGCATCGACAGCTGCACGCCCGGCTTCAGCGACGCGGACGGCGAGGTCGACAACGGCTGCGAGACCATCTGCGACGTCACCAACGAGGGCGTCGAGATCTGCGACGGGCTGGACAACGACTGCAACGGGACGGTGGACGAAGGCTTCGACACGCAGACCGACGTGGCCAACTGCGGGGCGTGCGGCGAAGTGTGCGAGGTCGGCAACGCGGTGCCCGAGTGCGTCGTGGGCACGTGCATCATCGGAAGCTGCCCCGAGGGCATGGTGGACGCTGATCGCAACCCGCTGAACGGGTGCGAGTACGCGTGCACGCGGACGATGGATCCGACCGAGGTGTGCGACACCGAGGACAACGACTGCGATGGGCGGATCGACGAAGGCTTCGACATCTTCAACGACCTCGACCACTGCGGCGGCTGCGGCCAGGCCTGCGCGCCCGAGAACGCGCTGGCGCTGTGCAACAGCGGCGTGTGCGACATCGGCGGCTGCGACGAGGGGTGGTTCGACGCCGACGGCGACGTCGAGAACGGCTGTGAGATCGAGTGCACGCCGACGATGGACGGCTTCGAGGTGTGCGACGAGGTCGACAACGACTGCGATGGGCGCGTCGACGAGGACTTCGACCTGCAGGCCGATCCGCTGCACTGCGGCGCCTGCGACGCGGCCTGCAGCCTGCCCAACGGGACGGTGACCTGCGAGGCGGGCGAGTGCGCGCCGGCCGGGTGCCTCGAGGGCTGGGTGGACGCGAACGGTGACGCCGCGGACGGCTGCGAGTATCGCTGCACGCCCACCGAGGATCCCGCCGAGGTGTGCGACGGCGTGGACAACGACTGCGACGGCACCGTCGACAACGGGTTCGACCTCATGAACAGCCTGGAGCACTGCGGCGCCTGCCAGACGCCCTGCGCGGCGCCCAACGGCGTGCCCGCCTGTGACATGGGCCGGTGCCGCCTCGTCGAGTGCATGGCCGGCTTCGTCGACATCAACAACGATCCGACGGACGGCTGCGAGGCCGCCTGCGTGATCAACGGCGACGAGCTGTGCAACGAGGTGGACGACGACTGCGATGGCCGCACCGACGAGGGCTTCGACCTGAACAACGACGGCGAGAACTGCGGCGAGTGCGGCAACAGCTGCGAGGTCGAGAACGGCGCGTCCTTCTGCAACGGCGGGCGCTGCGACGTGCTGAGCTGCGGCGCGGGCTTCGTCGACCTCGACAACGATCCGAGCAACGGCTGCGAGTGCGCCATCAGCAACGGCGGCATCGAGGCCTGCGACGGCCTGGACAACGACTGCAACGGGGTGGTCGACGACGCGGACCGGGTGGTGCCGCCCGAGGACTTCACCTGCCTCAACCGGGGCGTGTGCCGCGGCGTGCGCCCGGCCTGCCGCGAGGCCGCGTGGACCTGCCCGTACCCCGACACCTACGAGCAGGACGAGACGCGCTGCGACGACCTCGACAACGACTGCGACGGGGATCGCGACGAGCCCTTCCCGACGCTGGGTCGGCCCTGCAGCGAGGGCGTCGGCATCTGCCGCAACGACGGCGTCGTCGAGTGCGACGGGCTGCAGGCGACCGCCTGCAGCGCCACCGAGAGCCCCGAGCGCGCCACCGACGAGGCGTGCAACGGCGCCGACGACGACTGCGACGGCACCGTCGACGAGGACAGCGACGTGGTGGTGAACATCCCCGCCGGCAATGGGGTGCCGGCCTTCGGCATCTACGCCTACGAGGCCAGCCGCACCGACGCCGACGCGATGAGCGGCGGGCAGAGCTTCCTGCGCGCGTGCTCGAAGCCGAGCGCGCTGCCTTGGGTGAACGTCGATTACGCGACGGCGCAGGCCGCCTGCGACGCGGCGGGCCTGACGCTGTGCACCGCCGAGCAGTGGGAGCGCGCGTGCGCCGGCAACAACAACCAGTCGTACCCCTACGGCAACGCCTACGACGGCAACCGGTGCAACGGCCAGGACTACGACACCGACGCGGTGGCCGCGGGCAACCAGGATCAGAGCATCCCCGGCGGCGCGCTGGCGCAGTGCCGGCGGAACATGGGCAACGGCAACGTCTACGACCTGTCGGGCAACGTCTGGGAGTGGACGTCGCAGTCGCTCGCCGGCGGCACCGCGCGCGCCGTGCGCGGCGGCAGCTTCGGCAACATCGCCGGGGGCTTGACCTGCCAGTTCACGAACGCGACGCCGGTGGGCAGCTTCCGGGAGAATATTGGGTTCCGGTGTTGTACGCCCTGATCGGCGGCGCGGCTTTGGTGTGCGTCGCGGCTTCGCTCCGAAACGCTCCCCGTCGATGAGCGCGCACGCAGCGCGGCGAGGATGTGACGCCCCGCGACGCCAACGGCTTCTTCGCGACTGAGCGTCGCGGCTCGCCGAGGTTCGAGGAAGGTACTCCGTACCTCCCTCGAGCTCCCACCGGCCAGGGCTCCGCCCTGGACCCCTTCGGACTCACGAAGGCGAGATAGCGCCGTGGGTGCTGGGTTGCAGGTCTTCTGGCGCCGCGCCGGTTGACGGTCGCGGCGGCTCACGGCCATGCCCAGCCGACCGGTTCTCGCAAGATTTGGCGGCGGCGTCGCCCTCTCGCGCCATTGCCCGCGCGCGGGGCGAGCGCCGGGGTCAACTCCTTCACGGCATCGGCTGCCACGCATTTTCTGAAAAGAGGGCGGGCAAAGCCGCTCCTGAAACGGGCGACGCCGCCGCCAAATCATGACGACCGAGTCGGGGGCAAGACCGTTCGCCGAGAAGCGTGGGTGGTAGGTGCTCGCTGCGCGCGCTGGGGTGGGGTTCGGCTGCGTGGCCTTCTGGGCGCGGACCGGTGGGGTGGGGACGGGTGGCGCGGACGCGACGTTGGCGGGCGCTGCGATGAGATCCACACCCGAGGCGGACTGCGGGCCTCGTCGCCGAGTTTCATGACGCCTCGCCCAGGCCCTGGCGGGCTACCGATCGCGGCTGGGCGCGGGCGCCCGGGCGCGGTGCGGCCGGCGCTGGGTCGCGGCGGCAAGCAGGCGAGGGGCTCGAGCGCCAGCGTTGGTCCATCGGCGCGAGCGGACCGCCGGGCGGCGCGGCGCGCATCGAGAGCGCACCCATCGGCCAGCCGTTGTGGCAGACTGGCGCGATGCGGGCATTCGTTCTCCTGGCGTTTTCGACGCTCCCCTTGATGGCCGGCGCGGCACCCGAGCCGCGGCTGATCGCGGTGCTGGAGGTGCCCGAGGGCGCTGGGCTCACGACGCAGGAGAGCCGGCACCTGGCCGACATCGTGCGGGGCGCCGCCGTCCGCGCGCTGCCCCGTCGTGCGTATCGGATCATGACACGCGAGAACATGCTGGGGCTGCTGCCGCCGGGCGTCGATCTGGCCGGCTGCGTCGGCGACTGCGAGATCGAGACGGGGCGCAACCTGGGGGCCGCCTTCGTGGTGTCGGGCGAAGTGCTCCGCTTCGGCGCGTCGATCACGGTGTCGCTGAAGCTGCACGAGACGGAGGACGGGACGCTCCTCGCCAGCGAGCAGGCGCGGGCGGGCGATCTCGGCGACCTGGTCGAGCCCCTCGAACAGGCGGCTGCGCGCCTCTTCGCGGCCCTCGACGCGCGGGATCGTCCCAGCGCGCGGGCCGCGCCGGAGACCGGCGAGCTGCTCGTCACCACGCGGCCCGCGGGGGCGCGCATCTACGTGGACGGCGCGCTGCACCCGGATCGCAGCCCGGCGCGGCTGGACGCCGTCCCGGTCGGTCCGCTGCGGGTGCGTCTGAAGTTGCCCGGGCACGCGGACGTCGTCGCGACGGTGCACGTGGCGCCGAACACGACGACGCGGCTCCACGAGGTGCTCGAGGGTGTCTACGGGCGGCTGTCGGTGGACAGTGACCCGGACGACGCGCGGGTGTCGCTCGACGGCCAGGCGGTGGGTGAGACACCGCTCGAGCTCGACCGCGTCGTCGTCGGTGAGCACCGGGTGCGGATCGAGCATCCGAGTCGGGAGGACCACACGTCGACGGTGACGGTGCGCGAGGGGGAGCTGACGCGCGTGCGCGTGGCGCTGACCGCTCGACGCGCGCGACTGAGCCTGGTGGGGACGACGCCCGGGCTCGAGTGCCGGGTCAGCGCCGTGGATCTGCCGCGGCAGCCGGAGGCGGGGCGGCCGGTGGAGGTGGAGATCGCGCCCGGCGACTACGAGGTGGTCTGTCGGGCGCCGGGGCACGAGCCGTGGGAGGAGGACTTCGAGGCCGAGGCTGGCCAGCTCGTGGTCCTCAGCGCGCAGCCTGAGCCCATCGCGTCGTTGAACGCTCGGCAGACGGACGGGGACGACGAGCGGAAGGGCTTCGTCGTGCGGGCGGGCTACCTGCGGGGTCGGTGGCGTCCCTCGGACTTCGAGCTTGCGCGCGACACCTCGGCGTCCGAGGGCGGCGTGTCGGAGCTGGGCCTGCCCGACGAACTCACGCTGACGCAGGCCGATCTCCAGGTCGAGCGCGACACCCACGGCGTCGCGCTGGCGCTCGGTGCGCGGGACGCACATGTGGAGATCACGTTCGAGCTGGGCATCTCGTTCTTCGACCACGCCGGGGGCACGATCGGCACGTGGAACGACGCGCCCGTGCGCATCGGTCGCGTCCTCCAGATCGATCTCGGTGGCCAGCTGAGCTACGCCTTCAACATCGGTCCGCTCGATCTGTACCTCGGCCTCGGGGGCGGCGGCAGTCGGCTGTCTGCGACGCTCGAAGGCAAGGACACCAACGGCGACGACGCCGAACACGACGTCGAGCAGTGGCAGCCGTTCGTCGCGCCCGTCGGCGGGCTGCGTCTGTTCACGTTGGAGCGCGTCGCCCTGTACGCGCAGGCCGCCTGGATGTACACCGGCGCGGTCGGCGAGGGCTTCACGGCGCAAGGCGGCCTCAGCTGGACCTGGGCCGGGCACGATCTGAAGTGAAGCCGAGCGGGCGTTCCGGCGCCGCCGAGGCTGCTCACACCACCCGGGCCACCATCACGAAGTGGCAGGCGGCGGCCAGCAGGACGAAGACGTGGAAGACCTCGTGGAAGCCGAAGACGGTGGGCACGGGGTCGGGGCGGCGCAGGGCGTAGACGCTGGCGCCGAGGGTGTAGAGGACGCCGCCGGCGAGCATGAGGGCGACGCCGGTGGTGCCCAGGCCGGCGCTCACGGCGCTCCACTCGGTCATCACCAGCCAGCCGAGGGCGACGTAGAGGGCGGCGCTGAGGGGCTTGGGGGCGCCGACCCAGAACAGGCTCTTCAGCGCGCCCAGGGTGGCGCCGCCCCACACCAGCCAGAGCAGGCGGTGCCCGGATTCGGGGGGCAGGACACAGAGGCACAGCGGGGTGTAGGTGCCGGCGATGAGCACGTAGATCGCGGAGTGATCCAGCCGCTTCATCCAGCGGCGAGGGCCCGGCGGCCAGAAGCGGCGGTGGTAGAGGGCGCTGATGCTCAGCAGGCCCACCAGGCTGGCCGCGTAGACGGCGGCCGCGACTTGGGCGCGCAGGGTGTCGGTCGAGAGCACGAGCGCGAGGCCCGCGAGGGCTGCGACGGCGGCGCCAATCTGGTGGGACACGCCGCGCAGGCGGGGCTTGATGCGGGCCGCGGGGACCGCGTCGGCCGGGGCGGTGGACATGAAGACCTCCCAGGGTCAGGCGCCCACCCTACCCCCGACGCGCGCGCGCCAGGTCAGAGTTCGGTGATCGCTGTGTCGCGGCAGGGCGCTTCCCCAGAGCACCGCGACGTGCCACCCTGCCCGGCATGGCGCTCACCGCGACGATGTACCGAGTCCGCCTCGACCTGTCCGACGTCGACCGCGGCGTCTACGACGCGCTGGAGCTGCGCATGGCGCAGCACCCGAGCGAGACGGTGGCCTTCTTCCTCACCCGGCTGTTGGCCTTCGCGCTCGAGCAGCGCGAGCACCTCGCCTTCGGCAAGGGCATCAGCGACGCCGAGGAGCCCGCCATCTGGGCGCGCGACTACACCGACAAGGTGCTGCTTTGGCTCGACGTCGGCGCGCCCTCGCCCGAACGCATCCACAAAGCGAGCAAGCTGGCCGACGAGGTGGTCATCTACACCCACCGCGACCTCGACCGCGTGGTCGCCGACCTGAGCGGCAAGGGCGTGCACCAGGCCGAGAACATCCGCGTGGTGGGCGTGCCGACGGCGCTGCTCGACGCGCTCGAAGCGCGGCTGGACCGCAACACGACCTGGGGCCTGCTGCGCACCGAGGGGGTGGTGTACGTGTCGGGCGAGGGGTGGTCGGTGGAGGGCGCGCTGGTGGAGCGGCGGCTGAGGTGAGGGGGCGGGGGCTGGGGCTCGAATGGGGTGGGGTCGCGCGGTGCGTACTGGACCTTTCCTCGGCTGACGTCGAGGTGTTGCTCAGGCACTGGAGTCTCGACGAGACTGGCGCCAGCGGTCAGCGCGGGACACGTATCGGGTGAGGAGCGAGTCGATGGTGAGGACGGCGATGGCTGCCGTGGTGTGCGGCGTGCTGCTGGCGCCGGCTTCGGGCCGGGCGTGCGATCGAAACTGCGCGGCAGGGGCGCCGCGGGATCCGAACGGGTGTTGCGTGGGGGCCAAGAAGCCGAAGCGGCGGACAGTTCGGCGTGCAGAGGGGACGGCGGGCGGCAAGTGTTACGGCAACGGGACTTGCAACGCCGGTCTTCTGTGCGAGGGCGGCAGTTGCCGGGCCAAGCCCAAGGGGGTGGAGGGCGGGGCCTGCTACGGCAACGGGACTTGCGACGCGGGGTTGCTGTGCGAAGGCGGACGCTGCGTGGCAAACGAGGGCAATGCGCCGGGCAGGAGGGCAGTGGGGGCACCGCCGGAGACAGGGGTGGGCGACGGTTCGGCGGGGGGCATCCAGTGGGTGCGGATAGCGGGTGGGTCGTTCGAGATGGGGTCGGAGGCGGGCGGGGACGACGAGAAGCCGATGCGGACGGTGAGAGTGGAGACGTTCGCGTTGTCGAAGACGGAGGTAACGGTGAGGCAGTACCGAGCATGCGTGGAGGCGGGTAGGTGCACGGCGCCGGACATGGGGGACTCGTGCAACTGGGAGAAGGTGGGCCGAGACGACCATCCGATCAACTGCGTGGACTGGGAGCAGGCGTCGGCGTTTGCGAGGTGGGCGGGGGGTCGATTGCCGAGTGAGGCGGAGTGGGAGTATGCGGCGCGTTCGGGGGGCAAGAGCCGCGAGTACCCGTGGGGCGACCAGAAGGCAGACTGCAGCCGAGCGGTGATGGACGAGGGGAGCGGGAACGGGTGCGGTCAGGGAGGCACGACGTTCCCAGTGTGCTCGAAGCCGAGGGGAAACACGGGGCAGGGGGCGTGCGATATGGCGGGGAACGTGATGGAGTGGGTGGGGGACTGGTTCGGGCCGTATGGCGAGGCGCCCAACGACGGCGGCGCGCGCACCAGGGCCGCCCGGGATCGCGTCAGCCGGGGCGGCAGCTGGTTCAGCGCCGCACGGTTCCTGCGCGTGACGAGCCGCGACTACCGCTCGCCCGGTCTGCGCAGCGTCAACCTGGGCTTCCGCGTGGCCAGGGCGACCCCTTGACCCTTGTTCCCTTGCGCCCTCGACCCTTCGCCTCGGAGAACGTGGGATGCCGGGCGCCGACGGACGAGATGAGCGCCGCCCAGCGGCGGGGTGCCCTCCCGGGCACCCCGCCGCTGGGCGGACATGGAAGGACGCAACGATGAGGACTGAGGCGGCGTTGGCGTGGACGACGATGGCGACGGCTGTGCTCGGCGTGGTGCTTTGGGCGCCGGCGTTGAGCCATGCGTGCGACCGGAGCTGCTCGGCGGGCGCGCCGCGAGACCCGAACGGGTGCTGCGTCGGCGCGCCGAAGGCGAACGTGAAGGCAAAGCCGAAGCGTCGTTCGGTCCGGCGCGCGGACGGTACGGCGGGGGGCAAGTGCTACGGCAACGGGACGTGCAACGCGGGCTTGGATTGCGCCGACGGGCGCTGCGTCGACCCGGCGGCCGCGGCCGGCGTCGAGTGGGTGCGGATGGGGGGGGGCAGCTTCCGGATGGGGTCGGAGTCGGGAGACGACGACGAAAAGCCGGTGCGTGTGGTGAGGGTGGGTACGTTCGCGCTGTCGAAGACGGAGGTGACGGTGAGGCAGTACCGGGCGTGCGTGGAGGCGGCGGGGTGCACGGCGCCGGAGACGGGCGGCTCGTGCAACTGGGACAAGCCGGGCCGAGACGAGCACCCCATCAACTGCGTGAACTGGAATCAGGCGTGGGCGTTCGCGTTGTGGGCGGGCGGGCGGCTTCCGACTGAGGCGGAGTGGGAGTACGCGGCGCGGTCGGAGGGAAGATCCGGCGAGTACCCGTGGGGAGACGCGGAGGCGAACTGCAGTCGGGCGGTGATGGACGAGGGGAGCGGGAACGGGTGCGGGCACGGGGACACGACGTTCCCGGTGTGCTCGAAGCGGGCTGGGAACACAGCGCAGGGGTTGTGCGACATGGCGGGGAACGTGTGGGAGTGGGTTGGGGACTGGTACGGGCCGTATGGCGAGGCGCCGAGGGACGGGAGCGCGCGGACCAGCGCCGCCCAGTACCGGGTCAGCCGGGGCGGCAGCTGGAGCGGCACCGCGGGGTACCTTCGCGCGGCGGACCGCCGCTGGGGCTCGCCCGGCAACTATGACGGCGGCCTGGGCCTCCGTGTGGCCAGGTCGACCCCTTGACCCTTGTTCCCGTGCGCCCTTGACCCTTCGCCTCGGAGAGCGAGCATGGCCGAGCGCAGACGACCGAGAAGGACGCCGCCCGGTGGTTGGGGGCAGGAAAGGGCGCCCGACTCAGCGGTAGCCGAGGGCGTCCGGGAGGGCACCCCGCCGCTGGGCGGACATGGAAGGACGCAACGATGAGGACTGAGGCGGCGTTGGCGTGGACGACGATGGCGACGGCTGTGCTCGGCGTGGTGCTTTGGGCGCCGGCGTTGAGCCATGCGT
>JAUHXL010000585.1 GCA_030426945.1 bacterium
CCGTCGGCCTCCGGCGTGTAGTGGTCGGGGAACGCGGGGCGCTGGTCGGCGGGCACCAGGTGCAGCGGCATGCCCCCTTTGTGCCACGGCGACGGCCCGCGCGCCACGCCGGACGACGCGACGCCCCGGGGGCTCAGCCGCTGAGCACCGCCGACAGGATCGCATAGCCGACGACGCTGGCCGCCGCGAACGTGACCGGGCGCGCCCAGAGGGGCGGCGGCTCGACGAGGAGCGGCGGCTCGACGCCGGGGTCGTCGGCCGGGGGCGCGCACGACCCCGGAGCCTCACGCGCGGTGACGTCGGTGGCGTCGGACAGCGAGAGGCTCACCAGGGCGGGCTCGGCGGCCGTGGGCGTCGCCTCGCTGGCCAGCGGCCCCGGCTCGTCGCCGGGCGTCACCTCCACCGCGTCGGTCGCGGGCTGATCCGCCAGCAGGTCGGGCGGCGCCGCGTGGCGGACGGCGTCCAGCTGATCGAGCGCCAGCAGCATGGTGCGGGCGTCCGGATAGCGATCATCCGGATCGTGGGCCAGGGCGCGCCGCATGATGCGGTCGAGGGCCGGGGGCACGGGCTCGCCGCCGCCGGTGACGGTCAATGGCGGGGCGTCCCGGCGGGCCCCCGCGCGCACCAACGCCTCGTAGTTGTTGACCGAGAACAGCCGCCGCGCGGTCATCGCCTCGTACATCACCACGGCCAGGGCGTAGAGATCGGCCGGGGGGCCCACCTCGAGGCCGCGGATCTGCTCGGGGCTCATGTAGCTCGGCGAGCCCACCATGACGCCCGCGCCGGTCAGCTTGCCCGCCCCCTCGGCCAGCTCGGCGTCGGCCGCGCGGCTGCTGACGACGCCGAAGTCGAGGATGCGCGCGACGAAGTCGTCCCGCGTGCCGGTGAACATGATGTTGTCGTGCTTGAGGTCGCGGTGGACGAGCCCGACGTCGTGGGCGGCCGCCAGCCCGAGCAGCGTGTGGCGCGCCACCCGCACCATGTCGTCCACGCCGAACGGCCCGTTGTGGTTGACCTCGTCGCGCAGGGTCCAGCCCTTGACGTAGGCCATCGCCAACCAGAGCGTGCGATCCGCCTCGACGCCGAAGTCGACGAGGGGCACGACGTAGGGGCTCTCCACGGCCAGGGCGGCCTCGGCCTCGCGGATGAAGCGCTGCCGGATCGAGGGGTGGCGCGCGTACTGCTCGCGCAGGAACTTCAGCGCCACGAACTGATCGTCGCGGGTGTCGATGGCCTTGTAGACGGCGCCCATGCCGCCGACGCCCAGGCGCTCGACGATGCCGTAGCGGCCGGCGACCAGGCTGCCCAGGTTGGGATCGCGCCCGGTCTCGATCAGCACCCGGCGCGTCACCAGGTACGCGCCGTCCTCGAGGCACGTGGGCCCGGGCCCGGTCTGACGGCAGCGGGGGCAGATGAGCGGCCCGTCGTGATCCATGGCGACCTCCTCGCAGGGGACGCGGCGCGGGGCGGGCGTCCTGGGAGGTACATCGGAGCGGCCACCGCGCGGGTGGAGCGCGGGGTCGCGACGACCCCGCGAGGCCGCGCTACTCGAGGCCCTCGCCCGGACTGCAGCCGTTCGGGGAGAGGGTGCGCGTGATCTCGGTGACCACCTCGGCGTCCCCGTCGGCCGCGTAGGTGTACGTGGTCACCTGGTCGATCACGCCGTCCACGTCGCCGTCGCGCCGGTCGACGCTGCGCCGCCCCTGCGCGTCGTAGGTGTAGGTCTTGCGCCACACGACCCGCCCGTCGGCGTCGAGCTCCTCCTTCAGGACGCGGCGGCCGACGGCGTCGAGGCGCAGCACCGTCGTGTGGTCGACCACGCCGTCCCCGTCCTCGTCGCGCGCCTCGACCTGCCGGTCCGCCGTCTCGATCCAGGTGCGCGCGCGCTCGACCTGCCCATCGGCGTCCTCGTCGATCTGCTGGGTGCGCAGGGCGCCCCGCGCGTCGTAGGTCTCGACGTGCCGCCGGTCGATCTGCCCGTCGGCGCCCAGGTCGAGCTCGACGATCCACGCGTCCCCCTCGGCGTGGGCGCGACGGATGGACTCCAGCGTGCCGTCGGCCCCCTCGTCCCAGCGCACCTCGACCAGCCGACCATCCTCGTCGTACCGGTAGGTCGCCGCGAGGGCGGTGGGTCGGCGCCCGTCGTCGCCGTAGACCCGCTCGAAGAGGCCGAGATCGGGCGCCACGTCCACGTCGGGCAGCAAGGGCGGCCCGAAGGCCCACCGGTAGCTGTCGTAGAACTGCCCGATGGTCTGCTCGACGAGGGCGAAGCTGATCGGCCCCTGCCCGTCGAGGGCCACCAGGCGGCCGGCGTCGTCCCAGCTGAGGTCGACGCGCCAACGGGCGCCGTCCTCTTCGACCGCGAGGGCGACCAGCCGGTCGTCCTGCCAGGTCCGCTCGGCGCGCAGGCCCGGCGCTTCGAAGCGCACGGGCCGTCCGGCCTCGTCGTAGGTCCACCGGCGCACGTCGGGCGCGCCGTCGGCGGCGGCGCGGCGGCGCTCGATCAGGCGCCCCGCGGCGTCGCGCACCCGCACGTCGAGGGCCTGCTCGACGGCGCACACCGGCGCGGCGAGATCCATGACGTCGTCCCCGGCGCAGCCCGCGAGGGGCGCGGCCAGCGCGGCAGCGAGGGAGAGATGGGTGAGGCGCATGCTCGTCTCCGGCGTCGGGTTCGGGCCGGGACCTAGCAGCGGGTGTGCCAGCCGCCGGGCCCCGCGACGAGGCGGGGCGCGGCGCGGCGCGGTGGAGGGCGCGTCCTCCACCTTGGGGTAGACGCCTACTCGGTGGCGGCCTCGAGGCCCTCGACGGTCTTGTCGTCGACCTCGGCGGGCACCTCCTTGTCGGTGGCGGCCTCGACCGCGGCGGCCTCGGCCTCGGCGGCCTTCTCGGCGTCCGCCTCGTTCTCGGGCTCGGCCGCGGCTTCGTCGGCGGCGTTCTCGTCGGCGGCGTTCTCGTCGGCGGCGTTCTCGTCGGCGGCTTCGTCACCGGCCCCGAGCTCCTCGGCGGGATCCGCCTCGGCGGCGGCCTCGTCGGCGGCGTTCTCGGCGGCGGCGGCGGGCGCGGCGGCGGGCGCGGCGGCCGGCGCGGCGGCGGCGGCGCCGGCCGCAGCGGCCACGGCCACCGCCGGCGCGGCGACGGCCAGCTTGCGCGCGGCGATGGCGTGCTTGCGCGCCTTGCGGGTCAGCTTGAAGGCCACCCGGTACTTCTTCTCCTTGTAGGCCTTGCCCGCGGCGGTCTGCGCGACGACCGCCTTGCGCAGCTCGTCCTTGCCCGCCTGCTTCTCCTTCACCTGGTCGTGGCTCTTCCGGATGATGGTGTTCGACTTCTGCATCGCGCCCTTGACCTTGGAGGCCGTGTACAGGCCCGACGCGCTGCCGCGGCCCTTGCGCCGCGCCTTCTTCGCACCCTTCTTCGCCTTCTTCTTGGTGGCCCGCTTCTTCTTCTTGGCGTTCGGGTTCTCCTTCTTGCACACCGACGGCGCGCCGGGCGCCGCCAGCGCCACCGCCGGCGCGCCGACGAGGCCGAGACCGAGGGCCAGAACCAGGACATGGAACGAACGAATCATGGGAACCCCCACGCGTGCGCCGGCGGGGCCGGCGGATCCGGGTCGGCGCGGCCGACCGTAATGCGATTGCGTCGCCCGCTCCCGCGGGCGCTCCGTCGACTCGACCGGCCCCCCCGTATTCACCCCCACCCCGAGGGTGCCGCGCGTCGCGCTTTCGCCGGCCGACGTCGGACGGCATCATCGCGCGGACGCGTGCCGAGGTACAGGCGGAAGTCGCCCCGCCCCCGGCCGCGCCCCTGGGAGGACCCATGAAGACGCTCGACCCCGCGCAGCATCAGGAGACGGTGCTGGCCGTCCTCGATCGCTCACCGCTCTTCCACGGCCTCGATCCCGAGCACCTCGCGGAGGCGGCCGGGCAGGCCGAGGTGCTCGCCTTCGAGGACGGCGAGGCCCTCGCCCGACAAGGCGAGCCGAGCGACTGCTTCTTCCTGCTGCTCGACGGCACCGCCGAGGTCGTCCTCGAGGACGCGGCCAACGAGCCCCTGCGCCTCGCGCGCCTCGGCCCGCCCGACGCCGTCGGCGAGATGGGCGTCCTGCTCGAGGCCCACCGCACGGCCAGCGTCTACGCGGCCGGGCCGGTGGTCGCCCTGCGCTTCACCGCCCAGCGCTTTCACGCGATGCTGCTGCGCCTGCCCTACTTCGGCCTGGTGATGGCGCGCACCCTCGCGCGACGACTGCACACCGCCAACCGCCAGATGCCGATGCCCGAGCTGGGCGATCCGGCCGAGCGCCCGGACGACGAGGCCCTCACGCTGCTGCCGGCCGCCTTCCAGATCCGCCACCGGGTGGTGCCCCTGCACATCGACGAGGATCACGTCACCCTGGGCTGCCTCGACGATCTGCCCCCCGGCGTCCTGGGCGCCATCGAGCAGCAGCTGCCGGGCATGCGCATCCGGCGCGTGCGCATCAC
>JAUHXL010000586.1 GCA_030426945.1 bacterium
CCCCGGCTCGCCGCCGGCGCCCGGCATGCCGCCCGCGCCCGGCTCGCCGCCCGCGCCCGGCGTACCGCCCGCGCCCGGCGTGCCGCCCGCGCCCGGCGTGCCGCCCGCGCCCGGCGTCCCGCCCGCGCCCGGCGTGCCGCCCGCGCCCGAGGTGCCCATGTCGCCGGTGCCGTTGCTGCTGCCGCCGTCGTCGTCGTCGTCGCACGCGGTGAAGGCGAAGGCCACCACCAGGCACAGGAACATCCGCTCGATTCGCATCATCAGAGTCTCCCCACTCTTCCATTGGTCCGCGGGCCGCGCCCCCTCCCCGGAGGCGTGGTCGGCCGCGAGTATCGTCAAGGTGCGGCGGCCGACGCAACGCGGCGCCCGCCCCCAGAAACACGAACGCCCACCAGTGGGGTGGGCGCTCGTTCGTTCAGGATCGAACCGAGAAGATCAGCGGACGCGGTCCGCGAACTTCTCCTTGAGCTGCTCCGAGATCTCGCTGGGCACCGGCGCGTAGCGCGCGAACTCCATCGTGAACTCGGCCTTGCCCTGCGTCGCCGACCGCAGCACGTTCGAGTACGCGAACATCTCGGCGAGCGGCACCTCGGCGTCGATCACGCAGTAGTTCTCTTCCTGCTGCGTGCCGGTGATCATGCCGCGGCGCTGCATCAGCGTGCCGACCATGCCGCCCTGGAACTCGGTCGGCCCCTCGAGCGACACCTTCATGATGGGCTCGAGGATCGTCGGCTTCGCCCGGGGGTACGCGTCGCGGAAGGCGCCGCGCGCGGCCTCCTGGAAGGCGATGTCCGACGAGTCGACCGCGTGGGCCGCGCCGTCGTTGATGACCACCTTCAGGTTCAGCACGGGGAAGCCGATCAGGCGCCCCTTGTCCAGCATCGACGCGAAGCCCTTGTCGCAGGACGAGATGAACTCCTTCGGGATCGAGCCGCCCACGATCTGGGGCTCGAACACGTACTCGCCCTCGTCGGTGGGCTCGATGTAGCCGGCGACGCGACCGAACTGGCCCGAGCCGCCGGTCTGCTTCTTGTGCGTGTAGTTGAACTCGGCGCGCTGGCCGATGGTCTCGCGGTACGCCACCTGCGGCGCGCCCGTCTCGACCTCGGCCTGGTACTCGCGCTTCATCCGCTCGATGTACACCTCGAGGTGCAGCTCGCCCATGCCCGAGATGATCGTCTCGCCGCTCTCGCTGTCGACGAACGTGCGGAAGGTCGGATCCTCGCGGGTGAACCGCGAGAGCGCCTTCGACATGTTGATCTGCGCCTTGTTGTCGATCGGCTTGATCGCGAGCTGGATGACCGGCTCCGGGATGTGCATCGAGGTCATGGTCAGCTCGGTCTCGCCGTCGGTGAAGGTGTCACCGGAGGCGCAGTCGACGCCGAACAGGGCCACGAGATCACCGCCGCAGGTGTCCTCGATGTCCTCCATCTCGTTCGAGTGCATGCGCACGAGGCGGCCGACCTTCACCTTCTTGCGCGTCCGCGCGTTGTGGATGAAGTCGCCCTTGCGCATGGTGCCCTGGTAGATGCGCAGGTAGGTCAGCTGACCGTACCGGCCGTCCTCGAGCTTGAACGCGAGGCCGACGAGCGGGGCGGCGGGATCGGTCGTGAGCACGACCTCCTTCTCGCCCTGCGCCGCGTCGAGCGCCTTGTTCGTCACCTCGGTCGGATCGGGCAGGTAGGCCAGGACGCCGTCGAGCATCGACTGCACGCCGCGGTTCTTGTACGCGCTGCCCAGGAACACCGGCGTCAGATCCAGCGAGATGGTGCCGGCGCGGATCGCGCGGACGATCATCTCCTCGGTCGGCTCGCCCTCGAGGACGGCCTCCATCAGCTCGTCGTCGAACATGCTGACGGCGTCGAGCAGGATCTCGCGGTACTCCTCCGCCTGGGCCATCAGCTCGTCGGGGATGGGCGCCTCGCTGATGTCCTCGCCGTTCGGGCCGGCGAAGGTGCGCGCCACCATCTTGACCAGATCCACGTGGCCGCGGTGCTGGTCCTCGAGCCCGATGGGGATCTGGAGCATCACGGCGTTGTGGTTCAGCTTGTCGCGCAGCTGCGCGGTGACCTTGAAGGGGTTCGCGCCCGAGCGATCACACTTGTTGATGAAGGCGATGCGCGGCACGTCGTAGCGCCGCATCTGCCGGTCGACGGTGATCGACTGGCTCTGCACGCCCGCCACCCCACACAGCACCAGGACGGCGCCGTCGAGCACGCGCAGGGCGCGCTCGACCTCGACGGTGAAGTCGACGTGTCCCGGGGTGTCGATGATGTTGATGTGGTGGCTCTTCCACTCGCAGTGAGTCGCGGCCGACTGGATCGTGATGCCGCGCTCCTTCTCGAGCTCCATCGAGTCCATCTTCGCGCCGACGCCGTCCTTGCCCCGCACCTCGTGGATGGCGTGGATCCGGTTCGTGTAGAACAGGATACGCTCGGTCAAGGTGGTCTTGCCGCTGTCGATGTGGGCGCTGATGCCGATGTTGCGGACCTTCTTGAGGTCGGTGATCATGACCCGAGCTCCGAGATAATCGAGTGGACAGGCTAGAACGAGGCGCGAAGTCTACGCACGCGCGTCTCGTTTGCAAGTACAAAGCTGGCAATACAAAGCGGGCTCGACCCGCCCGGCACTCCCTGCGCGGGCGCCCTCGCGCCCGCCAACTCTGGTGCGCACATCGTGAAGCGTTCAGGACGAGGAGGAGGGCGCCCCCGCGGCGCCCGACACGGCGCCGCCCCCGTGGTGGCCGACCGCGAGGGCCGCGTGGTGACGCGCCGAGGCCCGGTGCTGACCGTCGAGATGGACGACGGCGTCGTCGTCGAGTGCGTGGCGCGCGGCAAGGGCAAGCGCGCCGTCGTCGGGGATCGCGTGCGCTTCGCCCGCGACGCCGACACCGAGATGGCCGCCGGCCTCGTCACCGAGGTGGCCGAGCGGCGCTCGGCGCTGGTGCGGGCGGACGCGCTCGGCCGCCGCGAGCAGGTGCTGGCCGCCAACATCGACCACATCTTCGTGGTCGTCACCATCGAGCCGCCCCTGCGCGAGGGCCTCATCGACCGCTACCTGGTCGCGGCGCACATGCAGGGCATCGACGCCTCGGTGGTGTTCAACAAGGTGGATCTGCTCGACGATCCCGACCTCATCGACGAGGTGGGCGAGCGCCTGGCCCCCTACCCCGGCCTGGGCCACCCGGTCTACTTCGTGTCGGCCGCCACGGGTCACGGACTCGACGAGCTGCGCGACGCCCTGCGCGACCGCTGCAGCGTCTTCGTCGGCCACTCGGGCGTCGGCAAGACCAGCCTGCTCAACGGCCTCGACCCCACCTTGGGCGAGCGCGTCCAGGCGCTCAGCGAGAGCAGCGGGCGCGGCCAGCACACCACCAGCGGCGCCATGCTGCACCACCTGCCCGGCGGCGGCGACGTCATCGACAGCCCCGGCGTGCGCGGCTTCGCCATCTGGGGCCTCGAGCCGCGCGAGCTGCGCGACCACTTCCCCGAGTTCGTGGAGCTGGCCGACCGCTGCCGCTTCAAGGACTGCCAGCACCTCGAGGAGCCCGCCTGCGCGGTGCAGGCCGCCGTCGAGGACGGCGCCATCGCCGAGAGCCGCTACGCCTCGTACCTGAAGATCCGCGCCTCGCTCGACGGCTTCGACGACGTGAACCGCTTCTGGTGAGGCCGCCGTCGGTCACGCCGGGACCAGACGAGACGCTCGACCGGCTGAACGCGCGGCTGCGCATCCTGCAGCGGCGGCGCGGGCACCGGGCCACCTCGGACGACGTGCTGCTGGCCTGGGCCGCCCTCGAGGCGCGGCCGCGGGCCCGCCGGCAGCTCGACCTGGGCACCGGCAAGGGCACCGTCGCGCTGCTGCTGCTCGACCGACTGCCGCAGCTCTCGAGCGTCGGCGTCGAGGCGCTGCCCCAGAGTCACGATCTGGCGCTGCGCAACGCCGCGCTGAACGAGCTCGCCGAGCGCTTCGAGCCCCGCCTGGGTGATCTGCGCGATCCGGCGGTGCTGGCGGACGCGGGCCCCTTCGACCTCGTGTGCGGCGCGCCCCCCTTCATGCCGCTGGGCAGCGGCGTCCTGCCGCGGGATCCGCAGCGGGCCGCCGGGCGCTTCGAGCTGCGCGGCGGCGTCGGGGATTACGCGGCCGTGGCCGCGCGCCACCTCGCGCCGGGCGGCGCGGCGGTGCTGCTGATGGACGGCCGGGGCGAGGGGCGCCTGCGCGCGGCGGTGGCCGCCGCCGGCCTCAGCCTGCGGCGGTGGGTGCGGGTGGTCCCCCGCCCCGGAGCGCCCGCGGTGTACTGCATCGGCGTCGCCGAAGCGACCGACGGCCCCTGCGCGGACGTGACGCTGGCCATGCGGGGGGCCGAAGGCGACGCCTGGTCGCCGGCCTACGCGGTCGCGCGCGCGGCGCTCGCCCTCGACTGAACCCGCTCAGCGCGCGGCGCGCGC
>JAUHXL010000587.1 GCA_030426945.1 bacterium
CCCGCCTGCCCTCCCCGCAGCCCGCCGAAGGCATCGGCGTCGGCGGGGTCGTCGAAGGCATCATCGTCCACGGCGCCGCTCAGCAGGGATCCGAAGTCGTCCCCCCCGGCGCGCCCGCCCTGATCGGCCAACAGATCGCCGAAGTCGTCGCCCGGCGCCGCGCGCCCGCCGGCGTCGGCCAGCAGATCGCCGAAGTCGTCGCCCGGCGGCGCGTCGTCGGCCAGCAGATCGCCGAAGCTGTCCCCGAAGTCGCCGCTGACCACCGCTTGGGGCTCGTCGGCGGCCAGATCGCCGAAGTCGTCGCTGACCGCCGCCGCGTTGGATGCCCGCCGGCCCTCGTCGACCAGCAGATCACCGAAGTCGTCGCTCGCCGCCGCGTTGGGTGCCCGCCGGCCCTCGTCGACCAGCAGATCACCGAAGTCGTCGTCGCGCGCCGCGGACGGCGTGCGACCGCCGTCGTCGGCCAGCAGATCGCCGAAGTCGTCGTCGCGCGCCGCGGATGGCGTGCGACCGCCGTCGTCGGCCAGCAGATCGCCGAAGTCGTCGTCGCGCGTCGCGGCCGGCGTGCGACCGCCGTCGTCGGCCAACAGATCGCCGAAGTCGTCGGCGCTCCCCGCGGCGGGCCGTCCCCCGTCGGCCAGCAGATCGCCGAAGTCGTCGTCCGCGGGCGGCGCGTCGGGCACCAGCACCCCCGGCGCCGGGCCGACCGGGCGTCGCGTCTGCGCGAGCAGAGCGCCGAAGTCATCCTCGGCGGGGGGCGGCGTGGCCTCGTCGAGCAGGCCCCCGAAGTCGTCCTCGGCGGCAGGCGCCGCGGGCGCCGGCGGCGCGTCGTCGAGCAGATCGCCGAAGGGATCGTCGTCGGGCGCGGGCGGCAGGGAGTCCATGTCGAGCGCGAAGCCCTCATCGGCGTCCAGCGCGAAGGCCTCGTCGGCGTCCAGCGCGAAGCCGTCGCCGGCGTCCAGCTCGAGATCGTCCTCGAAGTCGAGCTCGCCCAGATCCAGGTCGACGTCGAAGGCGTCGTCCGCCGGCGGCGCGATGACCGGCTGCGCGTCGCTCGACGCCAGCTGCTCCGCCATGCCGCTCGACAGCACCTTCATGCGGGCGGTCGCGTCGGCGTTGCCCGGATCGTGCTGCAGCACCTCGCCGAGGTAGCCCATCGCCCGGTGCGGATCCCGCCGGCCCGCGATCTCGGCCGCCTGCAGCAACGCGGTGATCGCGCCTACCCGATCATCGTTCTCGAGGCAGAGATCGCGGCGCCGCTCGAGCGCCGCCAGGTTCCCCGGATCCAGCTCGAGGACCTTGGCGATGCGCTCCTGCGCGTGATCCTTCAGCCCGTACTTGCGGTAGATGTCGATGTCGCCGAGGAACTGGCTGATCTGCTCCTCGCGGGTCAGCGACTCCTCGGACGAGGCCGCCGGCGCCGCCGCGGCGGCCGTCGCGCGGCCCTGGATGTCGAGCCCGCCGGTGGCCCGCAGGGCCTCCTCGTCGTCGGGCTGCACGCCGAGCAGCTTGCGATAGGCCGCCACCTGGGCGTTGGTGTCCCCCGCCTCGCCGTGGATGCGCGCGAGCTCGCGATAGACGCTGACGGCCTTGGCCGTCTGACCGATCTCGTGGAAGGCCCGGGCCAGCAGCTCCAAGGTGCCGACGCTGTGCGGATCGGCGCGGAACAGCACCTGCAGCCGCGCCAACGCGCGCTTGGCGTCACCCCGGCGAAGGTAGACCTGGGACAGATCCCGGACGACGTCGAGCTCCTCGGGCGCGACGTACAGCAGGCGCTCCGCCACCTGAACGTACTCGTCGAGCTGCCCCAGCGCGTCGAGCTGCTCGAGCACGTGCTTGAACTGCTCGATGGCCTCGGGCAGCTGACCGAGGCGCGCGTGGGCCTCGGCGAGGCGGATGCGGTTCGCGTGATCGTCGGGGCCGAGCTGCACGATGATCTTCAGCAGCTCGAGGCTGTCGTGATACCGCGCGTCGCGCTCGTAGCTGCCGACGACGATCTGGAACTGCGCCACCGCGTCCGGTCCCAGCCCGAGCGTCACGTACAGATCACCGAGGCTCTTGTGAGCGTCGATGAAGCTGGGATCGATGTTGAGGACCTTCTTGTAGACGGCCACCGCCTTGAGGTGAAAACCCTTGTCGGCGTAGTGGTTCGCCACCTTGACGTAGGTGGAGATGGCCTGCGAGGTCGCACCCTTCTTGGTGTACAGATCCCCGATCTTGAGCCAGATGCGGACGTCGTCCGGCTCCTCCTCGACGATGCTGCGGTACTCCTTGATGGCGCGGTCGTACTGGCCCTTCTGCGTGAAACGCTGAGCCGCCGCGATGACCTTGTTCTTGTTCAGGGCCACCGACGTGATCCCCCCCTTCGGTCCCTCGCCCGGTCAGCCGGCTCGAATTGGGCCCTAAATGACCAGAAAACCAAGGGAATACGCGGCGATACTATCGGTCGCCCCCCCCGCCGTCAAGAACGCGAGGCGGCCGTCGGGGGCGCCCGGGATCAGGCTCTCAGGACTTGACGCGCGACACGTAGGCGTTGGTGCGGGTGTCGACGCGGATGACCTCGCCCTCCTCGACGAACAGGGGCACGAGCACCACGGCGCCCGTCTCGAGGGTGGCCGGCTTGGTGCCGCCCTGGGCCGTGTCGCCACGCACGCCAGGCTCGCACTCGACGATCTTGAGGTCGACGAAGTTCGGCAGCTCAACGCCCACGGGGCGGTTGTTGTAGAACAACACCTCGACGTCGATGTTCTCCTTGAGGAACTGCGCGCTGTCGCCCAGATCCTCCAGCCGCACCGCCGTCTGCTCGTAGTTGTCCTTGTCCATGAAGTGCCACGACTCGCCGTCCGAGTAGAGCACCTGCATGTTGCGCTGGCGCACGTCGGGCGTGCCCACCTTGTCCCCCGAGCGGAAGGTCACGTCGAGGGCGCGCCCGTCGATCATGTTGCGGATCCGCGTCTTGACGAAGGCGACGCCCTTGCCGGGCTTCACGTGCTGCGCTTCGACGATGATCCAGAGGCTGCCCTCGTAGTCGATCTTCAGGTTCTTGCGAAAGTCGGACGTGCTGTACATCAGTTCTTCTCGGAGTACGCGGCCGCGCGGGCCCGCAGATGGTGGACGAGAGCGTCGAGCGCGAGATGGTAGCCGTAAATGCCGAACCCGTCGATGCGGCCGACGGCCACGTCGGCGGTCAGCGTGCGGTGCCGGAAGGGTTCGCGCGCCGCCAGGTTCGACAGGTGCACCTCGACGAAGGGCAGCCGGACCGCGATCAGCGCGTCGCGCAGGGCGATGCTGGTGTGACCATAGCCAGCCGGGTTGAGCACGATGCCGTCGCAGTCCTTGCGCGCGGCGTGGACGGCGTCGATCAGCGCCCCCTCGTGGTTGCTCTGCACGCTGCGCAGGGCGCAGCCGAGCCCTTCGGCCTGCACGGCGAGCTCCGCCTCGAGCGTGCCGAGGGTGTCGTCCCCATAGATGTCGGGCTCGCGCTCGCCGAGGAGGTCGAGGTTGGGTCCGTTCAGCAGCAGGATGCGCATGATGGCTCTCAGAGCTCGCGGGCCAGGTCCGGCGCGGCGATGCGCAGGTAGAAGTGCCCCTTGCCGAGCACCGCGTCGGGCCGCACCTGAAGCGCGGCGACGTAGTGCGGGCTGAGGGGCCGCACCAACAGGCACCGATCCGCGCCCTCGATGGTGAAGGTCTGAAGGTCGCCGAACTCGACGGCTTCGCCGATGCTGGTCAGCTGCTTGAGCACCGCGGCGTACTCTCGATCGACGGGCGCGCCAGCCACCGGGGCGCCAGCGCCGTCCACGGCCTCGATCAGGACGCCGTCGTAGCTGAGGATCGCGGCGCCGAGCGCGCCCTCGACCTGGCTGACGACTCGCGCGAGCGTCGTTTCGAACACGGGCCAACCTCGGGGCAGGATGGGCGACTTCTAGCGTGCGGTTCGCGGACTGTCAATCGCGGCCCTCGGGGCGGGCCGGCGGCGACGGGTCGCGGAGCCGCGAAGGGTCGGGGCTCGGCTCAGGGGGTCAGGGGCGGCTGGCACAGCTGGCGCGCGATGCTGTCCACGGCAGCGCCCTGGCAGGTCACGCAGTCGACGAACTGGCCGTCGGTGCCGACGAACTGATCGCACAGCCCCTCTGCGGTGGCCGCGGTGAGCGGGTTGCCGTTCTCGTCGACCTGAATCGGGCACGCGAGGCCGACCCCCGGCTGGTTGGTCAGCAGCTCGCGCGGGTAGGTGACGCGGCAGCCGTTGCAGATCTCGACCGGGAACAGGAAGTCGTTGGTCTCGATGTCGGTGCCGTCGAGGGTCTCACCCTCGATGCGCAGGGTGACGATCACCTTGACCGAGGCGCGCGTGGCGCGCGGCGGCTCGGTGTTCACCAGCAGGAACTCCGGCGAGCTGCGCAGGAGCTGGATGAA
>JAUHXL010000588.1 GCA_030426945.1 bacterium
TCACGCCGGCCCTGGCCTTCGCGCGCACGCTCCAGCGCGAGGGCTGGCCGCATCACCTCGTGGTCGACTGGTCCACCCGACACGAGGCCGATCTCGCCATCCTGGGCGAGCTCCAGCGCCCGCCGGCGGCGAGCAACCTCGTCTGGAACACCCGCATCACCTCGCGCGCGGGCCGCCTCGGCGCGGCCGACATCGCGCGCTGGCCTCGCCGCTTCCCGGGCGCGATCTACTTCCTGTGCGGCTCGCCCGGCTTCATGTCCGACGTGCGCGGCGCGCTCGTCGACGCAGGCGTCCCCGCGGCCCGCATCCGCGTCGAGCACTTCGAGCCGAAGCGCGCCCCGGGCTGAGCGGCCGACGCGGCGGAGCGGGCGCCGGGGTGGAGCGGGCGCGGAGCTCGGGTGGGCCGCCGGCCCGGCGCTGAGGCCCGGGGCCTCCCCTATCTGCCTGGCACCGACGACGGTACGGACGACGGATCGAGCGGGGAAGCGGCCACGCGGCGGCTCAAATCCACGCCCCGCCGAGAAACCTGGCACTTTCGCGCAACACGCGCAGCCGCTGTCCGAAAGAGGACTCCGCCATCACCCCGGAGGAGTCCCATGGCCCGCAAGCTGCGCTACCTGCCCGACCCCACGCGCCCGGTCGAGATCACCGTCCGCTGCATCCAGGGGCGCTACCTGCTGCGTCCGTCGCCGACGCTCGACCGGCGCCTCGTCGGTATCGTCGCTCACGCCACCGAGAAGTACGGCGTGGTCGTGCACGGCATCAACGCGATGAGCAACCACTACGCGCTGCTCGTGGTCGTGCCCGACGCCGCGACCATGGCCGCGTTCATGTGCCTGGTGAACCAGCAGATCTCCATCGAGGTGGGGCACCTGTACGGCTGGAAGGGCCCCATGTGGCAGGGCCGCTACCACGCGATCGTGATCGAGGACGAAGCGAGCGAGGTCGAGCGCCTGCGCTACATGCTCAGCAACTGCCTGAAAGAGAACCTGGTGGAACGAGTCCAGGACTGGCCGGGCGTCCAGTGCGACGGCGCGCTCCTGAGCGGCGGCTCGCTGAAGGGCGAGTGGGTGAACCGCGCCGCGATGCACGCCGAGCGCCAGAAGAACCCCACGGCCCGGATCGACGAGAAGGACTTCATCGTCCAGAAGACCCTGCCCATCCACCCCATGCCCAGCCTCGCCCGCCTGCCGCACGGCCAACGCGCAGCGCTCTACCGCCGCATGATCCGAGAGCTCGAGGCCGACGCCGCCGAGGCCCGCCGCCGCGACGGCAAGACCGTCCTCGGCGCCGCCCGCGTGCTCGCCATGGACCCGCACTACTGCCCGACCAGCATGGACCGAAGCCCGATGCCCCTCGTCCACACCACGACCAAGGCCGCCCGCAAGCTGTGGCGCGCCGCCTACATCGCGTTCGCCGAAGCCTACCGCCGCGCCGCCGACGCCCTGCGCGCCCACCGACCGCACTGCGACTTCCCCGACGGCTGCGTCCCGCCCCTGCACCTCTTCTGCGACCTACCGGCCGCGGCGACCTAGGGAGTCGCCGCCCCCCGAACTCGCCACCGTCCGCGCCCCGCGCCACCAGAGACGTGCGCGCGGATGGCGGCGATCTGGTGCGCTGAAGTCCCGACCTCCGCCTCGCGCGCCGCCCAACCGCGGGGTCCCGTCCGCTCGACCGCCGCGCACCATCACGGCGCGCGCAATCAATCTGCATCAATTCAGCAAAACTGGAACGGGCGGCGCCCGCCGCGGCCTCCCCAGAATCTGCCTGGCACCGAGGACCGAGGACCGAGGACGAGGACCGAGGACCGAGGACAGCTCCTCACCCCCCCACCCCCTTCCACGCCTCCCCCGGCAACCTGGCCACCACCTCGTCGAGCACGACGCGCAGCGCCACGTCAAAGTCCCACGCAATCGTCGGCCCGAGCAGCGCCTCGATGTCCGCGCGGAAGTCCGCCTGCTGCGCCTTCTGATAGAGGTTCGCCTCGAACTGGGCGCGCGTCACCGCATGGCCGCCCTCCCGCATGTACCGCTCGAAGCAGTCGATGAGCGCCGCCGGCACGACGTCGTCACGCTCGAGCGCGTAGGCCAGGTCGAAGAGGTCGCGGCCCTTCTTGCGCTGATACAGAGCGCGGAGCTTCGTCCCGAGCAGCTCGCTGAGGTCGAAGGTGGTGACCTCGGACGTGCCAGCGAACCACCGGCCCGCGACGCTGAACGGCACCCTGGCAAGGCCGAGGTGGGTGAAGTGCTCGCGGGTGTTGATCTCGATCTTCAGGCGCATCCGGAAGGGCGGTGAGTCCTCGGACTCGAAGCGGTACACCAAGTTGACGCGCCCCTCCTTGAACGCCCGCTGGGGTGTGCCCAGCCAGGGATCGAGCGCGCCGCGGACGAGGTCGAGCGTCTCGCCGATGGGCCTCGCGTCCACCTGCACGAGGTCGATGTCCTCCGAGTACCGAGCTGGCGGCAGAAGATGGAGCTTGTAGAGGGCGGTGCCCCCGCGAAACGCGAGCCGCTCGCGCACCTCGGGCACCGCGTACATCTCGACCAGCGCCCGGCTGATCACGAGGTCCTGTTCCACCTGGGCGTCCAGGCGCCACGGCGCGTGGGCGCGCCACTCGTCGATGAAGGCCTTGGGGATCACGCGTCGGGCTCCACGTCGGTGTTCACGACGAGCTTCCACCTCGCGTCGCGCGTTGCACCGGCGATCTCCTCGGAGCGACGAAGCGGGATGTAGCTGTTGGCCTGCTCGTCCACGAAGGGCACGAGGGCGGCGGCGAGATCCACCGCGTCGACGAGCTCGAGCAGGTAGCCGAGCCGCTGGGCCCACCCGACGGGACTCAACCTCGCAGCCTCGACGAGCTTCGCCCCGTCCATCGCCTCGTGCAGCTCGCCGAGGACCGTCGCGACGTTGTCCAAGCCGCCAGCGTGTTGGGGGTAGCCGACCAGCTCGAGCGCCGTCAACTCGGGCGTGGCGTACTTGATGTAGCCACGCGGCGTCTTGAGCGTGCTCACCGGCATGCGCTCCAGGTCCGCCCGCGCGATGAACAGCACCCGCACGTTGCCGCACTCCACGGGGGCGCGATTCGTCCGCACCATGACCTGGAGGGATTGCGGCCGCTGGTGCGCCGCGCCGTGGCGCTCCGCCGCGGAGAGCAGCGCGACGTAGTAGGGCTCGTCGAGGAACGCCATGAGCTGGTCGATGAAGTGCTCGGCGGGCGGACAGCCCTGCTGGCGGTACTCGGGCGGAACGACGACGTGAAACGAGCGTATCGGGCTGGCGATGCGCCCGTGCTGCCTGAGGCGGCGGAGCTGCGCCCGGACCGCGTCATCGCTGCCCTCGATGGCATCGATCGCCGCTTCCGTCGTGAAATGGTACCTGCCGCTCGCCGCCAGTCCGTCGATGTACTGCTCGCCGCGCATGTTCTTCGACTCACCTCGAGGCGAGGGTCCGGATCAGCGTCGCGGTGATGTGACCCTTCGATCAGCGCGATACAAAACTTGGCGAATGTAACGTTTTTCGGCACATTCGCCAAGAATCGTCTCACGGCACCGCCATATCACCGACTCCTTGTCCCCGCGCCCCACGCCGTTCAGGTTCCGCGCGACACCTTGCTGGCCCGCCTACCCGTCACCCTGCTCCCGACGGCGCCGCACCACCCCCACCACCGCCACCCCCAGCCACACCCACGGCGCCCCGTGCATCACCAGATCCCACCAATCCACCACCCCCATCCCCTGCGCGCCGCCCAACACCCAGCGCAGCTTCCCCACGATGTGCGGCTCGGGCACGAACGGCGCCAGCCCCAGGGTCAGGCTCGCGATCAACGGCGCGGCGAGACGTTCCACGCGACCTCCTCCCGATCGATGCTCCCGAGGCCGGAGCCGTCATCGACCTACAACGTGGCGCCTCACCGCCACCCCACGCTCAGCCCCGCCTCGATCAACAAGTAGTGCCCCGGCTCGCGGGCGTCGACGCCGGCGCCGGCGTGCAGGGTGAGGTCGCCGCCGAGGGGGGCGGCGCCGGCGACGCTGAAGGCGAGGCGCTCGTTCCAGTCGGCGGCGAGGCCGAGGAACAGGCGGGCGCCGCCGGGTTGGGCGCCGAGGCCCGCTTTGTAGGCGCCGGGGCCGAGGGACCACTGGGTGAAGTCGAAGGCGCTGGCTTCGAGGTAGAGCAGATCGGCGGGGCCGGCGCGCATGCGGCCGGCGGGGCGGAGCAGCCAAGTGGGGTCCTCGGCGGTCTCGACGCCGCGCCAGGCCGCCGCGCCGAGCGCGAGGTGGAACCAGCGGTGGTCGTAGCCGCCGAGCGCGGCGAGGGCGTGGTTGCGGTGGGTGTCGCCTTCGGTGGCTCGGACGGCGAGCACGTCCTCGACGCGCTCGTTGAGCAGGCGGTAGGCGACCGAGACGCGCCAGGGCG
>JAUHXL010000589.1 GCA_030426945.1 bacterium
CGGAGGGCCCCTCGATCAGCCGATCGAGCAGGACCGTCCAGGTGGGCCGCGTCACCGCGACGATCGCGCTGCGCTCGGTCATGTCGAGCGGCGTGTAGAGCGCGCCCTCGACCAGCAGCGCCAACGTCCCGTGCGTGAAGCGGTGCCAGTCCTGGTCGGTGCCGTCCACGGCGTACAGGTTCTTCCGCACCTTGTACGGGCGCTGCTGGGGGTGCTCGGCCAGCTTCGCGGCGATCTCCTCGGCCACCGTCCAGGCCTCGTTGGGCTCGGGCCCCTCGACGCGCGGGATGGTGTAGGGGGCGAGGATGGCCACGGTGCCGGTGTGGTAGGACACCGACGCGGCGAAGCGCTCGCGGTCGGCGAGGGCCATCACGGCGCGGGTCTCCGGCTCGCTGGCGGGCTTGGGGCCGCGGTAGTAGCGGCTGTGCGGCTGCGAGTGGCTGCCCCGCTCGCCCAGCCGCCCCCAGTAGAAGGGGTAGTTGCGGTTCAGGTCGACGCCGTCGCGCAGATCGCGGTCGCCGTCGCGATCGAGATCGCGGCCGTTCTTGCGGGCGCCGTCCTTGCTCTCCTCGAGGAAGTAGTGGTTGCCGTCCGGGTTCACCAGCGGCACCGCCCACACCACCCAGTTGTCGAGCCAGCGCTGGGCGCGCGCGTCGCTGGGCGGGGCCTCGAGCAGCTGCTGCACCGCGTCGAGCACGAACTCCACCGACAGGGGCTCGTCGCCGTGGTGGGCGCCGTTGAGCAGCAGCGTGGGCCGGCGGCCGGCGTGCTCGATGTCGTTGGCCACCGCGATGGCGTAGATCGGGCGCCCCTCGACGCTGGTGCCCACCGTGGCCAGGCGCACGCGATCCGGGAAGCGGTGCAGGTAGGCGCGGAGGATGCCCTCGACCATCTCGTTGTTCTTGTAGCTGCGGTCGATGCGGACGCCGCGGGCGGTCGGCTCGGGTGGCCGGGCGCGCCAGGTCAGGTAGTGGCGGTCGAGGTACTTCCAGGGCATGCGCGTGATCATCCGCAGCACGGGCAGCCGATCACAGTGCAGGCGCTCGAGTCCGGCCCAGTCGGTGCGGAACGCCACCCGCGGGGGGCGGCCTTCGAGCTGCTCGAGGATGCGGCCGTAGACGGTGGCCTGGGCGGCGTCGCTGGGCTTCATCAGCACCACGAGCGGGGCGCGGTCCGGCTCGAGCCGCGGGATGCCGTCACAGGGTGGGCGCGCGGTCAGCCCGCCGAGCGTGACGCCCTGCCCCCAGCGCGCGCCCCCGCGCACGCCGACCCAGCCCCGGCCGGCCGGCACGTCGTTGGCCAACAGCGTCCCGAGGAACCGACCCTCAGCGGGGTCGATGAAGTGGGCGACCATGCGATCACCGAACACCTGCACCACGATCTCGAGGGTGGTCATGCGGGGCGAGCGCCGCAGCTGGATGCGCTCGTCGAGCAGCGTCGTCTCGCCGCCGCGGATCGCCACGAGCTGGGCCCGCCGCCCCCGGACCTGGACCCCCACCGCCCGATCGAGCCGCCGCACCCGGCGGTCGGGTCGGGCCCGGACCAGCAGCGTCAGGTCGAGGCCGTCGTGCGGCTGGGCGACCCGGAAGCGGTAGGTGCCGTCGGCGTCCGCGCCGTCACCGGGGTCGACCAGCCAGAAGCCGCGGTGCTGCAGCGGCGACACGGCCCCCGGCCGCTGGGACCAGTTGCCCTTGACCTTGGCCCGGCGCGCGACGGTCTTGCCGTCGAGCAGCACCCGCTCGGCCGCGCGCGTGGGCCCGGCGAGGGCGGCGAGCAGACCCGCGATCAGCAGCAGGCCGCGGCGATCAGCCACCCGGCACCTCGTCCCGTCGCCGCCAGTCCCCGTGCGGGATCGTCGGGTGTCGGCCGCGGTGCTCGGCGCGCAGCAGATAGGCCGAGGCCGGCCCGGCGTCCAGAAGCGCCACCGGGGCTCGCGCGTACAGCGCGGGCGCGTCCTCGTAGGCGTCGAGCGCGGGCAGCGTCTCGTCGTCGACCGCGTACACTTCGCCCCGGACGCTGGTCTCGCCGCCCTCGATCAGCGCCGGGTACCACCCCAACCGCAGCAGGGTGTACCGGGCGTGGGTCCGCGCCGGCCCTACGTAGCGCGCGTCGGCGAGCAGGTGATGCCCGACCTCGCCCCGCATGAGCGTGCCGTAGATGAACAGTCGGGTCGCCATGGCCCGGCATCATAGGGCCTGGGGCCGGTCCCCCCGCAACCCATCCGCGCGGCGCCCCGCCGCGCGGATGCTTTACGCTCGGGTCGAGCCGTGCTTGTCTTCGGTGCGCGCCGCGCGCCCGCTCGTGGAGCTGCCGATGTCCGACACCCTGCCCGCGCCCGCCGCCGTGTTGCCGCACCGGCCGCCCTTCCTGTTCCTCGACCGCGTGCTGCGGTGCGACGCGCGCTTCGCCGTGGCCGAGCGCACCTTCGGCCCCGACGAGCCCTTCTTCGCTGGCCACTTCCCCGGCAACCCGGTCGTGCCCGGCGTCATCCTGGTCGAGGCGATGGCCCAGACGCTCGCGTACCTGGCCCTGCGCGCCCGCGGCGGCGGCACGGTGCTCTTGACCGGCATCGACGGGTGCAAGGTGCGGCGCCCGGTGCGACCGGGCGAGACGGTCACCTTCAGCGTCGAGGTGACCAAAGCGAAGATGGGGCTGGTGGTGGCGCGGGCCGAGGCGGCGGTGGGTGACGCCCCTTGCGCTTCGGCCGAGCTGCGGGGCTATCTGGCCCCGCCGCCGTGACGGCGGCGCGTCCGGGCGGACGCGCGCCGGCTCACTTGCTGGCGGTGAGGGCCTTCTCGATCTTGTCGAGGACGTGCTTGTCCTGGCCCGGCTTGCCGGCGGCGTCGGCGTAGGCGGTCTTCAGCGCCTCGAGCTTGGCCTTGTCCGCGCCCAGCTCCTTCATCGTGTCCACCGCGCTGGTGCGGGCCATCCAGTAGGCCTGGCGGTCCTTCACGATGTCGGCGAGCACGTCGACGAGCTCCTCCTTCTTGAACCAGTCGGCCTTGGCCTGGAACTTCTCGTTCTTGGCCCACATCATGCTCGACAGCGAGGCCCAGGCCGGCATCTTCTCGGTGCGCGGCGTGGCCTTCAGGCGCTTGACCGTCAGCTCGTAGGCCTTCTTGCTCGGCGCGTCGTGCACGATGGGCGACGACCACATGCCGATCAGGCCGCGCATGCAGTCGGCGTACAGGCGGGGATCCTTCTCGGCGTCGGCGGTCAGCTTCTCGAGCAGGGGCAGGGCGCGCTCGTCGCCGCGGGCGCCGAGGCGGCTGCAGCCGTAGCGCCGCACGTCCTCGTCGGCGTCCTTCTCGACCATCATCATCGCCTTCTCGAGCGTGCCGTCCGTGCCCTTGGCCCAGCTCGACGTGAGGGCGCTGACGACCTCCTTGCGCACCTTGGGGTTCTCGTGATCGGCGTTGCTCATCACCAGCTCGAGCACCGCCGGGTTCTTCGCGATGCTGCTCGAGACGGTGCGGATCATCGACTTGAGGACGCCGGGCACCTTCTCCTTCTTGGCCGCGTCGACGATGGCCTGCTGGCTCTCCTGGCTGGCGCCGAAGAGCGACCCCATCAGGGTCGCGCTCTGCAGGCGCACGGCCGGGCTCTCGTGGTTGATGTGCTTCTTGCCCAGGCCCGACAGCCCGCCGCCGGCCGCCTTGATCAGGTCACGGCGGTTCTTGCGGGCGTCGTTGTACGCCTTCCAGGCCTCGCACTTGCGGTCGATGCCGCGATCGTCCACCTCGCAGGCCGACAGCCCGATGAGCAGCTTCTCGTAGGCCTCGAGGGTCAGGCCCGGCCCGTCCTTCGCCAGCCCGTCGACCGTCTTCTTGGCGTCCTTCGCCTGGTCGATCATCTCGCCGGCGGCCTCGCCGGCCTTGCCCTTCAGGGCCTCGGCGGTCTTGTCGGTCTTGGTGTCGGCCGCGGCCTTGTCCGCGCCGCCGGACGCGGGCTCGTCCTTCTTCCCACAGCCGGCCAGGCCGAGCAGACCGAAGGCCAGGAGCACGATCGGCAGGTTCCGCATGAAGCCCTCCTCGTTGATGGGCGGGGCCACAGACCCCGGTCGGGCGGCAGTATTTGACGGGGGTGGGCGGGTGTCAACCCTGGCCGGCGTCGCGGGGCCGGCCTCAGCGGGCCACGTCGGGGGGGTCGCCGAAGAGGAGCGCCGCCCGCCGCGACCACCGGGCGAGGGCTCGCGGGTCGGGCGAGGGGGGGTAGGCGCGGTAGAGCGCGACGGCGGGGGCCAGCCGCGCGAAGGTGGGGGCCATGCGCGCCGCGAGGCGGGGCGCGCGGGTCGCGCCGCGCAGCGTCTGCAGCAGGTCGCGGGCGTCGGGCACCGGCAGCCGCTGCTCGAGGCCGGCGCGGTAGCTGGGCTCGCTCAGCAGGCCCGCGCCGACCAGGCGCCCGACGTCC
>JAUHXL010000058.1 GCA_030426945.1 bacterium
TCGACGACGTGGACGCGGCCGGCGTAGCCGTCGCACACGAGGGCCCGGGAGCCATCGGCCCCCATCCGCACGCTGCGCTCGATGCGGGCGTCCTCGACCACGACCTCGCTCCGCATCGTCTCGAGATCGAGCAGATGCACGGCCTCGTAGCCGACCAGCAGGGCGCAGCGGCCGAGCGGATCGAAGCCCACGTCGGCCAGCGGGGCCAGGGGGACGCCGGGCGCGGGCGGCCACTCGGCGTCGGGCGCGATCCGGGCGGCGCGCTGCCACGCAGCGCGCCAGGGGGAGTCGACGGGCATCGCTGCAGCGTGGCAGGTCGCGGGGCCCTCGACCAGCGGCGCGCGCGCCGCGACACCGACCGCTGGCGTCGGCGGGCGGGCGCGACTACCCTCCGGGCGGTCGATGGCGGAGGCGGCGTTGAGCGCGTGGGGACTCTTCGGGGCGGCGTGGGGCCTGGTCGGCGTGTCGACCTTGCTGGGGAGCGCCATCTGGCGCCTCAGCCCCTACGCCTTCGAGTTGGCGCACTTGGAGCTGACCACGCTGCAGTGGGCGCTGCTGGTGGCCAACGTCGTCTTCATGGCCCACAGCGAGGGCTACAAGGGCTTCCAGCAGAACTTCTCGCCCCGCGTCGCGGCCCGCACGCGCTACCTGGCCGACCACCCCCACCCCCTGCGCACGCTGCTCGCGCCGCTGTTCTGCATGGGGTTCTTCCACGCCACCCGGCGGCGCCTGATCGTCAGCTACGTCCTCACGACGATGATCATCTGCCTGGTCGTGTTGGTGCGCATGCTCGAACAGCCGTGGCGCGGCATCATCGACGCGGGTGTCGTCGTCGGCCTGGCCTGGGGCCTCGTGGCCTATTGGATCAGCGTCGCGCGGGCCTTCGGCTCGGCCAGCTTCGATCACGATCCCGAGGTGCCCGCCGCGGCCGCCTCGTGACCGCGCCGACCCCACGCGGGGCTTGACGGGGGCCACCGCGCTGGGCGAAACCCCAGCGATGCGTCTGTCCCACCTCACGCTGCGCACGACCCAGCCCGGTCGCATCGTCTCGTTCTACCGCGCCGTGCTGCACGTCGAGGTCGATCGCCGGGACGACGACGGCGGCACGCTGCTGCTCGGCGACGGGCAGCGCCTGTTCGTCGAGCCGGCCAGCGTGGGGGGCGCGGGCGTCCAGCTCTGGCTGCGCACCGGGCCGAACACGCTGGCCCGCGTGCGCCGCCGCCTCACCGATCTGGACGTCGAGGTCGTCGACGACACGCCCGAGCGCGTGGTGTTCGTCGATCCCGACGGCCGGCGCGTCGCGCTGCACACGGCGCGCGGCGGCCCCGAGTCCCCGACCGACGACTGAACGACGGCCCGCGCGGACCCGGCACGTGACTTCTTCGCCGACACCCGGTCACAGCTGCGTCGGTCGCGACGACGCCGCGGCCGCGCGCAACCACCCAGGAGGATCCAAGACCATGCGTGCCCTCTTCGTCACCACCGCGCTGGCCCTCGCGCTGCCGGCCATCGCCCAGGAACAGCCGGACTTCGTGCCCGGCCAGGACATCGCCAAGGAGACCAAGGAGGAGGACACCAACAAGCGCCCGGAGGGCTGGTCGTTCAAGCTGAACCTCGGCTTCAACTTCTCGCTCAGCCACAGCAGCAACGTCGTCGGCGTCGAGGACGGCAGCACGATCTCCGTCGGCGGCGCGGTCGACGGCGAGGCGAACTTCAAGAGCGGCCAGCACGAGGTGCTCAACCGCCTCGGCCTGCAGCACACGCAGTCGAAGAACCCGGCCATCGACGAGTTCGTGAAGACGGTCGACAACCTCGAGCTGCGGTCGATGTACATGTACTCGCTCGAGAGCGTGCCGTGGCTGGGCCCCTTTGCCCGTGCGCGTCTGCAGACCGCGGTGCTCGAGGGTGAGTTCATCTCGGGCGATCCCGCGACGCTGGCGATCACCGACGCCGACGGCAACGTGACGATGCAGAGCCTGCAGCCCCAGCAGGCCTTCGACCTGACCGACCCCTTCGAGCCGCTGGTTCTGCGCCAGTCGGCCGGCGCCTTCGCGCGCCCCATCAACCGGAAGAACCTGAGCCTCGTGGTCAGCGCCGGCCTCGGCGCGCAGGAGATCGTCTCGCAGGGCGGCTTCGCGGTCGCAGACGACGAGGACACCGCCGACGTCATCGAGGTGGTCGAGATCAAGGACTCGGTGCAGGCGGGCGCGGAGATCGAGCTGGACGCAGGCGGCAACCTGAACACGCTGGTGAGCTGGAACCTGACCGCCAGCGTCCTCTACCCGTTCTACACCGACGCCGACACGGAGCTCGAAGGGACCGATCTGGTCAACACCGAGGTCGGGGCCAAGCTGAGCGCCAAGCTGGCCGAGTGGGTGTCCCTGGACTACGTGCTGACCGCCAAGCGCATCCCGCTGGTGCTCGACGCGTGGCAGGTGACCAACGGCGTCTTGCTGACCTCGGCCTTCAACCTGCTCTGATTCACCGCCCCATGGGCCACGTCGCGTGGCCCAGCGCCGCCGTGAGCTCGGCGTGGGCAACGTGCCAGCCGCGCAGGTGGTCGTAGTGCGTGCGCCGCGCCTGCAGGTACGCCACCAGCCCCTCGAGCACCTCGCGCGCGTCGCCCGCGCCGGTGCGCCACGCGGCGCCGGCGAAGGTCATCCAGCGCCGGGTCGCCTTCACCTGCCGCCGGGCGATCTCGGCCAGCGCGGCGTGCTGCGCCAGCTCGTCGGCGGCGCGCCGCACCTGCAGCGGGATGCCGGTGCCGGCGAAGCGGGCCAGCGCGCTCACCTCGTCGCGCCGCGCCGCGGCCTGCTCGGCGCGCGCCGTCGCGTCGAGCGGATCGAAGCGCCACTGCAGCCCGACGGCGACGCCCCCGAACAGGTCGTTGTAGGGATCCTGGTGGTAGGGGTTGTCGGCGTCGTCGCGGGTGGGCGTCCAGCTGTGGGTGATGGTGCCGGCGGCGAACAGCACCGGCGCCATGGCCAGCCGCTCGGCGTCCTCGAGGCGCAAGGTCGCGCGTTCGCCGGCGCGCAGCTGAGCCCACTCCGGGCGGTGGGCCGCGGCCTCGGCGTACAGGCGCGCGAGGGGCGGGGGCGGGGCGGCGTCGACGTCGGGCAGGCGGCCTTCGGCCAGCGTCAGCGGGGCGTCGGCGGGGCGGCCCATGGTGTGGTTCAGGGCGGCGAGGGCCAGCGCCGCGCCGTCCTCGGCCACGCGGGTCAGGCGCTCGATCTCCAGCGCGCCGTAGCGCAGCTTCATCAGATCGGCCTGCGTCACCTGCCCTGTCGCCTCGTCGTAGGCGGCGCGCGCGTGCGCCTCGGCCGACGCGAGCGCCTCGGCGCCCACCCGCAGGGTCGGCAGCAGGCTCTTGGCGTACAGGTGCGCGTAGTACAGCCGCCGCACCTCGAGGGCCACGGCGTTGCGTGCCTCGCGCACCCGCGCCTGCTCGACCGCGACGCGCGCCTCGGCGGCGTCGGCGGCGGCCTCGACCCGCCCGAAGCTGTAGATGGGCCACGACAGCAGCGCCTCGAGGCGCGTGGACGGGCCCCAAGCGTCGGGCGCGAAGTCGCGCTCGACGCCCTCGAGCGCGCCGCCGCGCACCGTGAACATGGGCGCCACCCAGGCCAGCGCGTCCAGCTTGGGGTAGTAGACGGCCTGCACGGTCGCCAGCGTCGCGCGGTGCTGGCGCACGCGGGCCTCGGCCTCGGCCACCTGGGGGTTGGCGTTCAGCGCGACCTGCACGCAGGCGTCCACGTCCATCGGCGGCGGCGCCGCCCGCGCCACGCCGAGCACCGCGGCGATGGCGAACAACGCTCTCACGGCAGCGGGCCCCGCTTCTTCTCCTCGTCGGCGCGCCGCGCCTCGAGCTTCGCGATCAGCCCGTCGACGCCGTGCTTCGCGATCAGCCGGCCGAACTGGTTCTGGTAGTCCTTCATCAGCGACGCCCCGTCGAAGTCGACGTCGACCACGCGCAGCCCGTCGGGGCCCGGCTTCCAGCGGAAGACGACCTCGGTCTCGAGATCGTCCTTGGGCAGGCGCGCCTTCAGCCGGGTGGCGGCGTCGCCCGCCTCCCCGAGCTCGGTCTCGGCCTCGCGCAGGAAGGCCCCGCTGTCGGGATAGGCCACCAGGCGCAGCAGCGCCCAGAAGACGGCGGCGAAGCGCTCGGCCTGCGCGTCGCTGAACTTCTCGCGGTGGGGCGCGATGGGCGCCGTCGTCAGGGCCTGGCGGTCGAAGAAGCCGTCGAGGGCCGCATAGGTGTCGGCGTTCGCTCTGCGCATGGCTTCGGTGGGGGCGGCACCTTCGGGCGGCGCCTGCACCTTCTCGAACAGCGCGATCAGGGCGCGCGTGCGCGCCAGCGGATCGGCCTCGGCGGCGTGGGTCGCGGGCACGGCGAGCAGCACGAGCAGCAGCAGGGGGAAGGGCACACGGGCTCTCACGGGACACCTCCGGATCAGGGGAGCAGCAGGCGGACGCCCAACAGCAGGCCGCCCGCCATCAGGCCGGCCGCCACGTCGTCGCCCATCACGCCCCAGCCGCCGGGCAGGCGACGTTCGAAGACGTTGACCGGCCACGGTTTGACCATGTCGACGGCGCGGAACAACACGAAGGCGGCCACGAACCAGCCGGTGTGGGCCGGCACGAACAAGGTGGCGAGCAGGCAGCCGACGAACTCGTCGACCACCACCTCCTGGGGATCGGCGTGGGGGTCGAGATCGCGGCAGAAGCGCAGGACGGCCCAGTAGGCGACGACGGTGATCGCCGCCGCCACGGCCACGCGGGGGCCAAAGGGCACCGCGGTCAGCCACCAGGCGAAGGGCAGGGCGGCGAAGGCGCCCACGGTGCCCGGCCCGAGCGGCGCGTAGCCGCTGAGGCCCACGGTGCTGATGTGCTCGGCGACGTCGGCGGGCGGGCGCCGCCACCAGGCCAACGCGCCGCCGAGCAGCACCAGGCACACGAGCAGGTTGATGGCCAGCCCGGCGACGGCCAGGGCGCCGAGCGAGGCCAGGCCGGGGTGGTCGGCCAGCAGCAGGGCGCCGAAGCCCAGCATCGTCGTCAGCACCGCGCCGGCGATGGCCCGCCCGGTCTCGGTGAAGGCCTCCTCGAAGGTGTCGCCCGCGCGCGTCAGGCGCGTGACGAGGTGGACGCCGCCGTCGACGCCCAACCCGAAGAGGACCGGCAGCATCACGACGCTCAGGAAGTTCAGCGAGAGCGAGGTCACCGTCGTCAGGGCCAGGGTGAGGGCCACCGTCAGCGCGGCGGGCGTCGCGCAGAGGACGGCCAGCCGCAGGCTGCCCAAGAGCAGCCACAGCGCGCCCAACACCAGCACGACCGTGGCGATCAGCACGCGCGGCGCCTCGTCGATGATCAGCTCGACCAGATCCGCGAGGATCATCGCCTCGCCCGCCACCGGCGCGCCGGGCGGCAGATCGGCGCCGCGCACCTCGGCGGCGAAGCGGCGCACGGCGGCGCCGTCGCTGAGGCTCACCGCGGGGAACACCAGCACGAAGCCGTCCTCGGCGGTGGCGTCCGGGCCCTGGAACTGCCGGCGGATGGCCGGCGGCAGATCCGCGCGGCCGTACGGCGACGCGGCCACCATGCGCTGCGCGTCCTCGAGGTAGGGCCGCTGCTCGGGGCTCAGCCAGCTCGGCTTCGCGCGCTCGACCGCCGGACGCAGCGCGTCGAGCACGGCGCGCTTGGCGGCCTGATCGGGCGGCACCAGATCGGCCACGCCGGCGACGAAGTCGACCGTCGATCCGGGGCGCGCGTCGCGCCGGAAGGCCTCGAGCACCGCGCGCTCGGCGGTCGCGTCGTCGGTCAGCACCACCGCCGGCGTCTGGCTGTAGCCGAGCAGGCGGTTCACCTGCTGGTCGAGCCGGAACGAGGGCAGGTCGGCGTCCTCGAGGGCGCCGAGGTCGTAGTCGAAGGTCGCGCGCGGCAGCAGGCCGAAGGCGAGCAGGCAGGCGGGCAGCCCCAGCCCCATCACCGCGGGCGTCCACCGGGGCAGGGCGCGGGCGAAGGACGAGGCGGGCGCTGGCCGCGGCGCGCCCCCGCGGTCGGTCAGGGCGAGCAGCGCGGGCAGCAGCGCCGCGTAGGCCAGCACCACCAGCGCCGAGCCCAGGGCGGCGACGACGCCGAACTCGCGGAAGGCGCGGAAGTCGCTGAGGGCGACGCCGGCGAAGGCGAAGGCCGTCGTCAGGCCCGCGACCACGACGGCGCGGCCGGTCTGCCCGAAGGTGGTGGCGACGGCCTCGGCGCCCGAGGCGCCGTGAGCGCGCTCGGCCTGGTAGCGCCCGAGCAGGTGGATGCCGTGATCGATGCCCAGGCCGAGCAGGATGGCGCCGATGAAGCCGGTCAGCAGGTTCAGGGTGCCGAAGACGACGCCGGTGACACCGAAGGTCCAGGCCAGCCCGACGCCCAGGGGGCCGAGCACGAGGAGCACCGCGCCCAGGCGCCGGAAGTGCAGCACGAGGAAGAGCACCATCAGCCCGAGGGCCACCGCCGACGCCAGCGCCAGGTCGTCCTGGATGTGCGCCTGCTGGTCGACCTTCTTCACGTAGCGTCCGGTGAGCGCGATCTCGAAGTCGGGTCCGTAGGTGGCTGGATCGATCGTCGCGATCCACGCGGCGACGTCGTCGACCACGCGCCGGGCGAAGGTCATGTCGGAGGCGCGGCGCGTGGGCTTGGCCAGCACCGCGATCAGCCCGCGCTCGGCGTCGAGGTAGTAGGGTTCGGTGCCCTGGCGGCCCAGCCAGTCGCGCCCGCCCGCGCGGCGGTACTTCGCCTCGAGATCGCTGAAGTCGAGGGGCGGCGGCTCGGCCTCCTCGAGATCGAGGTACAGCGGGTTGCGTTGCTTGCGCTCGTGCTGCTCGCGCGCCGCGACGCGCGCCTGCACCGTCTGCAGATCGGCCCGGTCGAGGAAGTAGGCGGCGTGATCGCGCAGGAACTCCACCGGCCGCCGCGCCTCGACGTAGCGCACGGTGTCGAGGGCCTCGAGGGGCGCGGCGACGTCGTCGGCGAAGCGGCGCAGCGCCTCGGGCGCGGCCCCGCGGCCCACCACCACGACGTAGCCGATGCCGTCGAAGCGGGCCTCGAGCTGGCCCAGCGCCTCGACGCTGGGCAGATCGGCGGGCAGCAGGTGGCTCAGATCCGTGTCGAGGGACAGCCGGCGCGCGCCGCCAACGGCCAGCAGCGTGAGGGCGCCGACCAGCGCCAGCGTGCGGCCGGGCCGCGCGTGGGCGCGGGCGGCCAGCGCGGCCAGGCCGCGACCCAGGGCGCGGGCCACGCGGCCTCCCTCCACCGGCGCCGCGGGGCTCATCGGCTCATCCCGGCGGTCGGTACGCGATCACGCGGCATGGGGCCGCCGCGTGTCCACCGGTCGGCCCCCGCCGAAGACGTAATCGCGCTGCAGCGGGTAGTTCCAGGCCAGGAAGACGACCAGGCGAACCAGGCCCCAGGCGAGGGGGTAGGGCACCGGCAGGATGCCCAGCACGGCCACGCCGCCGGCGTTGAGCGCCGCGCTGGTGCCGCTGGTGACGCCGTAGCGGAACGCCTGGGGCCCGGCAGGGTGGTCGGCGCCCCCGAAGGCCCAGTGACGCCCGACGCTGAAGTTGACGCCGGCGCCGATCAGCGCGCCGACGGCGGTCGCCAGCCAGGGTGAGAGCGCGAGGCCGCTGACCAGCGCGACGACGACGCCGAAGTCGACCGTGGTGGCCAGGACGGCGGCGACGGTGCCGCGCCACACGCTGCCGCGACCGGTGAGGCTGCGCGCCGGGCGGGGTCCGCCGCCCAGCGCCCGCAAGACGGCGACCAACCGGCGGAGGGCGGTGACGTTGGTGCCCACCGCCAGGATGGTCAGCACGATGGCGGCGGGCCAGTGCATCGGCCGCCCCACCTCGGGGAAGACCAGCGCCGAGAAGACGGGGCTCAGCGCCGTCGCCGCGCCGAGCAGGGCGATGCGCTCGGGGCGCTGCAGCAGGCCGATCTTGACGTCCGCGCCGAGCGCGGCGCCCTTGGCCCGGACATAGCTGACCAGCAGCGAGCCGGCCAGCGCGGCGAGCACTGCGCCCAGCACCCAGGTGTCGCGGTAGTACCAGGCCAGGCCACCGAGGACGAGCGCCTCGGCGTAGCGATCGAGGATCGAGTCGAGGGCCTCGCCCTGCTTGGACGCGGTGCCCTGCGCCCGCGCGAGGCGACCATCGAAGAAGTCGCAAAAGCCGGCGAAGATGAACAGCCAGCCGCCGAGGGCGAAGCGCCCTGCGCCCAGCGCCACGCCCGACGCCAGGGCCAGCAGCACCGACAGCGTCGTCAGGGCCGCGGGGGGCAGGCCCGAGCGCTCGAGCACGCGCCAGATGGGCTGGGTGATCCAGGCGAAGTAGTTCCTGATGAAGCGGCCGAGGAGCGCGCTGGCGCCGCGACGCTCGAGCTCGGCGTCGTGCCGCTCGCCTCGCCACCAGAAGACCACGAGGCCGCCCACCATGTAGGCCGTCAGCACGAGGGCCGGCGACAGCGCGCTCCATACGCGCGCCTGCGTGCTCAGGGAGCCCCTCAGCCAGCCCTCGATGGTCGCCCAGTCCATCTCGCCCCCAGTGCGTCCGTCGACCCCGCCAGAGGATGTCACAAATCGAACGTTTGTTTCGTGAATCGTGGGTGAAGTTTCGTGAAGCGGGGGGGGGGCCGTCTCGGTGTCACGATCAACGATGCGGGCCTGTGCGCCTGCGTCGCGATCGGGCGCGGGGTCGATGCGGAAGAGCGGGGCGGGGGGGCGGCCCGTCGCCGGGGCGAGGGTCGGCCGGCGTCAGCGGCGGGGCGCGCGCCGCGGGCGGCGCCGACCACGCAGCACCGCCAGCAGGGCCAGCAGCAGCGCCGCGCCCAGGGGCGCGCTGCCCTCGCCGCCGGCGTCGCAATAGCAGCCGCTGCCGGTCAGATCGCCGGCCGGATCGCCGCTGTCGGGCCCGCCGTCCGCACGGCCGACGCCGTCCCCGCTGCCGCCGGTGGGATCCATGTCCACCTCGGGCGCGGCGTCGGGCGCGGGCGCCGCGTCCGGCGCGTCCATGTCGGCGTCGGGCCCGGCGTCGGGCGCGGGCGGCGGCGCGGGCACCGTGAAGGGCGTCGGCGCCGACCAGTCGCTCGTCAGGCCGCCCGGATCCTCGGCGCGCACGTCCCAGGTGTAGTCGCCCGGGGGCAGCGCCTCGCCCAGGGGCGCCACCAGACCCGTGGTGTCGGCCGACCAGCGCGCCTCCGCGGCGTCGGCGTCGAACAGCCGCACCGTGTAGCGCAGCGGATCGCCGTCGGGATCGCTCGCCGCGCCCCAGATGAAGCGTGGGCTGGGCGTGCTGATCGAGTCCGCCGCCGGGTTCAGCGGGCGCGGCGTCGACGGCGGCTGGTTGCCTTGATCCACCCGGAAGCGCGCGGTGGCCGCGGGCCCGGCCACGAAAGGATCGCGCGCGCGCACCCGCCAGAAGTAGTCGGCGTCGTCGGCGAGCAGCTCGGGCGCTTCGAAGGTGATCGAGCCGTCCGCCGCCGGCGCGACCTCGTCGCTGGCCCACGTCGACTCGGCGGGGAAGCGCGCGTCGCGGCTGAGCCAGAAGCGATAGGTGAGCGCGTCGCCTTCCGGATCGGTCGCCGGCCCGGCCTCGAGCGTCACCGCCGGATCGCCGACCACCGCCTCGTGGGCGGGGAACACGATGGTCGGCGCGCTCGGCGGCTCGTTGGCCTGGTTGACGCTGAAGCCCACCGTCTCGGACCACGGCCCGGCCACGCCTCGGTTGTCCACCGCGCGGCAGCGGGCGAAGTAGGCGCGGTTCTCCTCGAGCGCGTCGCTCAGCCGCACGTCCACCTGGCCGTCGCCCTCGCCGGTCGCGCCGCCCGTGGCCGCGACGGCCGCGAAGTCGGCGTCGCGCGCCACCTCGCACTGATAGGTGAGCGTGTCGTCGGGATCCGGATCGGTGGCCTCGTCGACCGCCAGCACCGGGCGGTCGGTGCGCAGCTGGTCGCCGTCCTCGGGCGCGGCGATGCGCGGGGCGGTGGGCGGCTCGTCCACGGCGTCCACGACGAAGGCCTCGGGCACGGCGTAGTCCCCGAAGCCCAGGCCGTCGTGGGCGCGCGCCGTCCACCAGTACGTCGTGTTCTCGGCCAGCGCCGCGTCCGCGGGCACGGTCCACGTCGTCTCGTCGTCGCCCTCGTCCACCAGGGCCGACTGCGCCACCTGCTGGTTCAGCTCGGCGTCGGCGTAGATCGTGTACTCGTAGCCCAGCGGCCGTCCGATGGGGCTGCGGGCGTTGCGCAGCACCAGATCCGGCGTCGCCGTCGGCACCCGCGCGCCGTCGATCGGCGCGCGCAGGATGGGCGGCGTGGCCCCGTCGTGGCCGAAGGGATCCGTGCCGCCGTCGAACTCCTCGCAGTTGCTCAGCCCGTCACCGTCGGCGTCCTCGTCGCAGTCGTCCCGCGTCGGATCGAGGTCGTTCTCGCGCTCCCAGGTGTCGGGCAGGCCGTCCTCGTCCTCGTCGAGATAGGCGGCCGCGCAGGTGAACGCGGCCTCGGCCTCGGCGCCCTCGTCGTCGCGGACCACCACGCGGAAGTCGGTGGCGCCGGCCCGCGCCTGGGCGTAGGTCGGCGTCCAGATCACCCGGCAGCCCGCGGCGTCGATGCGCGCGCCGACGGGCGCCGGCGCGGCCAGTCGGCAGGTGAGCGGATCGCTCTCCCCCCCGGGATCGCTCGCCAGCAGCTGCAGCGCGACGGGCGCGCCTTCGATGGCGGCGGGGCAGGGCGGCGCCATCAGCGTCGGCGGCCGGTTGGTGATCTCGATGGGCCCGGGGCGGAACACCGTCTGCCCGCCGTCGTCGTCGGTCACCAGCACCGCGATGACGTAGGTGCCGTCGTCCAGCCCCTCGCACACCAGCACCGGCTCCGGGCGGTCGAGCACGTCGAGGATGCCGTCGCCGTCGCAGTCGACGCTGTAGCGCAGGATGCCCGCGTCGTCCGCGGCGGGATCCGTGGCCGCCACCGTCACCGTCACCGGCTCGCCCTCGGGCCCGCCCATGACCTGGACCGACTCGACGATGGGCGGCCGGTTGACCAGATCCACGCGCACGATGGCGGTGTTGGACACGCCGAGGTCGTCGGTCACGGTCAGGCTGCAGTCATAGCGCGCGCCGTCCAGCGGCCCGTCGAGCGCGGCGGCGTCCACGTCGAGCGTCGCCCCGTCGGCCACCACCGGCAGGTCGCCGCAGTCCCACGCGTAGGTCAGGTCGCCGCCCTCGGGATCCCGCGACGGCGCCGCGCTCAACCGCAGGCTGCCGCCCTCGTCGAGCAGGTCGTAGGGCGCCACCCGCGCGACGGGCGGTTGGTTCTCGACCACCCGGAACTTCACCGAGTGCTGCGTGCACAGCGAGCAGTCGCCGCCGCACTGCTCGTCGGTCAGCCCGATCCACCGCCCGTCGTCGCACACCCGGAACTGGCGCACCCGCGTCGTGCCGATGGCCCAGTCGGCCGGGATGGCGAAGGGCACCTGCGCGCCCACCGCCTCGAAGGCGTCGTCCTGATCGAGATCCCAGGCCAGCAGCGTCAGGCTGTCCGCGGGGAAGCCGTCGAAGGGCGGATCGTCGCTGTCGGGGTCGAAGCTGCGGCTGCCGTCGAGCAGGTAGCTGCGCCCGGGCACGACGTCGTAGGTGCGATCGGGATCGCCGCTCGGGTGGGGCAGGGCGACGGGCGGGTGGTTGATGACCGCGATGCGCACGATGACCGACTCGTCGTCGATGTCGGTGCGCCCGACCTGATCCTCCACCTGCAGCGTCACGCGGTAGGTGACCTCCTCGCCGAAGTCGAGGGCGGGGTCGTAGGTGAAGGTCGGGCGCAGGTCCGGGTCGTCGGTCTCGAAGTCCCAGACGATCTCGTCGAGATCGACGCGGCCGTTGCCGTTGACGTCCTCGGGCGCGGCCTCGCCGGCGTCGGTGAAGTCGCCGTCGTCGTTCAGATCCAGGCCGTCCGGGTAGTCGATGAAGTTCCAGCGATAGGCCGTGAGCGTCACGCCGGGGTCGGGCGTGTAGGACTGGCGGTGGCTGAAGGTGACCTGGTCGCCCGGGCCGGCCAGCACCGGGCTGGCCGCCGCGACGGCCACCGGCGGCGCCTCGAAGACCGTCGGGATCAGCACCAACAAGCCCAGCGTCGTGCACAGCTGCACGTTGTTGCCGATCCACGTGTTGTCGCCGGTCCAGGACGCGTCGGCGCGCTGCTGCTCGATCAGCCAGTCGGCATAGACCGCGTACCAGTCGAAGCCGTCGTCGCCGATGCGCTCGAAGGTGGGCACGTACGAACGCATGCCCTTCGACACCTGGAACATCGCGTAGTAGTTGCCGAGGTTGGCGCCCCAGGTGCCCACGCCGTTCCAGTTGGCGCGCAGGAAGTTGACCGTGTCGAGCACGCGCTGGTCGTTCGGGTTGCGGCTGAGCGCGAAGCCCAGCGCGTTGAGCATCGAGCCCGAGCGCGCGATGTTGTGCCCGTGCGTGCAGGCGCCGTTGTACCCGTAGCCGCCCGCCGGGCCGTTGTTGCACAGCGTCGAGCTGGTGTAGCGCGCGGCGTTGTAGAGGCGATCCTTCACCCAGCTCGGCGTCTGCACCCCGCCGTTCACCTCGGCGGCGAACAGGCCCACCGCCGTCCAGCCCACCTGCGAGGTGTCGACGCCCCCGTTGGCGCTGTAGGTCCACCCGCCGACGATCGTGTCGTCCCACTGGAGGTCGGACTGCGACCACCAGAAGTACTCGGCGTTGTCCTGCACCACGTCGCCGAGGCGCCGCCCGCGGACCTCGGCGATGCCCAGATCGGCGGGCAGGAGGTAATTCGGATCGCCCCAGCTCGCCAGGGCCTCGAGCACCGGGCCGTTCTGGTAGTTCTCGTTGCCGGCGCCCTTCAGCCCGTAGCCGTTGCCGTTCTGGTCGGGCTCCACCCCCTCGGACTGCGTCGTCAGGTTCACGCGCGACAGGCGGCTGGCCAGGTAGTGCAGGCCCCACTGCACGTCCTCGACGTAGGGATCGACCGCGGAGTCGACGCCGGCGCGGTGGCCCCGGTTCATCATCGCCTGGGTCAGCAGCGAGGTGACGATGTCGGGCTGGGCGCCCCACCAGGCGCGCCCGGTGGCGGCGTCGCGGCTCATGTTGACGTGGCCGTACCAGAGCGCGTTCGAGATGGCGCGGTTCACCCGGTGGGTGCGCGTCGGATCGACCCGCACGCGCAGGAAGAACTCGGCCGCGGCCGGCGCGCCCTCGGCGCCGCAGCGGCCCTCCACGCGGGCCACGAACAGGCGCGTCTCGGGCTGCGAGGGCAGCGTGTGCTGGGCGCCCAGGTTCCAGCGGTTGGGCGCGTTGGCCCAGTCGGCGTCCCAGACGCCGTCGCCGTCGAAGTCCCAGCGGAACTGGATGGTCTGGTCGCAGGGGCCGCGCGCGACCGCCTGGAAGTAATGGGGTTGCCCGTCCACGCCGTCGTGGGGCACGTCGGGGGCGGTGCCCACCCACGGCACCGTGACCACCGAGAACGGCGCAGGCGGATCGCCCTGCGCGGCGGCGGGCGCGGCCAGCGCGGCGAGTACCACGCTGGCCAGGAGAGTCCTCTCGGCAGTTGCTCCGCGCACGTGTCCCCCCCTGTCGACCGCCTCGCAGCATGCAATGGGTCAAGATACCCATCCCGCCGTTCGCGGCTCAAGGAATGTGCGGTATGAGGGCGTCGATGAGCGCGAAGACCTTGTCAGCGCGGCGTCGGCGTGACGAGAATCCCCCGACCGGGAGGGGACCGAGGGGGGTGGGCATGGCAACCCGACACGTCGTGGCGGGCGGGATCGCCCTGTGGCTCGCGCTGGGCGCGGCGCGCGCGCAGGACGTCCAGAACTTCGAGCCCGCCGCCGGCGGGTGGAACTACTTCTCGGTCGACGGCGGCGGCACCGCGCCGGGCGGCGTGTTCGTGCCCTCGCTGGTGGTCAACTACGGCTACCAGCCCCTGGTGCGGCGGGACGCCGACGGCGAGGTGATCGACGCGATCGTCCGCCACATGGCCACCGCCAACGCGATGCTCACCTACGGCATCGTGGACGTCATCGAGGTCACGCTGGACGTCCCGTTCGGGTTCACCGCCGCCGGCGACGATCCGCAGGCGCTGGCGGCCGAGGGCGCGACGCTGGGCGACGTCCGGTTGATCCCCAAGGTCAACCTGTACGGTGGCCTCGACGGCGCGCTGGCGGTGGCCTTCGCGGTGCCCGTCAGCCTGCCCACGGGCGACGAGGCCAGCTTCCAGGCCGCCGGCACCACCACGATCAACCCCAAGCTGGCCGTGGAAGTGCGGGTGGCGGACTTCCGCGCGGCGGCCAACGCCGGCTTCCGCGCGCGCCTCGACGCGGTGCAGATCGAGAACGTGACCGTCGGCAACGAGGTCACCTACGGCGCCGGCGTGGGCTACGACGTGCACCCCGACGTGCGCCTGCTGGGCGAGGTCTTCGGCGCGGTGGGTGTCGAGGACTTCGCCGACGACAGCGCGTCGCGACCCCTCGAAGCCCTGCTCGGCGGGCGCTGGTTCGCGCCCTTCGGCGGCGTGTTCACGCTCGGCGCCGGCTGGGGCCTCGTCGCCGATTATGGCTCGCCCGACGTGCGCGCCGTGCTCGGCTTCGCCTGGTGGCAGCGCAACCGCGATCGCGACGGTGACGGTCTGCTCGACGACGTCGATCAGTGCCCCGACGATCCCGAGGACGCCGACCGCTTCCAGGACGCGGACGGCTGCCCGGATCCCGACAACGACATGGACGACATCCTCGACGTCGACGACCGCTGCCCGATGGAGCCCGAGGATCACGACGACTTCGAGGACGCCGACGGCTGCCTCGATCCCGACAACGATCAGGACGGCATCCTCGACGGCGCCGACCGCTGCCCGCTCGAGCCCGAGGACGCCGACGGCTTCGAGGACGACGACGGCTGCCCGGATCCCGACAACGACGGCGACGGCGTGCTCGACGCGGACGACCGGTGCCCGCTCGAGCCCGAGGACGCCGACGGCTTCGAGGACGCCGACGGCTGTCCGGATCCCGACAACGACAAGGACGGCATCCTCGACGGCGACGATCGCTGCCCGCTCGAGCCCGAGACGATCAACGGCGTCGACGACGAGGACGGCTGCCCCGACGCCGGCGTGGCCAAGGTGCAGATCACCCGCGAGCGCATCGAGATCCTCGACCGCGTCTACTTCGACCTGGGCAAAGCCACCATCCGCGAGGTCAGCCACGACGTGCTGGGCCAGGTGGCCAGCACGCTGAAGGCCAACCCGCAGATCACGAAGCTGCGCGTCGAGGGGCACACCGACAAGTTCGCCGGGCCGCGCATCAACGTGCCGCTGTCACGGGCGCGCGCCCTGGCCGTGCGCGACTACCTGATCGGGCGGGGCATCGCCGCCGACCGGCTGGAGTCCGAGGGCTATGGCAGCACGCGACCGCTGGTGCCCCACGAGGAGGCGGGGTCGCCCGAGAAGAACCGCCGCGTCGAGTTCGTGATCCTCGAGGTCGACGGCGAGGTCGTCGAGAAGGAGCCCCCGCCGGTGCCCCCGCTGCCCGGGGCCGGGGCGGCCGGCGTGCGGCCGATGGTCGTCGCCGGCGCGGGGGTGTCGCTGCTGCGGGTGGCGCACCCGGACAGCCGCGCGCGGGGCACGCTCGATGCGGGCACGCGCCTGCAGGTGCTGTCGCGCGGCCGCTTCTGGAAGGTGCGGGTGCAGAGCGGCGCGTTGGTGGGCGCCGAGGGCTTCGTCCGGGCCGAGGATCTGCAGGGGCCCGAGTAAGCGCCCGACGCCCATCGCCGCACATCGACCCACCTCGATTCGACGCGCCGCGCGGTCCGGGGTAGCCTCGGCGCATGAAGGCGGCGCTGCAGACCTGGCTGACCTGGCTGACCCCCGCCGCGGTGGTGGCCGCCGCCGCGCTGGCGCTGCCCCGCGTGGGCGCGCTGCCGGTCGATCTGGCGCCCCTCCGCGCCCACGCGCCCTTCCTGTTGTTGCCGGCGGTGCTGCTGCTGGCCTGGCGTTTCCGCCAAGGCCGCCTGTTCTACTTCGGCGTGATGCTGCTCGCGCTCACCTGGGCGCACGGGCAGGCGACGCTGCCCGGCGTGCCGGCCGGCTGGCAGCCGCTGGTGCTGGCGCTGACCCCGCCCTTGGCCGTCGCGGCGCTGTTCGTCCTGGGCGAGCGCGGCCTGTTCACCTTGCGTGGCGGCGCCCGCGCGCTGCTCGTCGGGCTGCCGGCCGCCGCCGCCCACGTCGCGGCCCCGCGCTGGCCCGATCTGCGCGCCACGCTGTCCGAGCGCTGGCTCTTGCCCGCCGAGCTGACGCCCCTGCCCGAGGTCGCCGTCTGGGCCTTCGTGCTCGCCGCGCTGGTCATCGTCGCGCGCTTCCTGCGCACCCGCGCGCCCGAGTGCGGCGGCGCGCTGGCGGCGCTGGCGGCGACCGCCCTGGCGCTGCACGATCCGCCCGGCACCGATCTGCTGACGGCGGCCAGCCTGTGCTTGGGCGTCGCGGTGGCGCAGGCCAGCTATCACATGGCGTGGCTGGATCAGCTGACGGGTCTGCCCGGTCGCCGGGCCTTCGACGCCCAGCTCGCGCAGGTCGGCCGGCGCTACAGCGTCGCGATGGTCGATGTCGATTTCTTCAAGAAGTTCAACGACAAGTACGGCCACGACGTGGGCGACGAGGTGCTGCGCATGGTGGCCCGCCGGCTGGCCCGCGTGGGCGGCGGCGGGCGGCCGTTCCGCTACGGCGGCGAGGAGTTCGCGGTGGTGTTCCCCGGCAAGCGGGCCGAGGCGGTGGTCGACACCCTCGAGCGGCTGCGGGCGTCCATCGCCGACACCCCGTTCAGCGTGCGGCAGGCCGCGCGGCCCAAGAAGAAGGCCGCCGGCAAGAAGGCGCGGGGGCGCGGCGCGGGCACCAAGAAGGTGACCGTGACCGCCAGCCTGGGCGTCGCCGACCGGACCAGCGATCGGCGCACGCCCGACGCCGTGCTGAAGGCGGCCGACCAGGCCCTCTACAAGGCCAAGCGCGGGGGCCGCAATCAGGTGCAGGCGGCGCGCTGAACGGCGGTCGTCGACGTTGACCCGAGCCGGCCCCGCGGGCTAAAGCAGCCCCACCGCAATGCGACAGCGACGTCCGCTGCGCGGCGCTCTGGGGAGAAGCCATGCACCACCTTCGTTCGTCCACCCTCCTGGCCTCGCTGCTGGCGCTCTTCGCGATGGCCTGCAGTGACTCGAGCAGCAGCGGCGGCGGCGGCGAGACGCCCGCCGACGACATGGGGCCCGGCCCGGTCAACGACGCCGCGCCGCCCGCCGCCGACATGGGCGGCGGCGGCCCGCTGCCGCCCGGCGCGCGCGAGCTGCAGATCGTCGGGGAGCGGCGCCTGCTGGTGCCCCTGAACACGATGTCCACGCTGACGGTGCGCTACGTCGACGCCAACGGCGGCGTGCCCAACGGGCGCATCAGCCTCACCCAGGCCGACGGGGACGGCATGGCGGCGCCGGGCGGCGTCGAGGGCAGCGGGCTGTCGAGCCTGAACACGACCACCGACGCCAACGGGCAGGCGACCGTCAGCTTCGTCGCCGGGCCGCGGCCGGTCAGCATGCGGATCACCGCCAGCGCCGAGGGCGCCGCGCCGGTCACCTGGGAGATCGCGGTCGCGACGCCCGGCACCGGCGGCCTGTCGGTGACGGTCAACTACGACACCACCGCCGGCCGCTACGACTACCCGCAGATCGCCCGCGCGCGCGTCGACCTGTTCACCGGGCAGACCTGCGAGGCGCTGCGCTTGTCGGCGGCCAACCTGCTCGGCGCCCAGTTCAGCGCCAACATCGAGCCCTACGACGAGGTCGACAAGAGCGCGACGCTGGGCGACCTGGGCACCGAGACGGTCACCGTGACCGGCGTGCTGCAGAACGCCAACAACGCCGTGGTGGCGTTCGGCTGCCAGGAGAACGTCACCATCGACGAGGGCATGCTGAAGGAGGTCGCGGTCGACGCGACGGACCTGCCCCTCGAGTTCAAGGGCCGCTACACCGTGGTCAGCGCCTTCGACCTGACCGCGCTGCTCGAGCAGAGCGAGAACGACACGCTGAACACGGTGGCCGACGTGCTCGAGGTGGTGCGCGTGCTGGGCAACGGCGACGGCGAGCGGGGCATGGCCGTCGTCCAGCTCTTCTGCGATCTGATCACCGACAACGACACGCTGTGCACCATCGCCGAGCGCATCGGCGGCCCGATCGTCGACAATGTCTTCGAGAACAACGCGCCGCGCGCCCTGCTCGACGTGCTGACCGTGCTGAGCGACCTCGTCGAGATCGCCGGCAACCTGACCATCGTGGGCGAGATGGAGTTCGTCGCGTCCGCGCCGACGCCCGAGGGCCTGCTGCCCGGCAACGAGAACCGCTGGCAGAAGCTGCGCTTCGACTGGAACCGCGGCTGCCCGCCCGGCGAGATGTGCACCCGCGAGTTCACCTTCGGCGACCTCGAGGTCGACCGCCGCCCGGTCGCCGGGCCCTTCGACGGCCAGATCGACGGCGTGCGCATGAACATCAGCGAGCACTCGATGACGCTGCACTACGGCAGCATCCTGCTCGGCCTCGCGACGCAGTGGCTCATCCCGGCCATCACCGGCACGGACGGCCCGGTGACGCTGCAGGAGGTGCTCGACACCTTGATCCCGTGCGAGCCGATCAACGACGCCGTGGGCGAGCCCGACAGCGGGCTGTGCGAGGACGTGCTGGTCGCCGCGCTGAGCGACATCCTCGTCGAGCAGATCGGCAACCTCACCTTCGACGGCGACGGCGCCTTCCGCCTGACCGGCTCGGTGGAGCCCAAGGACGCCGACGGCGATCTGGTCGTCGACACGCTGGCCACGGGCGTCTGGACCGCCAACATCAGCTTCGGCGGCGCGCCCACGGTGATCGACGGCTGCTTCACCGGCTGCCGCCCGGGCGGCGACGGCGCGCCCTGCACCCCCGCCCCCTGCACCATCGGCGCGCCGATCGACGGCGAGTAGTCAGGGCGTCGCGGCGGGCGGCCCGTACACCACGGCCGCCAGCGCGGCGGCCAGGTCGGGCGCGGCCGGCTCGATGCGCGCGCGGCCGTCGCGCAGGGCGAGCGTGCCCGCCCAGCTCGCCACCGGCGCGCCGGCGGCGCGCACGGTCTCGAGCATCAACTTCCCCTCACCGGTCAACCGCTGGACCCACGCGGGCGCCGCCTCGCGCGGCGTCAGCGCGTCCAGATCGACGCCGGCGGCGGTCAGCTCGAAGGCGGCGGTCGGCAGGGCGCCCCCGGTCACCCGCGCCCAGCCGGACACGCGCCCGGCGCGGCCGAGCGTGGCCTCGAGATCCCGCAGGCTCCAGGCCAGCGTGCCCGGGGCGGTGGGATCGCCGGCCACCGACAGCCGGCCGCCCAGGCGCGCGGCGCGCAGGGGGCCCAGGGGCAGGGCGGGCAGCAGATCGGCGACGGTCGCCACCGGGAAGGTCGCCAGATCGCCGGCCAACGCCAGGCGGCGCGTCGAGCGCTCGATGCCGCCCGCGCCCGCGAAGGCGGCGGGACCCAGCGTGGCCTTCAGGGTCAGGATGGTCGCGCGGGTGGGCTCGACGCGGGCGACCGTCGCGGCCCGCCAGGGGACGCCGGCGGGCTTGCGCAGGTTCTCGGTCTCGACGGCCAGGGCGCCGAGGTCGACGGTGGCGGCCACGTCGACCGCCACGCCGGGATCGCCCTTCGCGGTCGCCTCGAAGGTGCCCCCGCCGGTGACCGTCGCCATCGCGGGCAGCCGCACGTCGGCCTCGGTCAGCCGCACCTCGATGCCGGCGTCGAGCGCGCCGGGGCCGCCGGCGGCGCGCAGGTGCACCTCACCCGTGCCCGCGAAGGTCACGTCGTCGGGGATGGCGTCGCGCACGCCGGGCAGCAGCTTCACCAGCGCGTCGATCGCGAAGGCGCCCGTGCCGCCCTCCAGGCGATAGCGGGGCGCCTCGAAGTTCTCGACCTGGCCGCTCAGCCGGACCGCCATCGGCCCCAGGGTGGCCTGCAGCCGCTCCACCTTCACCGCGTCGCTCGAGCGCTGGGCGGCGGCCTGCAGGTCGAGCGCCACGCCGGCCGGCTTGTCCAGGAGCCCCGGCACGCGCACGCGGGCGCCCTCCAGCTCCAGCCGCACCTGCGCCTGCTGCGCGCGCAGCGTGCCGCCGCCGGTGATCGCCAGCGACGCCGGGCCGGCCAGCTCGAGGCCCGCCGGCAGACGCCGCGCCAGGTCCGGCAGGTGGCTCAGCAGGCGGTCGAGCTGCAGCCCCTCGGTGCGCACCGCGACGCCGTCGAACACCGGCCAGCCGAACAGAAAACCGCGCACCGTGCCGTCGGCGGTCAGGCGCATGTCGTCGAGCGCCACCACCAGGCCGTCGAGCGCGAAGACGCCCGACTTCAGGTCGAGATCGAAGGTGGGCTCGACGTGCAGGTGGAAGGGCGCGCCGCCGCCCACCGCCAGGTCGCTGACGTCCAGCGCGCCGCGCACGCGCGTCTTGCCCTCGCGCGCCAGCGGATCGCGGACGTCGAGCCGAGCGGTGAGGCGCGCGCTGTCGATGCGCACGGGCGCGGCGTCCCCCAGATAGGGCGCCAGCCCCGACAGATCCAGGTCGTCGGCCTCGAAGCGCACGTGGTGCAGCGGCGTGGGCCCCTTGCGCCCGATGGGCAGCGGGCCGAAGCGAAGGTTCACCATCACGTTGGGCGCGTCGGCCAGCGCGGCCGCGCGCAGGGTGAGCTCGATGGGGCTCACCAGCGCCACGTCGCGCAGATCGAGGTTGATCTGATCGATGCGCGCGTCGACGGGCGCCCCCCCGGTGGCCTCGTCGCGCAGCCGCACGGCGGCGTCGACCAGCGTCACGGCGTCCAGCCGCAGGTTCTGCAGGAAGCGGCGCACCTCGGGCCGCATGGGATCGGGAGGCGCGCCCTCGCGCGGCGGTCCACGGCGCAGCCGGCCGACGACGTCGGCGTACGACAGGCTGCCGTCCGCGCGGCGCACCAGGTTCACCTCGAGGCCCTCGAGGGTGACGCCGGTGACGCGCAGATCGGTGCCCGCCGACCGGATGGCCGACCACAGCGCGAAGTGCACCCGCGCGCGCTTCAGCCGCAGCAGGGGTGGATCGCCCGGCCGCTGCCCGTGGATGACGACGTCGCGCACCTCGGCGCCCAGCTCGGGCCACAGCGCGGTGTCGATGGCGCCGACCGAGACGTCGCGTCCCAGGCGGTGGCGCAGCGCGGGGATCCAGCGGTCCCGCTCGGCGTCGATGACGTCGTCGGGATCGAAGAGCACGAGGAAGGTGACCGCGCCCGCGACGAGGGCGACACCCAGCAGCAGGGCCACGCGCTTGAGGGCGCCCAACGAGAGCATCAGCGGCATGCGCGGCAGTATACCCGGCCGGGCCGCTTGCTCACCGTCCGGCGGCGACCCATGATGGCCCGATGCGCTGTCTGCTCGTCCCGATCGTGCTCGCTCTGCTCCATGGTTGCGGCGGCCGCGCGTCGCCCGCCGGCAACTGGAGTACCTACCACTACGCCGACAACCCGCTCGTCGGGCGGGTCTGGTCGGCCGACCGGGACACGTTCCTGGGGCCCGACGACCTCGTCGAGGCGCTGGCCGAGGCCGACGTGGTCGTGCTGGGCGAGAAGCACGACAACCCGGATCACCACCACCTGCAGGCGTGGATCATCCAGCGCCTCGCGCGCGTGGGCGGGGTCGCCTTCGAGATGCTCGACGAGGAGGACGCGCCGGCCCTGGCGCAGGGGCCGACGACGACCCAGGCCGTGGCCGCGGCGGTCGCCTGGGAGGACTCGGGCTGGCCGCACTTCGTGCTGTACGAGCCCGTCTTCGCCGCGGCCCTCGACCGGGCGGCGCCCCTCTTCGCGGCGCACCCGAGCGCGGGCCGCCTGCGCACGGTCATGCGCCAGGGGCTGCGCCTGGATCCGCTGCTCAAGCTCGATCCGCTCGCGCCCGAGCAGCAGAAGGCCCTCGAGGACGAGATCCGCGAGACGCACTGCGGGTACGCGCCGGAGAAGATGGTCGCGCCCATGGCGGACGCCCAGCGCTTCAAGGACGCCTGGATGGCGGCGCGGGTCATCGAGGCCGAGGGCCCGCGGGTGCTGATCGCCGGCGCCGGACACGCCCGGCGCGACGTCGGCGTCCCGCTGTACCTGCGGCGGCAGGGCGCCCGGAAGGTGATCAGCGTGGGCTTCGTCGAGGTGCGCGCGGGCGCCGAGAGGCCGAGCGATTACGCGGTGGAGCGCTTCGACT
>JAUHXL010000590.1 GCA_030426945.1 bacterium
CTGGCGGATGCGGCGCACAAACATGGTTTAGGCCTACGCCTGAGCCCATATGCGCTGCAATAGAATTGCTACAGAAGATTGTGTAGTGACTACGCGGCTTCCGTGCGTGCGCGCAAGTGTCTGAGATCAAATGCGTTCTTTACATATGCCTACATGTCGCATGATCAACTACGGGGGCACGGGCACGGGCACGGGCACGTCGGGGGGGCGGCCTGCGGGCGCCGCGGTCGGGTGGGGGTGGGGGGGCGCGGCAGGGGGAGGGCGAGGGCGAGGTCAAGGTCAAGGTCAGGGGGGGTCTGCTCGCGCGCCGTTGGTGGTGGCTCCAACGGGCTGTCAGCTATCAGCGGTCAGCTGTCAGCCGGGCTCCGTACGCCGTGCCGAGTGCGGAACAGCTCGGCAGGCTTGGGGGCCGGGTTGCCGGGCACAAGGTACAATCGCCGCGGCGGAGCTGAAAGCTCACCGCTGAAAGCTGATAGCCCGGCCGTCCTGGCGGGGTGTCCCGTGGACCAACGGGTTTGAATCACACCCGTCAGGGGGGGCCGCGCGCTCGTCGGAGGGGGTGCTACTCCGGCGGGAGGTAGCAGGTGAAGTCCTCGTCGCAGACGTACCCGTCGCCCGTGCGGCACTGATCGTCCGACTGGCAGCCGACCAGGCACACCGGGACGGCGAAGTCGTCGAGATCCCAGCAGGTGCCGTCGCCGGGGCAGTCGCGGTCGTCTTCGCACTCGATCGAGCAGTAGCCGCGGGGCAGGACGTCGACGCAGACGCCGTCGGCGCCGCAGTCGGCGTCGCGCTCGCAGGGGCCGCCCAGATCGCCGGCGATGGGGCCGCCGCCGCAGGAGGCGGCGCCGGCGCAGTCGGCGTCGTCGCAGTCGGTGCGGCCGTCGCCGTCGTTGTCGACGCCGTCGATGCAGAAGCCGGTCTCGTCGTCCCGGCACACGCTGACCAGGGGGTTTCGGCGGCAGCTGTTGTCGTCGCAGTCGGTGAAGCCGTTGTCGTCGTCGTCGCGCCCGTTGGCGCAGGCCTCGTCGGTGTTCTCGACCGCGCCGCAGACGGTCACCCAGGGGTTGCGGGCGCAGGCGAAGTCGTCGCAGTCGGTGTGGCCGTTGCCGTCCTGATCGATCCCGTCGTCGCACAGGGCGTCGCTGTTCTCGCGCGCGCCGAGGCAGACGGTCACCGCCGGGTTGTAGGTGCAGTGGTAGTCGTCGCAGTCGACGAAGCCGTCGCCGTCGTCGTCGAGCCCGTTGCTGCACAGCACGTCGCCGGTCTCCAGGCCCTCGGCGGGGGGCGGGGGCCGGCTCGCGTCGGGCCGGGCCAGCCCGCCGTCGGCGCCGGGCGCGGCGGCGTCGACCGGGGGCGGCGCGGCGTCGGGGGCGGGCGGCGCCGCGTCCAGATCGCCGGGGCCGGCGTCGTCCACCGGCGGCGCGGCGTCGGGATCGGGGCCGCCGGGCCCGGCGTCGTCCACCGGCGGCGCGGCGTCCGGCGTGGGCTCCACCCCGCGGTCCGGCGTCACCGCGGCGTCCGCCGTCGGCACCGGCGCGGCGTCGGCGATCACCCGCGCGTCGCGGATGCGCGCGTCCACCGGCGTCCCGCCCTCGTCTTCGTCGTCATCGCAGCCGACCACCAGGGCCGACAGCAGCATCGGGAGCAGCGCGTAGCGTTTCATGGCGGCGCACGGTAGCGGAACCACCCCGGCGTCGTCAGGTCGAAGTGCGCGCTCGGGTCAGGGGGTCAGGGTCGTCAGCGCGCGCGCGACGCGCTCAGCCACCGCGGCCGCCGCGCCGGGGTCGGCCAGCAGATCCTGCCGGATCTCCAGCTCCAGGTGCGGGGCGCCCAGCGCGCGGCCGTGGCGCTCGATCGAGTAGATCAGCCCGTTGCGCCCGCTGTAGGGCGCGTTGAGCGCGGTCGCGAAGCCCTCGGCGGTGAGCGCGTCGGCCAGGCGCGCGGCGTCGTCCTCCATGTCGTCGAACAGCACCCCCACCTCCATCGGGCGGCGCGCGCCGGCGAAGGTGGGCGTGAAGCTGTGCACGCTGATGAAGTACGCCGGGCCGCGCGCCAGGCGGCGCCGCGCCGTGGCTTCGAGGGCCGCATGGTACGGCCGCCACAACGCCTCGAGCCGCGCCTCGATGGCCGCCGCGCCGAGGCCCTGGTTGAAGCTCACCGGGTGCCCGTCGCAGTGCGTCACCACCAGCGACGGGCTCTCGGGCGGGCGGTTGGGGTCGATCAGCAGCCGGCTGAAGTCGCTCAGGACGGCCACCCCGCCGGTCAGCTCGACCAGCGCCTCGGTCACCCACGCCGCGCCCGGATCCCACCCCCAGTGGTCGTCGAGCACCGCGCGGTCGGCGGGCGTCGCTTCGACGTCCACCAGTCGGTTGCTGGCGTGCTCGCAGCTGAAGAAGGGGCCGGCGGCGTGGTCGGGGTCGCCGACGACGCGGAAGGGTGGGCGGTCGGGCATGGCGTGCTCCCCGCGGGCGTGCGATGAGAGGGCACGGTACACGGCGTCGGGTCGGTCGGAACAGCGTCCGCCCGGGCGCTGGTTGTGCGACCCGTCCCTGGGAGGCTCATGGATCCGACCCCGCCCCGCGCCCGCCGCTGGCCGCGCCGGCTGCTGTTGCTGCTGGCGGCGGTGGGCGTGGGCGCGGGCGCGTCGGCGCTGGGCGTGGAGCCGCTGCTGGCCGACGCCCTGCGGCGCGAGGCGGCGGCGCGCGGGGTGGCGCTCGACTGGGCCACCCTGGACTGGCGCATCTCGCTGACCGAGCGCGGCCTGCGGGTGACGCTGCGTGACGTGCGCGCGGATACCCGACGGGGCGCGGTCGAGGTCGACGAGGCCGTGGTGTTCGTCCGCCTGCCCGAGGCGCGCCCGGGCCGCGTGTCGGCGCGCGGCCTGCGGCTGCCGGCCCGCCCCGAGGTCGCCCTCGCCGTCATCGATCTGCGGCCTGCGCCCGGCGGCTGGCGCGGCCGCGCCGAGGGCGTGTTGACCGACCCTCGGCTGCGCCGCCCGCTGAGCTTCGTGGCCGAGGGGGGGCTCATCGACGGCGCCGTCGCGCTGGAGCTCACCGGCCCCACCGGGCCCCTGTTGGCCGAGCACGCGGTCGCTGGCGGCCACGTCACGGTGCCGCGCGTGCGCCTGCGGCGAGCCGACGGCGCCTGGCAGGCCGAGGCGCCGGTCGGCGCCGTCGCCCGGGGCTGGGCCCTCACCGGGGCCGACCTGCGCGTGGATCGCGTCGGCGGCCGCTGGCGCCTGGGCCTGGCGGGCGGGCGCCTGCGTCGGCTGCCCGTCGACGCGGCCGCCGCGGCGCCGCAGGCCGCCGCGCCGCCCAGCGATGTCGACGCCGCGCTGGACGCGGTCGAGATCCACGTCACCGATCTCGATCTGCGGCTGACCGATCCCCGCCTGCCCGCGCCGTTGGTGCTGACCGTCGAGAGCGCGCAGTGGGCCGACGGCGTCGGCTCGCTCACCGCGCGCACCCTGGGCGGCGTGGTCGAGGTGCTGGCCGACACGACCGGGCCCGATCACCGCCCGCGCGGCCTGGATCTCACGGTGACCGACGTCGACGCGCGTCACGTCGCCACCTGGCTGGGGCGCGGCGCCGAGCACGTGGGCGGGCGGCTGGACGGGCGGTTGACCGCGCTGGCCCTGGACGAGGCGCTGCCCGGGCCGGCCTGGGTGCGGCTCGAGGGGGCCGTGCGCGAGGGCGTCGTCGACCACCGCGGGCTGGCCGAGGCGCCGGTGGACGGCGTCGACGGCCGCGTCACCTTGGTCGGCGCCTGGCGCCCGGATCTCGGCGGCTGGTCGGTGCCCGATCTCGAGCTGGCGCGCGGCCCTCTCCGCGTCCGGGGCGCCGTGCACCTCGAGGACGCTGACGCCGCCCCGCGCCTGGGCGTCGCGCTGGCCGTCGATCCCATCGACTGCGCCGACGCCTTCGCGGCGGTGCCGCGCGCCCTGCTCGGCCCGGTCGCCGGGGCTCGGCTGCGCGGGACGCTGGCCACGCGCGCCACGCTCGACCTGCCCTTGTGGGACGCCCGCCACCTGGATCTGAAGCTGGCGGCCTTCGACGACGCCTGCGTGGTCGACGATCTGAACCTGGCGGCGGCCGATCTGCCGGGCGCGCCGACCGTCGGGGGCCGCCCGCTGGACGCCGAGCGGGCGCGCGACGTCGCCTGGCTGGAGGCCGACTTCGTGCGCGCCGTGCCCGAGGCGCGCCGCCCGGTGCAGGTGGGCCCCGGCACGGCGGGCTACGTGCAACTCGCCACGCTGCCCGCGCACGTGCAGGCGGCCATGTGGCTCAGCGAGGAGGTCGGCTTCGCCCGCGGCAACGCGCTCAGCGCCCACTTGATCGAGCGCGCCCTGAAGCTGGATCTCGAGGCCGGCC
>JAUHXL010000591.1 GCA_030426945.1 bacterium
GTGCAGGGGCGGGGCTCCCTGGCCGAGGCCTTCGGTGACTTCCTCGGCGCGCGCGGCGGGCCGGTCGGCGGCGTCGCTCGCCTCGAGCAGGCCATCGCGCGCGTGCGCCGGGCGCCGCCCCGTCCGAGCACCGGGGCGTCCGGCGATGGGCCCTGGCGGACGGCGCCGTGGATCGACGCGTTCCTCGCGCCCGCGACCGCCCTCGCCGATCGCCAGGCGGTGGTGGCGACGCTGGCCGCGCACCCGCAGGGCACCCTGGCCGGCCTCGTCGACTCGACGGTTGGCCTGCCGGCGGCGCCGGCCGGGTCGACCGAGGCCGGCTTCCTCGTCGAGCGCGACGCCGCCGGCGCGGTGGCGGTGGGTGACTGCAGCCCCGCGCTGGCGCGGCTGCTGGCCCACCGCGCGCCGCGGGACTGGCCGGCGCTGCAGGCCGCCCTGTGCGCCCTCGGCGCCGAAGGGGACGAGGCCGCCGAGGTCGCGGCGGACCTGTTGGCGGACGGCCTGCTGGTGCGGGAATCCATCGGGGCGCCCTCGGCGCGGTGACGGGCGCGCGGGTCGACGACGGGCCGCGGGGCGACGGCGCCACCGCGCAGGAACGCCGTGCAGCTTTTTGCACTTCACCCTCTGGCCGGGGCTACGTCATACGGATGAGCCTTGTTTTCCCGAGGGGGTTTGGTCGCATGCGGAATCTGTCTTCCCTGTTCTCGGTCGCGGCGCTGCTGGCGCTCGGCGGCTTCGCTTGCCAGTCCGAGGGTGGCGGCGGCGCGGCCGTCGGTGACACCTGCACCAACGCGGGCGACTGCTCCAGCGGCATCTGTGCGGGCACGCCCAACGGCGATGCGATCTGCACCCAGGACTGCACGGCCGACACGGAGTGTCCCAGCAACTTCAGCTGCCGGGCCTTCGGCAACAACCAGAGCGTGTGCTGGCCCCGCGGTGGCGGCAGCATCGAGCCGCCGCCCGGTGGCTTCAGCGGCGCGGACGCCGGCCCCATCCCCGGCGCGGGCGGCGAGCCCGGCGACGGGAGCGGCCCCGGCGCGGGCGGCGAGCCCGGCGCGGGCGGCAACCCCGGCGCGGGCGGCAACCCCGGCCCCGGCCCGGGCCCCGGCCCCGGCCCCGGCCCCGGTGATGCGCTCGACTGCCCCAGCATCTTCCAGTGCCTGCAGGCCTGCGGGCAGGATCAGGCCTGCGCCGAAGGCTGCCTGAACCAGGGCAGCCCCGAGGGCGCCCAGGCCTTCGCGGCCATCGCCCAGTGCATCAACGCCAACGGCTGCCAGGACGACGCCTGCGTCGAGGCGAACTGCACCAACGAGGTCAACGCCTGCTTCGGCGGCGCGGGCCCGGGGCCCGGCCCCGGCGGCGATCTCGGCTGCGGCGGCATCCTGCAGTGCTTCCAGGGTTGCGGGGACGGCGATCAGGCCTGCCTGCAGGGCTGCTTCGCGCAGGGCTCGGCCAATGGTCAGGCCCTGTACCAGGCGGCGGCGATGTGCGTGCAGGCGAACTGCCCCAACGGCGACCAGGCGTGCGTCGAGGCGAACTGCGCGGCCGAGGTGCAGGCCTGCGCGGCGGACGGTGGCGCGGGCCCCGGCCCGGGTCCGGGTGGCCCGGCGCCCATCCAGGCGCAGACCTGCAAGGATCTGATCATCTGCTTCAACCTGTGCGACATCGAGGGGCAGGCCGACGCGTGCTACGACGCCTGCTACGCCGAGGCGGCCGCCGGCGCGACGCAGCCCTACGACGCCATCGGCATGTGCGTGCAGCAGAACTGCCCGCAGCAGGACGAGGCCTGCGTCGACGCCAACTGCGGCGCGCAGATCAACGCCTGCCTCCCGCCGGGCAACGCGAGCTGCAACACGACGATCAACTGCGTCAACGGCGCGATGGAGCCCCAGGCCTTCCTCGGCTGCCTCTTCGAGGTCAGCGAGGCTTCGGAGCCCCTGTTCACCGCGCTCGACGACTGCGTCTTCGAGAACGAGTGCCAGACGCTCGACTGCCCCGCGTGCAGCGCGGAGCTGATGGCCTGCCAGGCCGACCAGTAGGCCACCGGCTCGGGAGCGCCTGCCGCCGGGCGGCAGGCGCCCGCGCCCGCCCTTTCCTTGAAATCGCCGCGCCCTTTGCTGCACCTTCGCGCCTCGCCGTCCGCGAGTAGCCGCATCGTGCATCCGCCCAATCCCCCCGACACCGCGCCGCCGCCCACCGACACCGGGCGGGTGACCCGCGCGCCCTTGGTGGTGCAGCGCCTGCGGAGCCGGCTGCCTCGCGCGCTGCAGCCCATCGTCACGCGCCAGTTCATCAAGTTCTGCTCGGTGGGGGCCAGCGGCGTCTTCGTCAACCTCGGCTGCCTCTGGTTGTTTCAGCGGCTGGGCTTGCGCAGCTCGTTCGCGTCGGCGTGGGCCATCGAGGTCTCGATCCTGTCGAACTTCGTGGTCAACGAGCTGTGGACGTTCCGCGAGCACCGGGGCGAGGGCTCCGCCCGCTGGCGCGCCGTGCGCTTCCAGGCGGTGTCGCTCGTCGGCGCGGCCGTGCAGTGGGTGGTGTTCCTGGCGGGCAACGTGGGCTGGCTGTGGCTGTTCGAGGGCGGGGAGGCGGTCGACGCCTACTTCGCCGGGGGCGAGGGGTGGCGGCGCTACCTGGTGCGGCCGGTGGTCGATCCGCCCGACGTCGGCATCGGCATCTACGTGGCGCAGCTGGCGGGCATCGGCGTGGCCACGGGCTGGAACTTCCTGGCCAACTTCTACTGGACCTGGAAGGCGCGCCACCCGGCCGGGTGAGCCCGTCCTCCGGGTGCGCCCGGATCAGTAGTGCGGGGGCGGGCTGTCGTCGTCCTCGACGCTGGCGTTCACCTGTGACCGCAGCGCGTCGAGCGAGCGAACGAGCGCGTCGATGCGGTCCTGCTGCCCGCGGATGACGTCGCTGAGCTGGTGCAGCAGATCCTCTTGGTGCATCGAGCGGATCTCCAGCTCGGTCAGGCGGTGCTCGAGCTCTGAGGCGGCGTCGCTCACGGGGACCTCCGTCGAGGGTTGGGGCCCGCGATCATGCTCAGCGGTGGCGCCGGCGCAACGATGAACTGCGTCCACGTCGCTCAGGAGCTTCCCCACGCGCTTCGGAACGAGGGGCGCGCCGGGCTTCGGCCGAGGCCAAGGCGCGAGGCCGCAGCGAGACGGGGAGCATCGCGAGCGTCGCGCAACGCCCGCGTCGGCGCGCGGTCCGGTGCAGCACGACGGGGCGGACTCGGGGAGAGGCGCTCAGGTCTCGTCGAGCAGGGCCTGCAGCTCGCCGGCGGCCTTGGCGTCCCCCGCCGCGAGCGCGCGCTCGAGGCCCTCGCGGAGCACGTCCGCGGCGTCCTCGGGCCGGTCGTCGGCCAAGAGCACCTCGCCGAGCTGGTAGTAGCCGTAAAGGTGTACCGGATCGACCGCGAGCAGGCGCCGCAAGAGCAGCTCGGCGGCCTCGTAGTCCTCGTCGTTCTTGCGCTCGATGGCCAGGCCGTACAGCGCGAACGCGTCGTCCGGATCGGCGGCCACCATGGCCTCGAGCGCGGCGCGCCGCTCGCGGCGCAGGTCGTCGTCGTTCACCAGAGCATCCTCACCCGGATGGTCTCGGGGATGGTGGCCAGGCGGTCGCGCAGGGCCTCGCCGTGATCCGGCGAGACGTCGAGGATCGCGTAGGCGTGGCGGGCGTCGGTCTGCAGGTGCTCGGCGGCGATGTTGGCGCCGAGCTGGGCGACCAGGTTGTTGATCTGCCCCAGCACGCCGGGGACGTTGTGGTGGAAGTGCAGCACCCGGTGATGAGCGTCGTGGAGCCGGGGCAGCTCGACCTCGGGCACGTTGACCGCGGTGGTCGTCGAGCCGTTGTTCATCAGCTTGATCAGCCGGCCCGACACGCTGGCGGCGATGTCCTGTTGGGCCTCGAGGGTGGAGCCGCCGATGTGCGGGGACAAGATCACGTTGGGCAGGCCGACGAGCGGGCTGTGGAAGGGCTCGGCGTTGGACTGCGGCTCCTCGGGGAAGACGTCGATGGCGGCCCCCCCCAGGCGGCCCTCCCTCAGCGCGACCGCCAAAGCGTCCACGTCCACGACGTTGCCGCGCGCGTTGTTCAGCAGCAGCGCGCCCGGGCGCATGCGCGCGATCTCGGGCGCTTGGATCATCCAGGCCGTCTGGGCGGTGGCCGGCACGTGCAGCGTCACGACGTCGGATGCTTCGAGCACGGCCTCGAGGCTGTCGAGGCGCTGGGCGTTGCCGAGGGGCAGCACGTCGACGATGTCGTGGAAGACCACGCGCATGCCCATGGCCTCGGCCAGCACCGACACCTGGGAGCCGATGCGGCCGTAGCCGACGATGCCCAGGGTGCGGCCGCGGATCTCGTGCGCGCCGC
>JAUHXL010000592.1 GCA_030426945.1 bacterium
GGGACCGTCGCTCACCCCTTGGGCCCGTCGTCCTCACCGAGGTGCGAGATGCGCGTGCGCATGTCGGTGTCGGACTCGATGTTCTTCATCTGCAGGTAGTCCATGTAACCGATGTTGCCGTTGCGCAGCGCGTCAGCGAGCGCCTTGGGCACCTCGGCCTCGGCCTCGACGAGCTTGGCGCGCATCTCGTGCACCCGCGCCCGGTTCTCCTGCTCGACCGCGACGGCCATGGCGCGGCGGCTCTCGGCCTGCGCCTGGGCGATGTTCTTGTCTGCCTCGGCCTGGTCGATCTGCAGCTTGGCGCCGATGTTCGAGCCCACGTCGACGTCGGCGATGTCGATCGAGAGGATCTCGAAGGCCGTACCGGCGTCGAGGCCCTTCTGCATCACGGTGCGCGAGATGAGGTCCGGGTTCTCGAGCACAACCTTGTGGCTGGCCGCCGAGCCGATGGTCGTCACGATGCCCTCGCCCACGCGGGCGAGGATGGTCTCCTCGCCCGCGCCACCGACGAGGCGCTCGATGTTGGCGCGCAGCGTGATGCGGCTCAGCGCGATGAGCTGGATGCCGTCGGCCGCCACCGCCGCCACCTTCGGCGTCTGGATGACCTTCGGGTTGACGCTCATCTTGACGGCCTCGAGCACGTCGCGGCCGGCCAGATCGATGGCCGCGGCGCGGGCGAAGGTGAGGTTGATGCCCGCCTTCTCGGCGGAGATGAGCGCGATGACCACGCGATCCACGTGGCCCCCGGCGAGGTAGTGCGCCTCGAGCTGCCCGACCGGCACGTCGATGCCCGCCTTCACGCCGGAGATGCGCGGGTTGACGATCAACGCCGGCGGCACGCGCCGCAGCCGCATGGCGATGAGCTGCGAGATGCTGACGCCCGCGCCCGAGAACGTGGCCGCGACCCACAGGCCGACCGGTACGAAGTAGAAGAAGACGCCGACCCCGATCAGCCCGGCGACCCCCACGACCAGCATCATGACCCCATCACCCATCGCGTTCGCCTCTTCTGCCCGATCTCGTCAGGCTGTCGCGTCGTCGGCTTCGACGACCACTCGGACCCCTTCGACCTGCACCACCCGCACGCGGGTGCCGCGCTCGATCCACCCGTGCGCGCTGACCACGTCCACCAGATCGCCGTCGATGCGCACCTTGCCGGCCGGGCGCAGGTCGGTCGTCGCCTGCCCCACCCGGTCGACGTAGCGGGCGAGCCCCTGATCGGGGGCCCGCCAGTCCTCCTCGGTGGAGGGGGGCGCAGGCGCCCGCCGCCCCAGCGTCGTCTCGAGCACCAGCCATCGGCCCATCGGCGCGCGGGGCAGGAACTTCATCAGGACGATCATGCCCACCACGGTCCCAGCGAGGGACAGCATCACCGTCGCCGCCGCCGTGTTCACCGCGCCTACGTTCCACGACGTGGACAGGGGCAGGCCGAGCATCGCCATGATCAGGCTCACCGCCACCAGCGCGATGCCGATCACCCCCGCGACCCCGAAACCGGGGAAGACGAAGACCTCGAGGCCCAACGCGATGAGGCCGAGCCCGAAGAGGACGACCTCCTCCCAGCCGGCGAGGTCGACCACCATGTGGCCGCCGAAGAAGAGGAGCAGACAGAGCAAGCCGATGCCGCCGGCGAAGCCGAAGCCGGGGGTGTAGAACTCGAGCAGCAGCCCCAGCATGCCGATCGACATCAGCAGGCCGCTGACCACCGGATCGGTGAGAAAGCGCGCCACCTTCTCGGCCCAGTTCGTCGTCGGGCGCACGCGCTCGGCGTCGGCGAGGCCGAGCGCGTCGATCAGATCGTCGAGCGAGTTGAGGCGGGCGCTGGCGACGCCCACCTCGAGGGCCTTGTCGGTCGTCAGCGTGAGCAGCTTGCCCTTGGGGCTGATCCCCGGGATGTCCACGTCGGCGTCGACCATCGCCTCGGCCAGGATGCCGGCGCGGCCCTTGGCCTCGGCCGTCGACCGCATCTCCGAGCGCATGTAGCTGACCATCTTCTCGCCGACCGCCTTGGCCTCGCCGCCCTGGACCTGCACCGGCGTGGCGGCGCCCATGCTGCCGCCCGGCGTGAAGACGATGTAGTCGGCGGCGAAGCTGATGAGGGCGCCGGCGCTGATGGCGCGCCGGTCGACGAAGGCCACCGTGGGCACCTTGGCGCCGAGCAGGGCGTCCCGGATCTTCACCGCGGCGTCCACCCGGCCCCCGAAGGTGTCGACGTCGAGGATGACGACCGCCGCGCCGGCGGCGTCCTCGAGGGCGCGGTCGATGAAGGGGGACAGGCCGAGATCGATGGTGCCCTCGACGGGGATGATCACGACGCGGCGGCCTTTGCCGCCGTCCTCCGCGAGGCGAGGCAGCGCCGGCGCCGTCTTCTTGACGAAGCGCTCGGTCGCCGCCGCGTCGCCCGCAGCCGCCGACCCCGCGTCGGGCGCGCCAGCGTCGGTCGGCCCGCCATCCGCGGCGTCGGCGTCGGCGCCGCTGACGGGCGCGGAGACGCCCAGGACCCCGAGCGCGAGCACCACCGACCAGGCCAGCATGCGTACCTTCACCGACCTCGACCTCCTGCGCGGCCCCACCTTGGCACCGGCCCCCGCGGTGCGCAACCGCGTCGGTTTTTGCGTTCCCCAGCGCGGTTGAAATACATCGAAGGGGGGTCTGGTTTCTCCGAGCAGGTCGACACCCCCCAATCAAAGCCGCGTGATGCACCGTCTGCTCTTCATCGTCAGCCTCAGCCTCGCACCGACCGACGCCGTACGGGCCGATCCGGACGGGGAGAGCGACTGTCGGGCCAACGACGCGACCGATGAGATGGTGCTGCGGGGCGACGAGTTCCACATCGCGGGCTACGACAGCGACAACGGGGTCGTCGCCGTGCGCGTGGCGCCCGAGCTCGAGCCGGTCCCGGGTCGCCGCGGTCGGGTGCGGTTGCTGGGCACCGAAGAGGATCTTCACCTGCCGATGCGGCCCGCGTCGTTCCACCTCGCGCTGGAGGCGGGGCAGACCCAAGCCCTGCAGCTGGTGATGAAGGTGCATCGGGTCGACGCGCCGACCCGCCCGGTGGTGACCCGCGAGGACTGCGCCGACGTGATGCCCGACCGCGTCGAGCTGAAGTCGGGGCAGCTGGTGCTGGCGGAGCGGGACCTGCACCGCCCCCTGCAGCCAGCGCCGATCATCGACGTGCGCGTGCGCGTCGGCGCGCAGAAGGCGCAGGTGCCGGGCAGCGCCCTCAACCCCACCGTCCTGCGCCAGGTGCAGTTCCTCGCCGAGACCTGCCTTCGCCAGGCCCTGGGCGGCACACCGATGGTCCGCGGCGCGCTGACGCTGGAGCTGCGCACGTCCCCGATCGGCCAGCCGGTGAGGCCGCGCATCGTCGTCGACGGCCTGGTCAACAAACCCCTGAGCCACTGCCTGGTGCGCACGCTGTTCGAGGATCCGCTCTGGAAGCGGGTGACGCCGGGCACCCACCTCTTCGTGCCGCTGTACTTCATGGGCAGCCGCACGTTGCCACCCCAGGCCGAGGACCTCCCGCCCGGGCTGCCCTGAAGGGCGCGGCTCATTCGCCGCCGTTGCTGGCGGGGCGCTGGCTGTCGAGGCGCAGGAACGCGCCCCAGGGCGCGCGGCCGTCGAGCGACTCCACCCGGGCGTCGCCGTACCACATCAGGTAGCGCGCCACGCCCCGCACCCAGGCGCGGGGCACGACCCCCGCGAGCTCGTCTTGCGGGCAGGTGCGCCGATTGTCGCAGAGCAGGAAGAGGTGGCCCGAGGGGACCTCGAGGGCAGGCAGGTCGATGCTCCAGGGGCTGGCGGCGCCGACGTGATCGCCCAGCGCCGCGTGACGGCGACCGTCCTCGAAGCGCTCCACGAACAGCTGCTGCCGCCGCGGGCGTTCGGCCTCGCCCGCGTGATCCTCGTAGTACGCGAACGTGCCGGCCGTGCGCGTCTCGAGGGGCAGCTCGTTGCGCAACAGCACACCCTCGGCGGTGCCGACCGTGTCCCCCGGCGCCGCGAGCACGCGGCGCAGGACGGACCGGCCCCCGTGCTGCACGAGCACCACGTCCCCCGGCTGCGGGGCCGCGCGGCGGACCACCAGCAGCACGTCCCCCTCGAGCACGTTGGGCGCCATGGTGTTGCCGCGCACCTGCACCAGCTCGACGAGCAACAGGCGCACGCCGATCAGGCCGACGATGGCCGCTGCGATCAGCCACTTCACGACGCCGCGCACGGGCAGCCGGCGCTTCGGCGCCGGCCCGATGACCAGGCGCTCGCCCACTACGGCTCCTCGGGCGCGAAGAGGACGGCGTCACCGCCGAAGGCGCGCGCGACCTCGGACGCGGTGAGGCCGAAGTCCTCGGGGCACAGGCCGGGCGGGCCG
>JAUHXL010000593.1 GCA_030426945.1 bacterium
CGCACCAAGTACGACCTGAACTACTACGTCGATCTCGCGAAGCGCCTCGAGGATCACGGGGCGCACATCCTGGCCATCAAGGACATGGCCGGCCTGCTCAAGCCGCAGGCCGCGCGCCTGCTGGTGGGCGCGCTGCGCGACGCCACCGACCTGCCGATCCACCTGCACACCCACGACACCAGCGGCAACGGCGGCGCGATGCTGCTCGCCGCGGTCGACGCCGGGGTCGATGCCGTCGACGCCGCCCTGTCGAGCGTGTCCGGCCTGACCAGCCAGCCCTCGCTCAACGCGCTCTGCGCGGCCCTCGAGGGGCACCCGCGCGCCCCCACGCTGGACGCCGCCCACCTGCAGGCGCTGGCCGACTACTGGGAGGGCGTGCGCGCGCTCTACTACCCCTTCGAGTCGGGCCTGAAGGCCAGCAGCGCCGAGGTCTACCAGCACGAGATCCCCGGCGGGCAGTACTCGAACCTGCGCCCGCGCGCCATCCAGCTCGGTCTCGGTCATCGCTGGGGCGAGATCAAGCGGCGGTATCGCGAGGTGAACCTCGCGCTCGGCGATCTGGTGAAGGTCACGCCCACCAGCAAGGTCGTCGCCGACTTCGCCATGTTCCTGGTGCAGAACGACCTGACCGTCGAGCAGGCGATCGAGCAGGCGCCCAGCCTCGACTTCCCCCAGTCGGTGGTCGACTTCTTCATGGGGCGCCTCGGCCAACCCTACGGCGGCTTCCCCGAGCGCCTCCAGCGCGCCGTCCTCAAGGGCCGAACACCGATCACCGTCCGCGCGGGCGAGCTGCTCGACGATCACGACTTCGCTGCCGCCGCGGCGCGCCTGACCGAGCGCCTGGGCCACGCGCCCAGCGAGCGCGAGCTGCTCACCGACGCGCTGTACCCCGCCGTCTATGCCGAGTACGTCGACTTCACCGACACCTTCGGTCAGGTCGGCCCGCTGCCCACGGTGCCCTTCCTCTACGGCCTCGAGGTCGGCGAGCAGGTGCTCATCGAGATCGAGCCGGGCAAGACGCTCGTCGTGAAGCTGATGGCGGTCGGCGGCCTCGACGCGGCCGGTCAGCGGATGGTGTACTTCGAGCTCAACGGCCACCCCCGCGAGGTCGCCGTCGCCGATCACGGCGCCGCGCACCTGGTGAGCGCGCGCGCCAAGGCCGACCCCCACGACGCGACCCACGTCGGCGCCAGCATGCCGGGCAAGGTGCTGGCCGTGCACTGCCAGCCCGGCGACCGGGTCGAGGCCGGACAGACCCTGCTGGTCGTCGAGGCGATGAAGATGGAGACCGCGATCACAGCACCCGCCCACGGTGTGGTGGACGCGGTGCTCGCGCGCCCGGGTGAGTCGGTCGAGGCCCGCGATCTGTTGCTGCGCCTGCTGCCCGGGGAGGGGGCCCAGTGAGCGACGCCCTGGTGCGGCACCCGCGCACCGAGCCGACCCGCTTCCACGGCTTGGTGACCGTCTCGCCGACGATGCACGCGGTCTTCGAGCTCGTCGCCAAGCTCGCCCGCACCCAGGCGTCGGTGCTGATCCGCGGCGAGACCGGCACCGGGAAGGAGCGCATCGCCCAGGCCATCCACGAGCTCAGCCCTCGCGCCGCGGGGCCTTTCCGCGCCGTCAACTGCGCGACGCTGACCCCGGAGCTCCTGGCCTCGGAGCTCTTCGGCCACGTCCGCGGCGCCTTCACGGGCGCCATCCGTGACCGCCCCGGGCTGTTCACCCTCGCCGACGGCGGGACGCTGTTCCTCGACGAGGTGGCCGAGATCCCCATCGACATCCAGGCCCGCCTGTTGCGCGTGCTGCAGGAGAAGTCCTTCGTCCCGGTGGGCGGCACCGAGGCCGTCGAGGTCGACGTGCGCCTGGTGGCGGCGACGCACCGCTCGCTGCGCGCCGCCGTCGAGGCGGGCCGCTTCCGCGCCGACCTCATGTACCGCATCCGCGTGGTGCCCATCTTCATCCCGCCCCTGCGCGAGCGGCCCGGGGACATCGAGGCGCTGACCTGGCACTTCGTCGACCAGTTCAACGAGACCTCACCGCGCCGCGTCGAGGCCATCAGCCTCGACGCGATGCGCGCGCTGACGCGCTACGCCTGGCCGGGCAACGTGCGCGAGCTGCGCAACGTCATCGAGTACGCCTTCGCGGTGGGGGACGGCCCGACGCTGGCCCACGCCGATCTCACCCCCGAGCTGCGCGGCGAGGGGCCACCGGACGACGAGTCGACGCCGACCACGGCGCGGGATCTCGAGCGGCGGCGCCTCATGCAGGCGCTCGACGAGGCCGGCGGACGCAAGGGGAGGGCGGCCGAGCTGCTCGGGATGAGCCGCTCGACCCTCTGGCGCAAGATGCGCGAGCATCGGCTCGCCTGACCAGATCAGACCGGCCGGGTCTCGAGCTCGCCGTCGCTCTCCGGCCGGAAGACGTTGACCGGGATCTTCAGGTAGCGCACGGCGTTCCCCGACGGCGCCGGCAGCGTGCCCGCGTCGATGTTCACCTGCACGCTCTGGAACAGCAGCTTGGGCGCGGCGAGGGTCGCGTCGCGGGCCTCTCGCGCCTCGACGAAGGCGCGCTCGGTGATGCCCGCGGGCAGCTGCTTGTTGGCCCGCTTCTGCTCGCCGACCGTCGTCTCGAAGGCCAGGGGACGCCCGCCCGGCTGGTAGTCGTGTCCCACGAACACCCGCGTCTCGTCGGGCAGCGGGTACACGCGCTCGGTGATCGAGCGGTACAGATCCCGCGCGCTGCCGCCTGGGAAGTCGCACCGCCCGCTGCCCTGGTCGGGCATGAACAAGGCGTCGCCGGTGAAGATCGCGTCCTCGGCCTTGAAGGTGACGCACGCCGGCGTGTGCCCGGGCGTGTTGATCGTCTCGAGGCGCAGGCTGCCCGCCTCGACCACCTCGCCGTCGGCGAGCAGGCGGTCGAACTGCCGCCCGTCGGTCGGGAAGTCCTCGGGCAGGTCGAAGATGCGCTTGAAGAGCGCCTGGACCTCGGTGATGCGGGCCCCCACCGCCACCTGGGCGTTCGGGAAGCGCGCCTTGAGCAGCTGCGAGCCCGACAGGTGGTCCGCGTGGGCGTGCGTCTCGAGGATCCAGTGCAGCGTCAGCTCCTGGCTCTTCACGAAGGCCGTCACCGCGTCCACCGACTCCGTGAAGGTGCGCGACGCGAAGGGCTCGTAGTCGAGCACCGGATCGATGACCACCGCGTCACGGGTCTCGGCGTCGAAGACCACGTAGGTCAGCGTCGAGGTGCGGGCGTCGTAGAAGTGTGCGATCTGCATATCTTTTGTCTCCCGTCTCGAGTGGATTCGCGGGCTCGGCGCGCGCGAAAGGGGCACGCGTCGAGTCCACGCCGGGCGTCGAATCAGCTCTGGGTAGCCTGCTCCTGGCGGGCGCTCACGGCCGCCTGGCGCATGCGCTCCACCGCGTGGAAGAGCACCATGCCGCCCACCATCGCGCCCACGAACACCAAGACGCTGGGCGCGGCGGTCGGCAGCGACGTGATCGCCGGGCCCGGGCAGAAGCCGCCGAGGCCCCAGCCGACGCCGAAGAGGGCCGAGCCGCCGATGAGCCGGACATCCAGGTCACGCCGCGTCGGCACCTGGAAGCGCGGCGCGAACCTCGGCCGCTCGGCCCGCATGGTCAGGCGGAACAGCACCAGGTTCACCGCGATGGCGCCCACCATCACGAACATCAGGCTCGGATCCCAGGCGCCGAAGAAGTCGAGGAAGCCGATCACCTTCTGCGGCTGGGTCATGCCGGCGACGGCGAGGCCCACCGAGAACAACACGCCCGCGAGGAACATGGTCAACTGTCGCATCACGCACCCCCCAGGGCTCGGACGACCAGCACCGCGCCCGCGCCGGTCGCGATGAAGGTCAGGGTCGCCACGATCGACCGAGGCGAGAAGCGGCTGATGCCGCAGACGCCGTGGCCGCTGGTGCAGCCGCTGCCCAGGCGGGTGCCGAAGCCGACCAGCAGGCCGGCGAGGGCCACGAGCGGCAGGCCCACGTCGGTGGTGTTCTCGAAGGCCGCGGGCATCACCAGCAGCATCACGAGGCCGCCGGCGACCAGGCCGCCGACGAAGGCGCCCCGCCAGGCGAAGTCGCCCGCGGTGGGCTTGACGAGGCCTCCGAAGATGCCGCTGATGCCGGCGATGCGGCCGTGCAGCCACATCATCGCCGCGGCCGCGAGGCCAATGAGGGCGCCGCCGGTCAGCGGCGCGATCCAGAATCCTGGCTCCATGTGAACCTCCACGTTTTTGGCGGGTTCCGTTCTGGCGGGGCACCGCGTGCGGCCGCCAGCGACACGGCGTAGGGTACAGCACGGGTCGTGCCAGCGTTACTGACGCCCAAGGCCGGCCGGGGTCCGG
>JAUHXL010000594.1 GCA_030426945.1 bacterium
GTGACGACGACGTCGAAGGTGCGCTGGCGCAGCAGGGCGACGGCGGACTCGCCGTCCTCGGCCGCCTCGACGGTGTAGCCCTCGCGCTGCAGCCCGTCGGCGTACACCTGACGGGCGAACCAATCATCGTCCACCACGAGGATGCGTCCGGTCGCCATGCCGACCATCCTACGCAGGCGACGCGCTCGACGCGAGCCGCTGACGACTCGCCAACGCCGCGACGCGGTCGCGCGCGCTCGCGCGGCGGGGGGTCGCCTTGACGCTCCGGGGGGTGCATGATACGAGCTTGCTGGCCGACGTGGGCCTCGCGGCCCAGGGCCCTCTGACCGGAGAGACGGACCACATGCAGGGAACCATCGTCGTCGCCGACAAGAGCAGCACCGTGCGCCGCATGGTCGAGATCGCCCTGGCGCGGCACCCGTTCAAGCTCGAGTTCGCCGCTGACGGCGCCGGCGCCATGCAGGCCGTCGGCGCGCACGGCCCCCTGGTCGCGATCGTCGACCCGGACCTGCCCGGCGGGGGCTACGACGTCGCGCAGTCGATCAAGAGCGATCCGGCGACGCGCGGCGTGAAGGTGCTGATGCTGGTCGGCCGCAACCGGCAGTACGACGCCGCGCGCGCTCAGCGGGCGGGCGTCGACGGGCACCTGACCAAGCCCTTCCAGACGCAGGAGCTGGTGGCCAAGGTGTTCGAGACGGTGGGGCAGGCGGTGCCCGACGCGGGCCTGTTCCGGACCTCGCTGGGCAACATCCCGCTGGCGCGCAAGCCGGCCGCGTCGGCCCCGCCGGCGCCGGCCCCGATGCCCGCCGCGGCGGCCCCGACGCCCCCACCGCAGCCCGTGGCGCCCCTGCCGCCGGCGCCGCCCGCGCGCGCCGCGGCCGGCGCGGGCAACCCGTTCGGCGGCACCAGCCCCTTCGAGACCGAGGCGCCGACGCGGCAGTTCGAGCGCCCGTCGGACGAGGCCCCCATCGTCGCGCCCCCGGCCGCCGCCGCCGTGCAGGCGGCCGCTGCGCGCATCACCGGTGACGCCGGGCTGGCCGGCGCGCTCGAGGGCGCCTCGCGCGAGGTCGTCGAGCGCATCGCGTGGGAGGTCATCCCGCAGCTGGCCGAGGCCATCTTGAAGGAAGAGATCGCCCGCGTGGTACGCGAGCGCATGACCGCCTGAGCGAACTCGCTTCGATGGCGAGGGCGCCGTTGGGCCGGCCTCGCCCGCCCCACGCCCCCTCGCCCCGTTTCTTGGAACGCCAACCGGCCCGCCGGTCGCGGGCCCCGGGGTGACCCATTGAGCAACGAGCTGAACAAGGCCTACGACCACCGCGACGTCGAGGCCGCCTGGTATGCGCGCTGGATCGAAGGCGGGTGGTTCACGCCCGACGCCGACAGCGACAAGCCCCCCTTCACCATCGTCATCCCGCCGCCGAACGTCACCGGCAGCCTGCACATGGGGCACGCGCTGACCGTGACCATCCAGGACGTCCTGGTGCGCTGGAAGCGGATGAGCGGCTTCAACGCGCTGTGGCTGCCCGGCACCGACCACGCCGGCATCGCCACGCAGATGGTCGTCGAGCGGCGCCTGGCCGAGGAGGGGCTCGACCGCTTCGCGCTCGGGCGCGAGAAGTTCCTCGAGCGCGTCTGGGAGTGGAAGGACCAGTACCACGCCCGGATCACCAAGCAGATCGAGGCGTTGGGCTGCTCGGTCGATTGGACGCGCGAGCGCTTCACCATGGACGAGGGGCTGTCGCGCGCGGTGCGCGAGGTGTTCGTCCGGTTGTACGAAGAGGGGCTGATCTACCGCGACGACCGCCTGGTGAACTGGTCGCCGGGCTGCCAGACGGTCATCTCGGATCTCGAGGTCGTCTACGAGGAGCGCGACGGCTTCCTCTGGCACATCGCCTACCCGGTGGCCGACAGCGACGAGCGCCTGGTCGTGGCGACGACGCGGCCGGAGACGATGCTCGGCGACACCGCCGTCGCGGTGCACCCGGAGGATCCGCGCTACCAGCACCTGATCGGCAAGGAGATCGCGCTGCCGCTGACCGACCGGCGCATCCCGATCGTGGCCGACGCGATCCTCGTCGATCCCACCTTCGGCACCGGCGCGGTCAAGGTGACGCCGGCCCACGACTTCAACGACTTCGAGACCGGCAAGCGGCACGAGCTGCCCGCCATCGCGGTGCTCGACAGCTTCGCGAAGATGAACGAGAACGCGCCCGAGGCCTACCGCGGCCTGGATCGTTTCGAGGCGCGCAAGGCCATCGTCGCCGACCTCGAGAAGCTGGGCCTGCTCGTCGAGATCAAGCCGCACAAGAACAACGTCGGCACCTGCCAGCGCAGCGGCGTGGTGGTCGAGCCGATGCTCTCGAAGCAGTGGTACGTGCGGGTGGAGCCGCTGGCCAAGCCGGCGGCGGACGCGGTGCGTGACGGGCGCACGCGCATCGTCCCCGAGTCGTGGGAGAAGACCTACTTCCACTGGATGGACAACATCCGGGACTGGTGCATCAGCCGGCAGCTGTGGTGGGGCCACCAGATCCCCGCGTGGCACTGCGCGGCCTGCGGCGAGATCACCGTGCAGCGCGAGGACGCGGCCGCCTGCGCCCACTGCGGCAGCGACCAGGTGACGCAGGACGAGGACGTGCTCGACACCTGGTTCTCGAGCGGCCTGTGGCCCTTCTCGACGCTGGGCTGGCCCGACGAGACGAAGGATCTCGCGACGTTCTACCCCACGTCGGTCATGGAGACCGGCTTCGACATCCTCTTCTTCTGGGTCGCCCGGATGATGATGATGGGCCTGCACTTCATGGGCGAGGTGCCCTTCGACACCGTGCTGCTGCACGCGATGGTGCGCGACGAGCACGGCCAGAAGATGTCCAAGACGAAGGGCAACGTCATCGATCCGCTCGACGTCAGCCAGGAGTACGGCGCCGACAGCCTGCGCATGGCGCTCGCGTCGATGGCCGGCCACGGGCGCGACATCAAGATGTCGATGCGGCACGTCGAGAGCAGCCGCAACTACATCAACAAGGTGTGGAACGCCTGTCGTTTCGCGCTGTTGAACCTCGAGGGCTTCGACGCCGAGGCGCCGGCGCCGGCGCGCCTGGGGGTGGTCGATCGGTGGATCCTCAGCCGGCTCGACCGCGCCACCGAGGCGGTGGACGCCGCCCTGCAGGCCCTCAGCATCAACGACGCCGCCAACGCGCTGTACCAGTTCTTCTGGAGCGAGCTCTGCGACTGGTACATCGAGCTGTCGAAGCCCGTGCTCTACGGCGAGGACGCGGACGCCAAGGCGGCGACGCAGTGGACGCTGACCCAGGTGCTCGACGCCGCGCTGCGCCTGCTGCACCCGTTCATCCCCTTCGCGTCGGAGGAGATCTGGGCCAAGCTGCCCCTGGGCGACGCGCGCCCCCCGGCGCTCATCGTGGCCGACTTCCCCAAGCCGGGGGACTTCGCGCGCGACGACGAGGCCGAGGCCGGCGTGGAGCTGCTGATGGGCGTCGTCACCGGCGTGCGCAACATCCGCGGCGAGCTGAACCTGGGGGGTGGGCGGCCGGTGCCGACCGTGCTGCGCGCCCCGGACGCCGAGACCGCGGCGCTGCTCGAGGGCCTCCGCGCCGTGATCGAGCGCACCGCCCGCTGCGACGGGCTGACCATCCAGGCCCAGGGCGACCGCCCCAAGGGCGCCGCGATGCAGCTCGCCGGCACCACCGAGGTGCTGGTGCCGCTGGCCGGGCTGATCGATCTGAACGAGGAGCTCGGCCGCCTCGACAAGGCGATCGGCAAGACCCAGAAGTCCCTCGAGCAGCTCACCAAGAAGCTGGCCAACCCGCGCTTCGTGGAGAACGCGCCCGACGAGATCGTCGCCAAGGATCGCGCGCGCCAGGCGGAGATCGAGGCGGCGCTCGACAAGCTGGCCCAGAGCCGCGCGCGCATCGAGGCCCTCGCCGCCGAAGGCTGAGCAGCAGCAGGGCCGCCCACCCCGCGCCGCCGAGCGGGCCGCTGGGTGCCGCCCCGCAGCCCCCGTCGCCGCCGGTCGAGCGGGGGGTGGCGGCGGGCGGTCCAGCGTCGATCCCCGCGTCGGTCGCAGCCTCGGCCGGCTCGGCGTCGTGCGGCGCGGCGTCCTCCGGCGCCGCGTCGGCCGGCGCCCCGTCGCTCGGATCAGCGTCCGCGCTCGTCACCAGATCCGGCCCCGGCCAGCCCGGCGCGGCGGCCGCCGCCTCGAAGGCCGCCTCCCAGCGCCGCCGCAGCGCGTCCACCCGCGCCACCGCCGCGTCGTCCACCGGATCGTCCGGCCGCGCGACCAGCACGAAGGCCATGCGGTGCGTCCGCCGGGCGCGCGTGTGGTCGGGTCGGCGCGGCCCCT
>JAUHXL010000595.1 GCA_030426945.1 bacterium
TTGGGCGCGGGCGGCGTGGCGCTGCTCGAGGCCCTGGGGATCGAGGCCGAGACCGCCCGCGCGATGCTGGCGCCGCTGCTGCGCGGCACCCTCGACCACTTCACCCAGCGCGCGCCGCGCGACGCGCTGACCGGGCCGCTGGCGCGTCGCGACGTCGACGCCATCGGCGCGCACCTCGCGGCCATCGCCCGGCACGCCCCGGACTTCCTGCCGGTCTATGCAGCGCTGACCCGCGCGACGGCGATCTGGCTGCCATGGACGGAGGCCGAGCGCGCGGCGCTCGAAGAGACGCTCAGTCGGGGGCCCGCACCGCGAAGGTGAGGGCGCCGGCGGCGTCGGCGTCCACCCGCACGTGCTGTCCGGCCTCGACCTCGCCGGCCAGCACCAAGGCGGCCAGCGGGCTCTCGACGTGGCGGGCGATGGCCTGCCGCATGGGCCGAGCGCCGAGGGCGACGTCGTAGCCCCCGTGCTCGATCAGGTGGTCGAGGGCGGCCGGCGTCAGGCTGAAGCCGATCGAGCGCTCGCCCTCGAGCAGGCGCGACCGCTCGGCGAGCAACAGGCCCGCGATGGTGCGCACCTCGTCCTTCGACAGGGGGTGGAACACCAGCCGGCTCTCGATGCGGTTCCAGAGCTCGGGCGGGAACACCCGCTGCGCCGCCTGCAGCACACGAGCGGCCGCGCGCTCGGGATCCGCCCCCGCGTCGCCGAAGCCGATGCGACGGTCGCTCTGCCCGAAGGCGTCGGCGCCGAGGTTGCTGGTCATCACGATGACCGTGTTCGAGAAGTCGACGGTGCGGCCGCGCCCGTCGGTCAGGCGGCCGTCGTCCAGGACCTGGAGCAGCACGTTCCAGACGTCGCGGTGGCTCTTCTCGATCTCGTCGAACAGCACGACCTGGTAGGGGCGGCGCCGCACCACGTCCGTCAGCTGGCCGCCCTCGCCGTGGCCGACATAGCCCGGCGGCGCGCCGATGAGCCGGGCCACCGTGTGCGCCTCGAGGTACTCGCTCATGTCGAAGCGGGTGAGGGCCTCGGTGCTGCCGAAGAGGAAGTGGGCGAGGGCCTTCACCGCCTCGGTCTTGCCCACGCCGGTGGGGCCGAGCAGCAGGAAGCTGCCGATCGGCCGCCCGCCCGCGAAGCCGGCGAAGCTGCGCCGGATGGTCTCGGCCATCGCGGTGAGGGCGTGGCGCTGGCCTACGATGCGCTCGCCGAGGTGCGCCTCCATCTGCAGGATGCGCTGGGGATCGTCGAGCAGCAGGTGCTCGAGCGGCACCCGCGCGGTGCGCGCGATCACCTCGGCGACGGCGCGGCGATCGACGTCGGCGCCGGCCCGGCGCGCGACCGCCCCGGCCAGATCGAGCACGCCGAGCGACTTGTCCGGATCCCGGCGCTCGTGCAGGTAGCGTCGCCCCAGTCGAACGGCGGCCTCGAGGGCCTCGGGCTGGTAGGTGACGCCGTGGTGCGCGGCGTAGCGATCCGTGACCCCGGCGAGGATGCCCAGGGTGGCGGCGACGTCGGGCTCGTCCACGTGCACCGCGGTGAAGCGGCGCTCGAGCGCCGGATCCGCCTCGATGTGCTGGCGGTACTCGTCGACGGTGGTGGCGCCGATGCACGGGAACTCGCCGCGCGCGAGGGCCGTCTTCAGCTCGTTGGCCGCGTCGTGTCCGCCGTCGCCGGCGCCCGCGCCCATCAGCGTGTGCAGCTCGTCGATGAACACGACCACCCGGCCGGCGGCTCGACGCACCTCGTCCTGCAGCCCGCGCAGGCGCTCGGCGAGCGCGCCGCGCAGGTGGGTGCCGGCGACGATGGCGCCCACGTCGACCTGGATGATCACGCGGTCGGGCGCGGCGGTCTCGCTCTCGTGGGCGGCCGCGAGGCGCGCCGCGAGCCCCTCGGCCACCGCCGTCTTGCCCACGCCGGGTTCGCCGACGAAGCAGGGGTTGTTGCTGCGGCGCTTGTTCAGGACGTCGATCGCCTGCTCGATCTCGGCGTCGCGTCCGATGACCGGATCCAGCCGCCCGATCCAGGCGAGGTGGCTCAGGTTGCGGCCCAGCCGCGTCAGCCAGGGGAAGCGCTCGCGGTTGAGCACGAAGGGGCTCGGCACGTCGTCGGGCGGGGGCGCCGCCGCGGGGCCCTCGTCGGAGACCGGCGCGGCGCGGTCGCTGCGGCGGCGCCCGCGCCGGGTGGCGCGCCGCTCGCGCGCGGCCTCGCTGGCGCTGCGCTGGGGCACCGGCCCCTGGGGCGGCGCGGCGCGGCGCATGGACGGCACCTCGACGGTGTCGCCGCCGGGCACCGCGGGCATCTCGACGGTGTCGCGCGGCGCGTCGCTCTCCTCGAGCGCGGCCACCTCGCACACCGCGTGGCGCAGCGCCGTGAGGTGCGCGGGCACGCCGTGGGTGGCGAAGCGGAGCGCCGCGCCGCGCAGGCGCGGCATCGAGATGCCGGTGGCCTCGAGCAGGCGGTAGGCGTAGGAGGCGGGCTCCTTGGTGCAGGCGGCCAGCCAGTGCAAGCAGGTGGGCGCGTCGAGGTCGAAGCCCTCGGCCAGCTGACGGGCGCGGCTGGCGAGCCGGTCCAGCGTGCCGGGGGGCTCGCCGGTGCCGGCGTCGAAGGCCTGCAGCACCGTCTCTTCGCTGACCTGGCGCTCCAGCAGCAGCAGCTCCGCCGCGTTGGGCACCGTGAACAAGGCCAGCAGCACATGGGCGCTGCTGAGGGGCTGCTCCGACAGGCGCGCGATGTCGCGCGCCTGCGCGAGCACCTGCGCGAGCTCGACGTCCTGGCTCAAAACGACTCTGCCCTCGAGACCTCTGCCGATACGGCGTGAACACTTGCGGTGCTGGCACCCGGCGGCGACCCTCCGGGCCACCGTCCTGCCGGCGGGGACGCGGCTTGACACCCCCAACTTTCCCGTGCTACCGCGTCCGGCGACGGGCCTTCCGGCCCCGGGCTGCGGTACTCTATCGACACCCCGATCCAAAGGAAACCCCCACGATCATGGCCGTCGTCGTCCTGGGCATCGCGGGCGGAACAGGCTCCGGCAAGACCACTGTCGCGCGCGCGATCGTCGAGCGGATCGGCCCCAGCCGGGTCGCCTACCTCGAGCACGACAGCTACTACCGGGATCTGAGCCACCTGAGCTTGGCGCAGCGCCGGGAGGTCAACTTCGACCACCCGGACGCCTTCGACTCCAATCTGCTGATCAACCACGTCGAGTCGCTCAAGCGGGGACAGGCGGTGGATCAGCCGGTCTACAGCTACACCGAGTCCGTGCGCCACGCGGACACGGTCCGCGTCGATCCACGGCCCCTGGTGATCGTCGAGGGCATCCTGGTGCTCGAGAACACCCGGCTGCGGGATCTGATGGACGTGAAGATCTTCGTCGACACGGCCGACGACATCCGGCTGATGCGGCGGCTGCGGCGCGACACCCACGAGCGCGGGCGGACGATGGAGCACGTGCTGGGGCAGTACGAGGCGACGGTGCGGCCGATGCACCTCACCTTCGTCATGCCGTCGCGCCGCCACGCCGACGTGGTCATCCCGCGCGGGGGCAGCAACCGCGTCGCGATCGAGATGGTGTCGGACGGGCTCGAGAAGCGGCTGCGCACCCTCGACCCGCCCTCGTGATCGCCGATCTCCGCGACGCGCTGGCTGCGCGGCAGCGGCGCACGATGTCGGCCCAGCGGCGCGCGGCGGTGCTGGTGCCGATCATCGACGACGGGGGCCCGCGTCGGCTGCTGCTGACCCGGCGCGCGGAGCACCTGCCGACCCACAAGGGCCAGGTCGCGTTCCCGGGCGGCGGCGTCGATCCCGGTGATCGGGACGTGATCGACGCGGCGCTGCGCGAGGCCGAGGAGGAGGTGGGGCTCGCCCGCGTCCACGTCGACGTGCTCGGCCTGCTCGACGACTTCCCCACGGTGCGCGGCGAGCAGATCGTCACGCCGGTGGTGGCGCACCTCTCGAGCGTACCGCCCCTGCGCGCCGAGCCGGGGGAGGTGGCGCGCATCTTCAGCGTGCCCTTCGCCGCCCTGCGGGTGGCGGCCGGCTGGCGCACCGAGTACTTCGAGCGCGGCGCCGATCGCTTCCCCGTCTACTTCTTCGAGCACGACGGCGAGACGCTGTGGGGCCTGTCGGCCTACATCACCCTGCAGCTGATGAGCCTGACGCCGCGCGGCGCGCCCTTCCCGCTGCCGTCTCCGTGGGGTGACGGCTGATCGAGCCCCCGGACGGCCGATTGTGTCCGCGGAGCGCCCGACGTATGCTCCGGCGCGATGTTGTCCGACCGTCGAGTCCACGTGTGCGTGACGGGCGGCGTGGCGGCCTACAAGGCCGTCGAGCTGGTCCGCGCGCTGCA
>JAUHXL010000596.1 GCA_030426945.1 bacterium
GCGAGGCGGGCCTCGGCCACCTCGAGCTGCTGCCGCAGGCCGGCGATGCGCGCGTTGAGCTCGCCGAGCTGCTGGTACATGCGCTCGCGCGCGTCGTAGTCGATCACCTTGGGCAGCGTGTTGCGCAGGCGCTCCTCCTCGGTGCCGGCCTGCTCGAGCTGCTCGCGCAGCGCGTTGGTGCGCTCGAGCGCCTCGCGCTCCGAGGTCCACGCGCGCGTCAGCTCGTCGGCGCGGCCGCGCAGGTCGCGCAGCTCCGCCTCGATCGCCTTCGCCCGGCCCTTGCTGCCCTCGTCCTTCTCGCGCTGCACGCTCATCAGCTCGATCTCGAGGCTGGTGATGCGCCGGTTGACGTCGTCGATGACCGCTGGCCGGCTGTCGAGCTGCAGGCGGATGCTGCTGGCGGCCTCGTCGACGAGATCGATGGCCTTGTCCGGCAGCTGGCGGTCCGGGATGTAGCGGTGGGACAGCCGCGCGGCCGCCAGCAGGGCGCCGTCCTGGATGCGGATGCCGTGGTGGACCTCGTACTTCTCCTTGAGCCCGCGCAGGATCGAGACGGTGTCCTCGATGTTCGGCTGCGCGACGCGCACCGGCTGGAAGCGGCGCTCGAGCGCCCCGTCCTTCTCGATGTACTTGCGGTACTCGTCCAGCGTCGTGGCGCCGATGCAGCGCAGCTCGCCGCGCGCGAGGGCCGGCTTGAGCATGTTCGAGGCGTCCATCGCCCCCTCGGCGGCGCCCGCCCCGACCAGCGTGTGCAGCTCGTCGATGAACAAGACGATGTCGCCCTCGGCCGAGGCGACCTCCTTCAGCACCGCCTTCAGCCGCTCCTCGAACTCGCCGCGGTACTTCGCGCCGGCGATGAGGGCCCCGAGGTCGAGGCTCAGCAGCCGGCGACCGCGCAGCCCCTCGGGCACGTCCTCGGTGGCGATGCGCTGGGCGATGCCCTCGGCGATGGCCGTCTTGCCCACGCCGGGCTCACCGATGAGGACGGGGTTGTTCTTGGTGCGCCGCTGCAGCACCTGCATCACGCGCCGCACCTCATCGTCGCGGCCGATGATCGGGTCGAGCTTGCCGGCGCGCGCCGCGGCCGTCAGGTCGCGCGTGTACTTGTCGAGCACGTCGTAGCGACCCTCGGGGTCGGGATCGGTCACCCGCTGGTTGCCGCGCACCGACTGCAGGGCCTGCAGCACCGCGTCGCGCTGGACGCCCGCGTCGCGCAGTGCGCGCCCGGCCTCGGGCTGCTCGCACAGCCCGAGCAGCAGGTGCTCGGTCGAGACGTACTCGTCGCCCATCTTCTCGGCCTCGTCGCTGGCCCGGCCGAGCAGATCGCGGAAGGCCGCGCTCTCGTGCAGCTGACCCCCGCTCACCTTGGGGCGCCGCTGCAGCGCCCGCTCGGCGCCGGCCACGACGCGCTCCGGCGCGACGTTCAGCTTGTCGAGCAGCGTCGGCACCACGCCGTCCTTCTGCCGCACCAGCGCCACGAGCACGTGCTCGGGGTACAGCTCCGGGGCGCCGCCCTTGCGGGCCACCTCCATCGCCGCGCCCAGCGCCTCCCGCGCCTTGGTCGTCAACTTGTTGAAGTCCATCGGGCTCTCCTCTTTCGCTGGCGGTGCGCCGTGGTTCGATTTTTTGGGGTGCACCGATTTGAAGGCAGCAGACGCTCCGCCGTCCCGGGCGGCCAGCAGACCGACGGGGACAACCGTAAGCACGGTGAGGGCAACGCAAACCCCCGACTTCCCGCAGACCCGTCGGGGCTGATAGAACGCCCCGTGAACGATCCACAGAGAGGTACCCGATGAAGCGCTCCGCGATTTCGCTGCTCGTCCTGCTCGCCGCCGCGCTCGCCGCGGCCCCCGCCAGCGCCCAGATCGTGGGCGGCCTCGGCTTCAACGTCGGCTTCGCTGGCACCGGCGAGGCCGAGTTCGACGACGGCCCCAGCGCCGACGGCGATCTGACGACCACCTTCGGCATCACGCCCCAGGTGGACTACATGCTGGCCAAGGCCTTCGGGGTCGGCGGCGAGTTCGGCTTCCTCTGGGCCGGCGGCGAGGACGCCAAGGGCGACGCCCTCGACCGCCGCTTGATCCTCAACCCGGCCCTCCGCGCCCGGATGAGCTTCCCGATCGTCAAGAACGTGACCTTCGACGGCTTCCTGGCCATCGGCCCCTCGATCTGGCTCGAGCAGGACGACGTGCCCGAGGCCGCGGGCGGCGGGACGCGCATCGGCTGGGGCCTGCGCTTCGGCTTCGGCGGGTCGTACGTGTTCAACGAGAGCGTCGCCGCCTTCGCGAACCTGGGTTACCAGTACGCCCAGAGCTACGGCGAGGATCTCACCCTCACCTACTCGACCATCCCGCTGAACGTCGGTCTACGCAGCCAGTTCTGAGAGCGTCGCCCGGCAGCGCCCCGCGTCCTCGGGGCGCCGCAGCGCGGTCCACACCTCGATGGCCCGACGCAGCAGGCGGCTGGCGTCCTGCGCGCGCCCGTCGGCGCGCAGCCCGGTGGCCAGCTCCTCCAGCACGCGCGGCCACTCGTTGACCACCAGCGGCCGCGTCCGATCCACCTGCAGCGCGGCGCGCAGCCGCTCGTCGCGCGCGCTCCGGTCGCCGCGCCGATGCGCGATGCGCGCGAGGAACGCGTGCAGGACACCCACGCGGACCGGATCGTCGAAGGCCTCGAGGCACGCGAGCGCCCGCTCGAAGCTCGCCTCGGCCCCGGCCAGGTCGCCGGCGTCGGTGGCCAGACGCCCGACCTGCGTGAAGCAGATGGCCAGCTGGAAGTTGTCGCCCAGCCGGCGGAAGGCCTCGATCGCCTGTTGGTAGGTGCGCCGCGTCTCGGGGTGCCCCTGCGCGCGCTGGGCGTCGCCGAGGCCCCGCAGGCTGCGGCCGACGCCCTCCTCGTTGCCGGCCGCGCCATAGGCGTCGGCCGCCACCGCGTAGCGCGCCGCGGCCGCCTCGACCTGCCCGCCCTGCCGCAGGAGCTCCGCCAGGCGCCAGCTGGCCTGAGCCAGGAGCAGCGCGTCCCCCGCCCGCTCGGCCAGGCGCACCGCCAAGGTCAGCTGCTCGAGCGCGGTCGGTCGATCACCCGCCCGGACGGCCAGCTCGCCCAGCGCGCGGCGACACGCGGCCTCGCCGCCCACGTCGCTGGCCTCGGCGAAGCGGGCCCGCGCCGCCTTGAAGTGATCCCGGGCGTCGGCCAGCGCGCCCCGCTGCAGCGCCGCGCGGCCGCGGGCGAGGCCGGCCCGCGCCGCGCCGCGCGCGTCGCCCTCGAGCTGCAACAGACGCGCGGCCTCGGCCAGCGCCGGATCCGCCTCGTTGCCGCGGCCGAGCGCCACCTGCGCCTCGCCCAGCACCCGCAAAGCCGCCGCGCGGCGCGGGGTATCGTCGACCTGCTGCGCCCACCGCAGCAGCTTCGCGGCCTGCCGCCCCGCGCGCTGCGGATCGCGCAGGGCGAGGGCGATCTCGGCCACCCCGAGCAGGATGTCGGCGCGCGCCGCGTCCGAGGTGCCCCCCCGGGGCAGCGCCCCCGCGAGCCGCTCGGCAGCCGCGTACCAAGCCCCCGCGGCGCCGAACTGCGCGGTCTCTCGGGCGTGCTCGGCGGCCACCAGCAGGTACGACAGCGCCTTCTCGGTCTCGCCGGCGTTGGCGTAGTGACCGGCGACGTCGGCCGCGGCCGGGCCGGGGGCCCCCTCGAACCAGTCCGCCTTGGCCTCCGCCACGCGCCGATGCAGCGCCGCCGCGTCTGATCGCCCCACCAGATCCTCGAGCACCGCCTCGCGCGTCAGGTGGTTGGCGAAGCAGAACGCATCGCCGGCCTCGTCGAACAGCACCCCCGCGCGCACGAGCTGGTCCAGGCCCGTCTCGAGGCGGACGACGTCGACGCCGGCGCGCCGGCCCAGCGCCTCGACCAGCCCGAAGGGGAACGTGTCCCCCAGCAGCGCGAGCCACTCGACCAGCGCGCGCAGGTCGTCGCCGTGATCGGCCAGCGCGACCCGCAGGCGCGCGCGCATCAGCTCGACCAGGGTGCTGGGCAGGGCCCGCACCGCGGAGCCCAGCGCGTAGCCCTCCCCGGCGGCGCGCACGGCGCGCTGATCGACCAGCCAGGCCAGCGCCTGCACGACGTAGAGCGGGTTGCCGCGGCCCGCCCGCACCAGGTGCTCGACGTCGGCGGGCGGCAAGGGCAGCCGCTCCTGCACCAGCTGCGCCATGCTCAGGTCGTCGAGGCGCGTCACCTCGCGCGCCTCGAACAGGTCCGGGCGCCGCGTCAGCAGCCCGCTGACCGGATCCGACGAGGTGGTCGAGGGCAGCAGGCTGGTGGCGTCGACGCGGCGGGTGGCGACGACCAGCAC